>NZ_JBEOWF010000080.1:0-22223 GCF_040295925.1 Streptomyces sp. NPDC002588
TTGTTGAGGACGTGGTCGACGAAGCCGGGGTCCTGGTGGGAGAACCCGTTGTGGTCCTGCCGCCACACGTGCGAGGTGAGCAGGTAGTTGAGGGACGCGATGGGGGCGCGCCACGGCAACTCCCTCGATGTCTTCAGCCATTTGATGTGCTGGTTGACCATCGAGTCGACGATGTGCACGAACGCCTCGTAGCAGGAGAACAGCCCGTGCCGGCCCGTCAGGAGGTAGCCCTCCAGCCAGCCCTGGCAGGTGTGTTCGGAGAGGATCTCCAGCACCCGGCCGTGGTGTTCGAGGTGTTCGTCGACCGGCAGGTGTGTGGCCTGCCAGGCCTTGCCGCTGACGTCGAAGACGGCCTGGAGCCGGTTGGAGGCGGTCTCGTCCGGGCCGACGAGCCGGAAGTCCCGGCGTCCGCTCGTGTCCTTCATCACCCGGGCCAGGAGGTCGCCGAGGACGCGGGTGGGTTCGTGCAGGGTCGTGCCCGGCTTGTCGACGGGCACGGCGAACTCGTCGAGCGGGGCGACGGGCAGGTCGCGCACCAGCAGACCGCCGTTGGCGTAGGGGGTGGAACCGAGCCGCCGGGCGCCGTCGGGGACACAGGCGAGGACGTCGGCGACGGGGCTGCCGTCGGGCCCGAACAGCTCCTCGGGCCGGTACGAGCGCAGCCACGCCTCCAACTGGCGGAGGTGCTCGGGGTTCTCGCGGACGCCGGCCAGCGGGACCTGGTGGGCGCGCCAGGTGCCCTCGACGGGCTCGCCGTCGACCTCGGCGGGACCGGTCCAGCCCTTCGGGGTGCGCAGCACGATCACCGGCCAGTGCACGCGCTCGGTGACCCCGTCCTCGCGGGCGGTCTGCTGCATCACCGCGATGCGGTCCAGCGCGTCGTCCAGCGCCGCCGCCATGTCCCGGTGCACCTGGGCGGGATCGTCGCCCGTCACATGGATCGGCTCGTGTCCGTATCCCCGCAGCAGCGCGTCGAGTTCGGACTCGGGGAGGCGGGACAGCACCGTCGGGTTGGCGATCTTGTAGCCGTTGAGGTGCAGGATGGGCAGGACGGCGCCGTCGTGCACCGGATCGAGGAACTTGTTGGAGTGCCAGGAGGCGGCCAGCGGCCCCGTCTCCGCCTCGCCGTCGCCGATCACACAGGCGACCAGCAGGCCGGGATTGTCGAAGGCGGCGCCGTACGCGTGGGAGAGGGAGTAGCCGAGCTCACCGCCCTCGTGGATCGAACCCGGCGTCTCCGGGGCGACATGACTCGGCACACCGCCGGGGAAGGAGAACTGCCGGAACAGCCGGGCCATGCCCTCCCCGTCCCTCGGCACGTCCGGGTAGGTCTCGCTGTAGCTGCCCTCCAGCCAGGCGTTGGCGAGCACGGACGGCCCTCCGTGGCCCGGTCCCCAGACGCACAGGGCGTCGAGCCCACGCGCCTTGATCACCCGGTTGAGGTGGGTGTACACCAGGTTGAGGCCGGGCGAGGTACCCCAGTGGCCGAGCAGCCGCGGCTTGATCTGCTCGGGTTTCAGGGGCTCCGTCAGCAGTGGGTTGGACATCAGGTAGATCTGTCCGGCAGCCAGGTAATTGGCGGCCCGCCAGTGTGCGTCCAGGGTGCGCAGTTCCTCCTCGGAAAGTACGGTGGCGTCCAGGTGTTCGACCTTGGGCATGAGGGACTCCGGAAGTCATCGGGCGGTGGAGGCGGCATGGCCGGCAAAGAGGCGGCGGCACTGCCGCGCAAGACCTACGAGAAGGAACTGCTGCGCCTGCAGACCGAGTTGGTGAAGCTGCAGGAGTGGGTGCGGGCCTCGGGCACGCGGTTGGTGGTGGTCTTCGAGGGGCGGGACGCGGCGGGCAAGGGCGGCACGATCAAGCGGGTCGCCGAGCACCTCAACCCGCGCGTCGCACGGATCGCGGCGCTCCCCAAGCCGACCGAGCGGGAGCGCACGCAGTGGTACTTCCAGCGGTACGTCGAGCATCTGCCGGCGGCCGGGGAGATCGTGCTGTTCGACCGGTCCTGGTACAACCGGGCCGGCGTCGAGCACGTGATGGGTTTCTGTACGCCGGAGGAGCACCGGCTCTTCCTGCGGCAGTGCCCGATCTTCGAACGGATGCTGGTCGAGGCGGGGGTCATGCTGCGCAAGTACTGGTTCTCGGTGAGCGACACCGAGCAGCAGGAGCGTTTCCGGCGCCGGCTGGGGGATCCGCTGCGGAGCTGGAAGCTGTCCCCGATGGACCTGGAGTCGATCACCCACTGGGAGGCGTACTCCCGGGCGAAGGACGAGATGATGGTGCACACCGACATCAGCGAGGCGCCCTGGTACGTGGTGGAGAGCGACGACAAGCGCCGGGCGCGGCTGAACATGATCGCCCATCTGCTGGACTCCGTGCCGTACCACGACGTTCCTCCGCCCGTCCTCGAGCTGCCGAAGCGCCCGGAGTCGACCGGCTACGTGCGCCCGTCGCGCGATCTGCAGACCTACGTCCCCGACCACGCGGCGGGCCTCTGAGCAGCCGGCCACCTCGCTCACGTCCGCTCGGGTACGACCGCTACGGCGCAGGCGGCGTGGTGCAGCACCCCGTGGGCGACACGCCCCAGCTGGAGTCCGAGGTGGCCCGGGTTGCGCCGGGCGCCGACCACCAGCAGGTCGGCCTCGTGCGAGGCGGTCAGGAGGACCCTGCGGGCGGGTCCCTCCACCGTGCGCGGACGCAGTTCCAGGTCCGCCGGGACGTCCTTCAGCGCCTTCTCGAGGACCTCGGCGGCGTGCTGCTCGTGCAGCCGCGCGGGTTCACCGGCGAGCAGGGGGTGGTCGGTGCTCTCGTGCGCGGGGCACCGCCAGGCCCGTACGGCGTCCAGGGGCGCGTGGCGCAGCCTGGCCTCCTCGACGGCGAAGCGCAGGGCGGCCGAGTCCGTGCTCTTCTCACCCACGCCCACCACCACGCGGCCGTGTCCCCCGGCGCTCACCCGGTTGTCGTGGCCGCCGCCCAGCACGATCACCGGGCAGTCGGCGTGGGCGGCGACGGTCAGACTGACCGATCCGAGCAGCATCTCCACGAAGCCGCTGCGACCTCGGGTGCCGAGCGCCAGTGCGCGGGCCTCGCGTCCCTCGCGGACGAGCGCGTACTCGGGCTCCTCGGGCAGCACGTCGGCGGAGACCTGCACGTCGGGCCGGCGCAGCCGGGCCCGCCGCTCGGCGGTCCGCACGATGTCCTCGGCCGTGACCTGGTCGGCCGGCTTTGCGAGGTCGTCCGCGAGGGACTCGCCCTCGTACCGCTCCCAGAGGGAGGCGTACACCAGCCGCAGCGGGACCCCGCGCAGGGCGGCCTCGTCGGCCGCCCAGTCGACGGCCCGCAGGCTGGGTTCCGAGCCGTCGACGCCGACGACGATGGGGAGGACCATCGTGCTCACCGTCCCGCGTCCAGGTCGAAGACGATCCGGGCCTTGACCTCGCCGCGCAGCACCTCGTCGATGGAGTCGTTGACGGAGGCGAGGGGGCGGGCCTCGTAGATGACCTTGGTGCGGCCTGCCGCGTGCAGCTGGAAGACCTCGGCGAGGTCCTGCCGGGTGCCGACGATGGAGCCGATCACCGAGGTGCCGTTCAGCACGGTGTCGAAGATGGGCACCCGGACCGTGCCGTGCGCCGGCAGGGCCACCATGACCAGCTTTCCGCCGCGCCGCAGCCCGGAGTTGACGGCTTCGAAGGCCGCGTCGTTCACCGCGAGGGCGATGGCCGCGTGGGCGCCGCCGTGCCGCTTGAGCACCTCGCCGACGTTCTCCTTGCGGGCGTCGATCAGGATGTCCGCGCCGAGTTCGGCGGCCAGTTCGAGCTTCTCGTCGGTGACGTCGATCGCGGCGACCGTGGCTCCGGCGATCTTCGCGTACTGCACGGCGAGGTGGCCGAGGCCGCCGACGCCGGAGATCGCGACGAGCTGGGTGGGCTTGACGTCGGCGACCTTCAGCGCCTTGTACGTCGTCACGCCCGCGCAGGTCAGCGGGGCGGCCTCCAGGGCGGTGATCCCGTCGGGCACGGGCTGGGCGAAGTCGGCCCAGGCGAGCATCTTCTCCGCGTACCCGCCGTCACAGCCGTAGCCGGTGTTGATCTGCTGCTCGCAGAGGGTCTCCCAGCCGGACAGGCAGTGCTCGCACCGCCCGCACGCCTTGCCGAGCCAGGGCACGGCGACCCGCTGCCCGACGGACAGGTGGGTGACGCCCTCGCCGAGCGCCTCCACCAGGCCCACGCCCTCGTGCCCGGGGACGAAGGGCGGGTTCGGCTTGACCGGCCAGTCGCCGTGCGCCGCGTGGATGTCGGTGTGGCACAGCCCGGAGGCCTCCACCCGGACGCGGACCTGGCCGGGGCCGGGCTCCGGGTCGGGGCGCTCCTCGATGACCAGGGGCTCGCCGAACGCTCGTACGACCGCTGCCTTCATGGTTCTCTTCTCCTCGGAAGTGGGTGGGGACGGGGTGGGACGTGGTGGGGTGGAATGGGGTGGGTCAGCTGTGCGGGACGACGGCGACGGGGGCGGTGGAGTGGTGCAGGACGGCGTGCGTGACATGGCCGATGTGGGCGCCGAAGGGGCTGCGGCGGATGCGCCGGCCCACGACGACGAGGGAGGCCTCGCGGGCGGCTTCCACGAGGTGGACGGCCGCGCTGCCGTACCGGGACACCTCGACGACGTCGACGTCCGGGTACTTCTGCCGCCAGGGCCGCAGCACCTCGGCCAGGGCCTCGGCGTCGCCGAGGGCCAGCGCCTCGTGCAGCGCCGGGTTGGCGGGCGTGCCGTACGCGTAGTAGGGCGGCGGGTTCCAGCCGTGGACGACCCGCAGGGACGTCTCGCGGAGCAGGGCGGCGGCGAAGGCGAACTCGATCAGGGTGTCGTCCGGGTGTTCGACGTCGAGTCCGAGGACCACGGGCAGGAAGGGCGTCGCGGCGGACGGAACACCCGCCGGGTCCGGCTCGTGCTCGTCGGCGGCCACTTCCAGCGCGCGGACCAGCACGACGGGGCGGTCCGTGTGCGCGACGGCGGACAGGCCGACGGAGCCGACCATGAACCCGCCGATCCCGCTGAGGCCGCGCGAGCCCAGGACCAGCAGCTCGGAGTTCTTCGCCACCTCGGCGAGGGCGTCACCGGGGTGTCCGGAGAGCTGCTCGCTGACCACCTCGACGCCGGGGTGGCGCAGGGCGATGCCGTCGGCGGCCTCGCGCGGGATCCGCTCGGTCCAGTGCTGCTGGGTCTCGGCTCCCAGGAGGGGGGCCTGGGCCATCGGCTCCGGGACCGGCTCCCATACATGCACGATCTTCAGGGGCAGGTCGCGCAGCTCGGCTTCGCGGGCTGCCCATTCCGCGGCGGCGCGGCTCTCTCGCGAGCCGTCGAGACCAACGGTGATGGTGCGGAGCATGATCTCCACCTCCTGGGGCGAGGGATCTCGTGGGGACGGGGTGTCCGGTTTCAGCGTCGTCCTTCGGGGGCTGCCCGTGCAGGGGCCATAGGTCCCGGTGTGGGACCGACCGACCCCTGCACGCCAGGTGTTCAGCGCAGCCAGCCGTGCTCGCGGACGAACGGCAGCCGGGCCCAGAGCCGGCCCGCGCCCAGCGTGTCGCCGGCGGCGGCAGCGGCCAGGACGATCAGGGCGACGGCGTAGATCAGGTGGTAGTCGACGAACGGGTTCGGCGACATGCTCGCCGAGCCGTCCGAGAGGTGCTTGGCGGGCGGCCACTCGGCGATCCACATCAGCGCCATCATCGCGGTGCCGGCGACGGCGGCGATCCGCAGCGCGACCCCCGCGACCAGCGCGAGACCGATCCCGAGCAGACCGAGCATGAACAGCCAGTCCGCCCACGGGTCGCCGGCCCAGGAGTGGAAGGTGGACTCCATCGGCCCGGCGGCGACGGAGCCGAGGAAGCCCTTCGTCGGCGATCCGCCGTCGATCCAGCCCTTGCCGGACGGGGTGGCGTAGCCGAAGCCGAAGGTCTTGTCGAGGAAGGCCCACAGGAACACGAACCCGGTGAGCAGACGCAGGGAGGCGAAGGCGTAGGCCCGCGCGGTGCTCGTGCCGGCGTGGGTCGACACGGCGGGCCCGGTGGTGGAGGCGGTCCGGTGCCTGCGCAGTGACGGCAGGTGGAAGCCGGAGCTCCGGTGAGAGTGCTCGTGCACGGCCATGGTCATGATTCCCTTCGAGAGGGTCCGGTCGTTGCCTGACGTCACTTACTCTGGCCGCGCGCGCCGGGCGGCACCGGATGCCGAAGGGCTGCCTTCGCGGGGCCGAACGGCCCTGTCTGCGGGGGCCGTTGAGCTCGCTGCGGCACAGCGGACACGCAGGCCGTCCGCTGTGGTTCTCGCGCCCGGCGGCACGCCGGTGAATCATGAGGTCAGACGACGGAGGGCGGCAGATGTCCCAGGGCTCGGGCAGACGGCACATGCCGGAATGGCGCCGGCTGGCGCCCGGCCTAGTCGCGCTCCTCGGCTACCGGCGCTCGTGGCTGACGGGTGACCTGCTCGCCGGTGTGACGGTGGCCGCGTACCTCGTGCCGCAGGTCATGGCGTACGCGGGGGTGGCCGGGCTGCCGCCGGTCGCCGGGCTGTGGGCGATCCTGCCGGCCCTCGCGATGTACGCCCTGTTCGGTTCCTCGCGGCTGCTGTCGGTCGGCCCGGAGTCCACGACCGCCCTCATGACGGCCACCGTGGTCGCGCCGCTCGCGGGCGGGGACTCCGGGCGCTACGCGTCGCTCGCGGCGGCCCTCGCGGTCACGGTCGGACTGCTGTGTCTGGTCGCCCGGGCGGTGCGCCTGGGCTTCCTGGCCGACCTGCTGTCCCGCCCCGTCCTGATCGGCTATCTCGCGGGCGTGGCGCTCATCATGATGGTGGACCAGCTGCCCAAGCTCACCGGGGTGCCGACGACCGGCGCGGAGTTCTTCCCCCAGCTGTGGTCCTTCGTCACCCGTCTCCCGGACGCGCACCCGGCCACCGTCGTGTTCTCCGCGGTCACTCTCGTGTTCCTCTTCGTGATGGCCCGGTACGTGCGTGCCGTGCCCGGTCCGCTGGCCGCGGTCGTCCTGGGCACCGCCGCCGTGGTGATCTTCGACCTCGACGGACGGTACGGGCTGAAGGTGATCGGCGAGGTCCCGTCCGGTCTGCCGAGCCTGGCCGTCCCGGACCTGAGCGAGCTGCCGGGGCTCGTCCTGCCCGCGCTCGGCGTGCTGCTGGTCGCCTACACCGACTTCATCCTCACCGCGCGGGCCTTCACCGTCCACGACGACGAGGGTCCCGGGCTCGACGCCAACCAGGAGTTCATGGCCCTGGGCGCGGCCAACCTGGGTGCCGGGGCACTGCACGGCTTCCCGGTGAGCAGCAGCGCCAGCCGTACCGCGCTCGCGTCCTCGGCGGGCGCCCGCAGCCAGGCGTACTCGCTGGTGGCCGGGGCGGCGGTGCTGGCGGTGCTGCTCTTCCTGAGCCCGCTGCTGACGCGCACGCCGTCCGCCGTGCTCGGCGCGCTGGTCGTCTACGCCGCGGTCCGCATGATCGACCTCGCGGGCTTCCGCCGGCTGGCGTCCTTCCGCCGCCGGGAACTGCTCCTGGCGCTCGGCTGCCTCGCCGGGGTGCTCGCCCTGGACATCCTGTACGGGGTGATCGTGGCCGTCGGTCTGTCGGTGGCCGAGCTGCTGACCCGGGTGGCGCGTCCGCACGACGCCGTGGAAGGGCTGGTGCCCGGGGTGGCCGGCATGCACGACGTCGACGACTATCCGCAGGCCCGCACGATCCCCGGACTGCTCGTCTACCGCTACGACTCGCCGCTGTTCTTCGCCAACGCTGAGGACTTCCGGCGCCGCGCCCTGGCCGCCGTCGACGAACAGAGCGACCCGGTCCGCTGGTTCGTCCTCAACGCCGAGGCCAATGTGGAGGTCGACATCACCGCCCTCGACGCGGTCGACGAGCTGCGCCGCGAGCTGACCCACCGGGGCGTCGTGTTCGCCCTCGCCCGCGTGAAACAGGACCTGCTGGACGACCTCGAGGTGTACGGCCTGGTGGACTCGGTCGGCAAGGAGCGGATCTTCCCGACGCTGCCGACCGCCGTGGCCGCGTACCGGACGTGGCTCGACGGCCGGGCCGGCAGCCGGCCCGGCGGTCAGTAGGCGGACACGCCCCGCTCCCGGAAGCGTGCGCGGACGCTCTCGGTCAGGGCCTCGTCGGGGACGGGGGTGTCGCGCAGCGGGAAGGGGATGCCGAGGGCCTCGTACTTCCCGGCGCCGAGCTTGTGGAAGGGCAGTACGTCGACCCGCTCGACCGTGCCGAGTCCCGCGACGAAGCCCGCCAGGGCGTCCACGGACCGGGGGTCGTCGGTCCAGCCGGGGACCAGCACGTAGCGGATCCACATCGGGACGCCGAGACGGTCCAGACGGGTCGCGAAGCTGAGGGTGGGGGCGAGCCGCCCGCCGGTCAGCTTCCGGTAGGTGCCGATGTCGAAGGACTTGATGTCCAGCAGCACCAGGTCCGTGTAGGAGAGGAGTCCGTCCGTGGCGCGCGCGCCGAGGAAGCCGGACGTGTCCAGGGCGGTGTGCAGTCCGGCCTCCTTGCAGCGCCGCAGCACCTCACCGGTGAAGGCCGACTGGAGCAGCGGCTCTCCCCCGGTGATCGTCACCCCTCCCCCGGCCGTGGTGACGAAGGCGCGGTACTTCTCGATCTCCGCCATCACCTCGTCCACGGTCGCCTCCCGGCCGTCGCGCATGTGCCAGGTGTCGGGGTTGGCGCAGTACAGGCAGCGCAGGGGGCAGCCGCTGACGAAGAGGACGAACCGGGTCCCGGGACCGTCCACGCCGGTGGACAGGTCCCAGGAGTGGATCCGGCCGGCCGCCGTCACGGTGCTCACAGCGATCCGTGGAAGGTGCGGCTGATCACGTCGAGCTGCTGCTCGCGGGTCAGGCGGACGAAGTTGACGGCGTATCCGGAGACCCTGATGGTCAGGTCGGGGTACTTCTCCGGGTGTTCCATCGCGTCCTCCAGGGTGGCCCGGTCGAGGACGTTGACGTTCATGTGGAAGCCGCCGGCGGCCGTGTAGGCGTCGAGGATGCCGACCAGGTTGCCCGCGCGCTCCCCGGGGACGTGACCGAGGCCCTCAGGGGTGATCGTCGTGGTCAGCGAGATGCCGTCGCGGGCCTGCTCGTAGGGCAGCTTGGCCACCGACAGCGCTGAGGCGGCGACGCCGTGCCGGTCCCGGCCGTTCATCGGGTTGGCGCCCGGGGCGAAGGGCTGTCCGGCCCGGCGTCCGTCGGGGGTGTTGCCGGTGTGCTTGCCGTAGACGACGTTCGAGGTGATGGTCAGCACCGACTGGGTGTGCTCGGCGTCCCGGTAGGTGGGGTGCCGGCGGACCTTTTCCATGAAGGACTCCACCAGGCCGACGGCGATGGCGTCGGCGCGGTCGTCGTTGTTGCCGTACGCCGGGAACTCGCCCTCGGTCCGGAAGTCGACGGCCAGCCCGGTCGCGTCCCGGAAGACCTTCACCCGGGCGTGCTTCACCGCGGACAGGCTGTCCGCCGCGACCGAGAGTCCCGCGATGCCGCAGGCCATGAAGCGGTGGACGGGGTGGTCGTGCAGCGCCATCTCGATGCGTTCGTAGGCGTACTTGTCGTGCATGTAGTGGATGACGTTGAGGGTGTTGACGTACGTCTCCGCCAGCCAGTCCAGGACGCGGTCGTAGGCCGCCGACAGCTCCTCGTACTCCAGGTACTCGCCCGTCAGCGGGGGCATCACGGGAGTGACCTGGTCGCCGGTCATCTCGTCCCGGCCGCCGTTGACGGCGTACAGCAGCGCCTTCGCCAGGTTGACGCGGGCCCCGAAGAACTGCATCTCCCGGCCGACCGCCATGGCGGAGACACAGCAGGCGATCGCGGTGTCGTCGCCGCCCCGGGGCCGCAGCAGTTCGTCGGACTCGTACTGGACGGCGCTGGTGTCGATGGACACCTGGGCGCAGAACTCCTTGAAGCCGGCGGGCAGCCGGGGCGACCACAGGACGGTCAGGTTGGGCTCGGGGGCGGGGCCGAGGTTGTAGAGGGTCTGCAGGAAGCGGAAGGAGGTACGGGTGACCAGCGGGCGGCCGTCGCGGCCGAGGCCGCCGATCGACTCGGTGACCCAGGTGGGGTCGCCGGAGAACAGGGCGTCGTACTCCGGGGTGCGCAGGAAGCGGACGATCCGCAGCTTGATCACGAAGTCGTCGATCAGTTCCTGGGCGCGCGTCTCGTCGACGGTCCCCTCGTCCAGGTCCCGCTGGAGGTAGACGTCGAGGAAGGTCGAGGTGCGGCCCAGCGACATCGCGGCGCCGTTCTGCTCCTTCACCGCGGCGAGGTAGCCGAGGTAGAGCCACTGCACGGCCTCGTGCGCGGTGACGGCGGGGCGCGAGACGTCGCAACCGTAGGTCGCCGCCATGCGGGTCAGTTCGCCGAGGGCCTTGATCTGCTCGGCGAGCTCCTCACGGTCGCGGATGACGTGCTCGGTGGACGGCTCGGCGTCCAGCCGGGCCCGCTCGGCGCGCTTGGCCTCGATCAGCCGTTCGGTGCCGTAGAGGGCGACGCGCCGGTAGTCGCCGATGATCCGGCCGCGGCCGTAGGCGTCGGGCAGCCCGGTGATGATGCCGACCTTGCGGGCGGTCCGCATCGCGGGGGTGTAGGCGTCGAAGACACCGTCGTTGTGGGTCTTGCGGTAGGTCCCGAAGACCTTCGTCACGAACGGGTCGGGCTCGTAGCCGTACGCCCTGAGGCCGTTCTCCACCATGCGCAGACCGCCGTTCGGCATGATCGCGCGCTTGAGCGGGGCGTCGGTCTGGAGGCCGACGATCAGTTCGCGGTCGCGGTCGATGAAGCCGGGGGCGTGCGAGGTGATCGTCGACGGAGTCGCCACGTCCGCGTCGAGGATGCCGCGCTCCCGCTCCTCCGGGAACAGCGAGCTGACCTTCTCCCAGACGGCCCGGGTGCGGTCCGTGGCGCCGGTCAGGAAGGTCGCGTCACCGTCGTACGGGGTGTAGTTGGCCTGGATGAAGTCGCGCACGTCGATCAGCTCGCGCCAGCTGGTCCCGGCGAAGCCTCGCCAGGCCTCGGTGACCCGGTCGCCGGCTGTCACGGTTGCGGTCATCGCCGTTCCTCTCATCGGTTTCAAGTCCTGCGCTTCGATACTCGTCGTCGGTGATCGTCACGGGGAGTGCCGGACAGCGCCCACGGTGCGGGCCGTCCGGCCCCGGAACCGGGGGCCGGACGGCCCAGGGCGTGCTTCCGCTCGTCAGCCGGCCGCGAGATCCGGGCGGATCAGGGTGCCCGACCGGCCGTGCACGATCTCGTACGCCGCGTCCAGCGCCCCGATGGCGGCGAGCCCTCCGGTCCGCTCGACGAACCGGGCGGCGGCCTCGGCCTTCGGCCCCATGGAGCCCTCGGGGAAACCCCTGCGGCGCAGCTCGGCGGGGGTCGCGTCGAGGACGGGCTGCTGGGCGGGGGTCCCGTAGTCCTCGTACACGCACGGGACGTCGGTGAGGATCAGCAGGAAGTCGGCCTTCAGGTCCTCGGCGAGCAGGGCGGCGGTGAGGTCCTTGTCGATGACGGCCTCCACACCGGTCAGCGCCCCGCTGTCGCGGTCCGCGGTGACGGGGACGCCTCCGCCGCCCGCGCAGATCACGAGGGTGCCGCCGTTCAGCAGCTCGTGGACGGTGTCGGTCTCCAGGATCCGTTCCGGTACCGGGGAGGGGACGACGCGGCGCCAGCCGGTGGTGTCCCGGGCGATGTGCCAGCCGCGCTTGCGCGCCAGCGCGCAGGCCACCTCCCGCGGGTACACCTGGCCGACGAACTTGGTGGGCAGGGTGAACGCGGGGTCGTCGGCCCGGACCAGGGTGTGGGTGACGAGGGTGACGATGTGGCGGCCGGGCAGCGTGTCGTGCAGTGTGCAGGCCAGCAGGGAGCCGATCATCCCCTGGGTCTGGGCGCCGAGCAGGTGGAGGGGGTAGGGGGCGCTGAGGGCGGGGTCGGCGGCGCTCTCCATGGCGAGCAGGCCTATCTGGGGGCCGTTGCCGTGGGTGAGGACGAGTTCGTGTTCCTGGGCGAGGGCGGCGAGGGCGGTGGCGACCCGGTCGATGTTGGCCTGCTGGACGGCGGCGTCGGGGCGCTCGCCGCGGTGGAGCAGGGCGTTGCCGCCGAGGGCGACGACGATACGCATGGCTTCAGTCCTCCAGGGTGGCGACGAGTACGGCCTTGATGGTGTGCAGCCGGTTCTCGGCCTGGTCGAAGACGATCGACGCGGGCGAGGTGAAGACGTCGTCGGTGACTTCGAGTCCGTCCAGGCCGTAGCGGTCGAAGAGGTCGCTGCCGAGGCGGGTGCGGCGGTCGTGCAGCGCCGGCAGGCAGTGCATGAACTTCACGTCCTGGTTGCCGGTGGCGGCCAGCGTCTTGTCGTTGACCTGGTACGGCAGCAGCAGTTCGATCCGCTCCCGCCAGGTGTCGGCGGGCTCGCCCATGGAGACCCAGACGTCGGTGTGCAGGAAGTCGGCGCCGCGTACGGCGGTCTCGACGTCCTCGGTGAGGAGGATCCGGGCGCCGCTGCGCTCGGCCAGTTCCCGGCAGGTGGTGACCAGTGCGGGGTCGGGCCACAGCGCGGCGGGGGCGGCGATGCGCACGTCCATGCCGAGCAGGGCGCCCATCGACAGCAGCGAGTTGCCCATGTTGTTGCGGGCGTCGCCGAGGTAGCAGTAGGCGATGTCGGGCAGGGGCTTGGGGCTGTGCTCGTGCATGGTGAGGACGTCGCACAGGCTCTGGGTGGGGTGCGCGGTGTCGGTGAGCCCGTTGTAGACGGGGACGCCGGAGTGGGCGGCGAGGGCGGTGACGAGGGACTGGGCGGAGCCGCGGTACTCGATGCCGTCGAACATGCGGCCCAGTACGCGGGCGGTGTCGGCGATGGACTCCTTGGCACCGATGTGGGTGTCGCCGGGGCCCAGGTAGGTGGTGGCGGCGCCCTGGTCGGCGGCCGCGACCTCGAAGGCGCAGCGGGTGCGGGTGGAGGTCTTCTCGAAGACGAGCGCGAGGTTCCGGCCGGTCAGCCGAGGCTGCTCGGTGCCGGCGTGCTTGGCGGCCTTGAGGGTGGCGGCCAGGTCGAGGAGGTGGTGGATCTCGGCGGCGGTGAAGTCGAGTTCGCTCAGGTAGGAGCGGCCGCGCAGGTCGATGGTCATGGTGGTTCCCCCCTGGGGGTTCAGACGGCCGGATCGCGTTCGACG
Source organism: Streptomyces sp. NPDC002588 (assembly GCF_040295925.1). Taxonomy (NCBI): domain Bacteria; kingdom Bacillati; phylum Actinomycetota; class Actinomycetes; order Kitasatosporales; family Streptomycetaceae; genus Streptomyces; species Streptomyces sp. NPDC002588. The sequence goes on from NZ_JBEOWF010000080.1 coordinate 13,226, forward strand.
GGGCAGCTCATGCAGCGGGGTCCGCCGCGGCCGCGGCCGAGTTCGGCGCCGGCGATGGTGACGATCTCGATGCCCTGCTTGCGGAGGTAGGTGTTGGTGGTGACGTTGCGCTCGTAGCCGACGATCACGCCGGGGGCGAGGGCGAGGAAGTTGCTGCCGTCGTCCCACTGCTCGCGCTCGGCGTTGCGGATGTCCTGCGGGGCGGACAGCATCCGGACCTTGTCGAGGTCGAGGGCCTCGGCGAGGGCGGTGGCCAGGTCGGAGTCGGGGGCGACGTCGAAGCCGCACTCGCGGGTGCCGCTGGGCGTGAGCGTCCAGGAGCGCAGGGAGTCGGCCAGACCCGGGTAGATGACGAAGGTGTCGCGGTCGACCATCGTCAGCACCGTGTCGAGGTGCATGTAGGCGCGGGCGGCGGGGAGTTGGACGGCGATCAGCCGCCGTGCCGTGCCCTCGGCGAACAGCCGGGCGGCCAGGTTCTCCACCGCCTGCGCGGTGGTGCGCTCCCCCATGCCGACCATGACGGCGCCGTTGCCCAGGACGTGGACGTCACCGCCTTCGAGGGTGCCCACCGAGCCGTCGAGGATCGACGCCGGGGCGACGCCGGCGAACATCGGATGGAACCGGTAGATGGCCTCGGCGTGCAGGCTCTCGCGCCGCCGGGCGGTCTTGGCCATCGGGTTGACCGACAGCCGGTCGTACACCCAGCAGGAGTTGTCGCGCGGGAAGAGGTGGTTGGGCAGCGGGGCGAGGGCGAAGTCCTCGGCGTGGAGGGCGTTCCAGACCAGGCTGTGCGGGGTGGCGAGCGGCAGGTCGCTCTTGAGGAGCCCGCCGATCAGGTGGCCGGCGAGGGTCTCCCCGTCCAGTTGGGCGCACAGTTCGCGCACGGGGTCGATGAGTGCCGGTCCGACGGTGGCCGGGGTGATCACCCGGTCGAGCAGCCAGTCGCGGGCCTCGTCGCCGTCGAGGGCCTGGGCGAGCAGGTCGGCGAAGTAGTGCACGCGGGTGCCGTGGTCGCGGAGCACCTGGGCGAACGCGTCGTGTTCCTCCCGGGCGCGCTTGGCCCACAGGATGTCGTCGAAGAGGAGGGCGTCGACGTTGCGCGGGGTGAGGCGGGAGAGTTCGATGCCGGGGCGGTGCAGGATCACCTGGCGCAGGCGGCCGACCTCGGAGTCGACGTGGAACGTGTTCATGGCGTCGTGTCTTCCTCTGTCGTGAGGGCGTGGGGGCGGTGGTCAGTCCTGGTGGCGGCGGGCGGTGCGCTTGCGGGGGCCGCCGACGCGGTTGGTGCCGAGGCCTCGGGAGAGCCGCTTGGGCGGTGCCGGCGTCTCCGGGGCGCGCTCCTCGCGCGGGGCGGGGAGCACCGCTTCCATGTCGCCGTACCGGCCCTGGCCCCGCTTCAGCCACACGTAGACCGGCACGCCGAGCAGCAGCACGAACAGTCCGTAGTAGACGGTCTGGTAGCCGCTGCCCTGGATCGACCAGTAGGAGAAGGCCAGCGCCACGGCGGCGACGGTGACGTCACGGGCGAGGCGCCGGGGGCTCAGGGTCTCCCGGCCGCGCACCAGCAGCCAGTACAGCTGGGCGGCGGCGGAGAACAGGTAGGGGATCACGGCGGTGAGCACGCTCAGCAGCACGATCTTCGTGAAGACGTCCTCGAAGCGGGTGTAACTGAACACGGTGATCAGCGAGGCCAGCGCGGTGGAGGCGACGATGCCGAAGACCGGGATGCCGCTCTGTCCGCGCAGCTTGGCGAAGGCGTCGGGGAAGAGACCGTCGCGGGCGGCGGCGTACGGCATCTCGGCGCACAGCATGGTCCAGCCGTTGAGGGCGCCGAGGCCGGAGATGATGGCGGCGGCGGCCACGACGTCTCCCGCCCAGGTGCCGCCGAAGATGTTGTTCGCGGCGTCGGTGAACGGTGCGATGGTGTCGCCCAGCGCCCCGTGCGAGACGGTGCCGAAGACGGCGAGCGTGCCCAGGATGTAGATGACGGCGCACAGGAGGGTGCCGTAGACGGTGGCGCGCGGCACGTTGCGTTCCGGCTCGCGCACCCGGCCGGCGACCACCGAGGCGGCCTCGAGACCGAGGTAGCTGAACAGGGCGATCGCGGCCGCCGCGGAGATCGCGCCGAGCGCCGACCCACCGCTGGCGTTGAAGGCGCCGAAGTTGTCCGGGTCGATGAAGAACAGCCCGATGGTCGCCATGAAGACGAGCGGTACGAACTTCAGCACGGTGGTGACCACCTGGAACGCGCCGATGTTGCGGACGCCGGTGAGGTTGATCCCGGCCGCCGCCCAGAGTCCGCCGAGGGCCAGGCTCATCGAGATCCATGTCCTGTGACCCGTGTTCACGAACACCTCGACGTAGCCGACCCAGGCCACGGCGATCGCCGCGTTGCCCGCCCATGCGGTGATCCAGTACGACCACGCGTTCAGGAAGCCCGCGAACTCGCCGAAGGCCTCCCGGGCGTAGACGTACGGCCCGCCGCTCGCCGGCACCCGCTTCGACAGCGCCCCGAAGGTCAGCGCGAGCGCCAGCGCGCCCAGGGTCACGACGACGAAGGCGACCAGGGACACAGGCCCGTACGGGGCGAGGGCGGAGGGGAGAGCGAAGATCCCGGTGCCGATGATGCTGCCGATCACGAGCGCGGACGCGGCCGGGAGGCCGAGAGCCGCCTTGGGTTCGGGCGCCGCTCGGTCACCGGTCGCTGAAGTCCTGGACATGGCTGTGCTCCTTGTGCGAGTCGCTGCGGACGAGTCGGTCCGCGAGACGATGTTTCTGCGCCACGCGGGACCGGGGACAGCGGCCACCCGGACCCGTGGAGGTCCCGAAGGTCCCGGTGCGGCGGGTCCGTACAGTCCCCGGCTCCTCGCGGGCGGCGGCGGACGCGGGGCGGACCGGCCGGCGTCCGGGACCGGCGGGTGCCGAACGGGCCGACCGCTGGACCACATGGCCCATGGCCCGGGCCGGGGACCGGCCGCAGGCTGGCCTTGGAAGTACGCAGCCGGGAGAACCCGGTCGTGAACATTCGGAAGTTCGTAGCTCCGCCAGGGAGGCATGTCATGCACACCGTCCCCACCCCCAGCATGCTGCGCTCACTGTCCGCCGAACACCGCGAGCGGCTCATGCGCCTCGCCCGGGAGGTGTCCATCCCCCAGGGCACGCGCCTGTTCGAGGAGGGGGGACGCGCCGACCGGTTCTGGATCATCCGCACCGGAAGGATCGAGCTCGACATGCGTGTGCCGGGCCGTCGGGCGGCCGTCATCGAGAACCTCGGCCACAACGAACTGGTCGGCTGGTCCTGGCTGTTCCCGCCGCAGGTCTGGCAGATGGGCGCTCAGGCGACCACACCGGTCCGGGCCTACGAGTTCGACGCCACCGCCGTCCGGTCCATGTGCGAGGACGACCCGGACCTGGGCAACGACGTCAGCCACTGGGTGGGCCAGGTCCTCGCCCACCGGCTGCGCTCGGCCAGGGTCCGTCTGCTGGATCTCTACGCCCCCTACGGTGCCGGCAGCCTCGTCTGACTCCGGTCCCGAACCCCGAAGGAGTGGCCATGCACGGCACCCCGCACATCGTCAGCGATGTCATGACCCACACGGTCGCCGCGGTCGGCCGCGGGGCGACCTTCAAGGAGATCGTGCAGCTGATGCAGGACTGGAAGATCAGCGCCCTGCCCGTCATCGAGGGCGAGGGCCGGGTCGTCGGCGTCGTCTCCGAGGCGGATCTGCTGCCCAAGGAGGAGTTCCGCGACAGCGACCCCGACCGGTACACGCAACTGCGCCGCCTGTCCGACCTGGCGAAGGCCGGCGCGGTCACCGCGGACGAACTCATGACCTCCCCCGCCCTCACCGTCCACGCGGACGCCACGCTCGCCCAGGCCGCCCGGATCATGGCCCGGGCGAAGGTCAAGCGGCTGCCCGTGGTCGACGCCGTGGGCCTGCTAGAAGGCGTCGTCAGCCGTGCCGACCTGCTCAAGGTGTTCCTCCGCACCGACGAGGAGATCGCCGAGGAGGTACGGCGCGAGGTCGTGTCCTACCTGTTCTCCACGCCGGAGTCGAGCGTGCGCGTGGACGTGCGGGACGGCCGCGTGAGGCTCGTCGGCCGGGTCCGGGACACCTCCCTGGTGCCGGTGGCGGCCCGGCTGGTCCGCGCGGTCGAGGGGGTCGTCGACGTGGACTTCGACCTCACCCGGCTGCTGCCCGTGCAGGAGTAGGGCCGGTCGGCCCTGGTGAATTCGGCCCCGGCGCGTGATGATCGGATTCACGGGCAGGCGGTCGCCTGCCCTCCGCCGGAGGACGAAGGGTCGCCATGCCAGAGCCACGCACTTTCACCGAGCAGAACCCGATCCGGGTGTTCCTGCTGGACGACCACGAGGTCGTCCGTCGCGGCCTGGCCGATCTGCTCGACGCCGAGCCGGACATCACGGTGATCGGCGACGCGGGCACCGTCGACCACGCGCTCGCGCGCGGCCCCGCGCTGCGCCCCGACGTGGCCGTCCTCGATGTGCGGCTGCCGGACGGCGACGGCATCTCGGTCTGCCGGGAACTGCGCAGTCAGATGCCGGAGCTGGCCTGTCTGATGCTGACCTCGTTCGACGACGAGGAAGCCCTGCTCGACGCGATCATGGCCGGTGCCGCCGGCTATGTCCTCAAGCAGATCAAGGGGTCCGATCTCGTCTCGGCGGTGCGCACGGTGGCCTCGGGCCAGTCGATGCTGGACCCCGCGACCACGGCCCGCCTGATGCGCTCGCTGCGGGCCGACCCCGTGGAGTCCCCGTCCGTGCCGTCCGAGCTGGCGAGCCTGTCACCGCGCGAGCGGGACATCCTGGCCCTGATCGGCGACGGGCTGACCAACCGTGAGATCGGCAAGAAGCTCTACCTGTCGGAGAAGACCGTCAAGAACCACATCTCCCGCCTCCTGGCCAAACTCGGCGTGCAGCGCCGGGTCCAGGCCGCGGTCCTCGCCTCCCACCTGGAACAGCCGGAGGCGGGCGAACAGCGGAGCAGGTAGGGAGGAGAGAGGGGTCCATCGGCACCGCGCGATGGGCCGGACGGCCTCTGTCCGGGCGCTCCCCCACCGGGGACGCTGAGGCAACCGCCGGCACCGGCGGAACCCTTCGGCAGAGTGAGGGGATGAGCTCCCGATGCCTTCCGCCGTCCTCGACGTCCGCACCCTGGAGACGCTGCTCTCCGCCGCGGTGACAGCCCCCTCGATCCACAACACCCAGCCCTGGCGCTTCCGGCTCGACGCGGACACGGTCGCGCTGCAGATCCGCGCGGCCACGGAGCGCGGACTGCGCCACACCGACCCGGTCGGCCGCGCCCTCCACCTGTCGGTCGGCTGCGCCCTCTTCAATCTCAGGGTGGCGATCACGCACGTCGGCTGGGAGCCGGTGCCCCGGCTGCTGCCGCAGCCCGGACAGCCGGACCTGCTCGCCGCCATCCGGCTCGGCGGCCCCGCAAAGGGTTCCTTCCCCGGTCTCTACGACGCCCTGTGGCGCCGGCACAGCAGCCGTCTCCCGTTCTCGGAGCGCCCTCTGCCCGCCGCGGCGCTGACCGAACTCACCGAAGCGGCCCACACCGAAGGCGCCGCCCTGACCCACCTCTCCCGCACCGACACCGACCGCGTTCTCCGGCTCACCGGCGACGCGGAACACCGCAACGCCCTCGACCCCGAGCGGGCCGCGGAGAGCCGCCGCTGGCTGCGCGAGAGGGACGGCACGGGACTCGGCATGCCGCCCGAAGTGCTCGGCCCGCAGGACTTCCGGGAGACCCTGCCCATGCGGGACTTCGGCGCCCACCGGACGCCCGGCCGGCTGCCCGCCCGCCCCTTCGAGAAACGGCCCGCCATCGCCGTCCTCTCCACGATGCACGACCGCAGGACGGACTGGCTGCGGGCGGGGCAGGCCCTCCAGCGCGTGCTGCTCGTCGCCACCGCCCACGACATCCGGGCGTCACTGCTGCACCAGGCGATGGAGTGGCCCGACCTGCGCAGCCGACTCGGCGAGTCGACGGACGCCCGGCCCGCCCACGCCCACATGGTGATCCGCCTCGGCTACGGCCCCGAGGGGCCCGCGTCCCCACGCGCCGCTCAGCACCGCCTCACCCCGGCCGACCAGGCATGACGGCTTCGGGCCCGGAATCCCCCCGCCGTGCGGACAGGGCCGGTCGGCCCTACCCCGGACCGGCGCTCGGCGGCGACGATGGGCGGATGTTCCAGAACGACGGCTTTCGCGCACTCGACCGGCAGGAGTGCCTGCGCCTGCTGGTCAAGGTGCCGGTCGGCCGCGTCGTGTACACCCGGCACGCCCTGCCCGCGGTGCTCCCCGTCAACTTCTCGCTGGACGCGGACGCCTCCGTGCTGCTGTGCACGTCGTCGGGCTCCGACCTCGTACGCGCCATCGACGGCGTCGTCGTCGCCTTCGAGGCGGACGAGCTCGATGCGGACACCAGGTCCGGCTGGAGCGTGGTCGTGACCGGGCGCGCCACCGTGGTGACCGACCCCGCCGAGCACGAACGGCTGTCGCAGGCCGGCCCCCGCTCCTGGATGCCGTTGTCCGACGCCGTGTTCGTACGGATCGAGTCCGGGATGATCACCGGACGCGAGCTGACGGGGGCATCCGGCACGGACTGAGGCCGCCGGGTCCCGGGCCGCGCTCCACGTCCGCCGTCCGGTCCAGGTGTGCGGCGCAGGGCTTCGAGCGCCTCCAGGTCCCACTGACCGGGACCGTGAACGACGACTGAGTTCCGCGCTGATGACGACTTCGATGGCGGTGAAAGCGCTGGTCACCACGGGGACGGGGGCGGCTGCGGGACGGCCGCCACCCGCCCTCGTCTCTTTGTTCTGCGCAATTCGTTGATTGTACCGACCGCTAGGTCTATCTTTCCGGCAGCCGTACCTCACTTCCCGTCCCCGCGCGGACCCGAGCCGCGCTGCGCGTCTGCGCGCACCCTTGGAAGGCCGCCGATGTCACAGACACAGACCGCTGCCCCGCAAGCCGACGAGAGATCCCTGTCCACCACGCGCAACGTCCTCGTCGTCGGCTCGCTGCTGTGGACCGTCCAACTGGTCGCGCTCGTCGCCGCACTGTCCGGCGTCTCACAGGCCGACGTCGCGATCCACTTCCGGACCACGGAAATCGCGTGGTTCACCCTCATGACCCTGCTGACCGGCACCTTCTTCCTGCCCTTCGCGGTCAAGGCCGCGGCGATCTTCGGCAAGAAGCGCGTCCTGCTCATCGCCACCGGACTCGGTTTCACGGGTGATCTCATCGCCGCCGTCGCCACCGACTACCGCACGCTGCTGATCGGCCGCGGCATCGCGGGCATCTACGCGGCCACCGCTCCGCTCGCCTACGCGATCACTCGCGACATCTTCCCCCGCCGGTGGGTCGGGCTCGCCAGCGGCATCATGGCCGGCGGCGTCGGTCTCGTCGCGTTCGGCGGGCCGTTCCTGGCCGGCTGGCTCCTGGACGACTACGGCTTCCGCGGCGTGCTGTGGTTCATGGCCATCAGCACCGCCGCGAGCTTCGTCCTGGTGGCCGCCTTCGTGCCGGAGAGCCCGGTGCGCGAGAAGAGCGGCCGGATGGACTGGGTCGGCGGAGTACTCCTCGGCGGTGGAATCACGGCGATCGTCTACGCAGTCGGCCAGGGATCGCACTGGGGCTGGCACAGCGGCAAGTTCGCCGCCTACGTCGCCGGGTCACTGGTCGCACTGGTCGCCTTCGTGGTCGTGGAGCGCCGGGTCGCCGAACCGCTGTTCCCGCCGACGATGACCCGGCGCCGTCCGGTGTGGACCGTCCTGCTGGCGACGTCCGTGGCGGCCGGTTCGCTCAGCGCCGTCGGCGTCGTGATCCAGCTGCTGGTGCTGATGCCGAGCATCCCCAGCGTGTCCGAGGGCCTGGGCTGGTCCGGCACCCACAACGCCATCGTCACCAGCCCGATCAGCGCCATGATCATCGTGGCCGCCGTCGGCACCGGCTTCCTCGCCCGCCGGGTGGACGCCCGGATCCTGCTGGGCACCGGATCCGCGCTCACGGTCCTCGGCTACGGCATCGGCACCCACCTGCACCACAGCGCCGCGCAGATCGTGGAGATGGGTCTGATCGCCGGTCTCGGCACCGGCATGGTCATGGCCGTCGTACCCATCATGATCATCGAGGTCGTCACGCCCGAGGAGCAGGCGCTGGCCAACGGCGCGCAGACCCTCGGGCAGGGTGTCGCGCAGATCATCGTCTCCCAGCTGGCCTTCGTGGTGATGGCCCAGCACGGAGCGATCCTCAAGGGCACCCAGTTCTACCTCGACGCCGGCTTCACGAACGGACTGTGGCTGGTGGTCGGGTGCTGCGCGCTGGGCGCGCTGCTCGTCCTCCTCATCCCCAGGGGCAAGCGCCTCGACGAGGTAGAGGTCGGCCAGGCGCTCTGACCCCGCAGGCCCGGCCGCGGCCAAAAATAGACCAGTCGGTCGAAGCAATTGCGGCCCGGACGAGACGCGCCCATTGAACGGACGGAAGACGCCCGTGCCACCTGATGGACAGGTGGCACGGGCGTCGCATGTCCGGGCGGTGCTACAGCTGGAAGGTCGTGACGCGTTTGCTGAACTTCCATTCGCCGTCCACGCGGACCAGCGTGTCCTGGTAGCTGCCGACGAGTTGTACGGCCCAGCCCTCCTCGCCCCGGGCGAGGAAGACCAGGCTGCTGCCGGCCGTCACCTCCTCGCCGGGCGGCGAGGTCAGAACGGTGTTGCCGACCAGGTGGAGCTGGGGAGCCTGGGGTGCGAAGGCGGCGTAGGCCTTCCCGATCGCCTCCCGGCCCTCGAAGGTGCCCTGGCCGGTGATCTCGGCGACACCGTCCTCGGTGAACAGCCCCGGGATCACCTCGGTACGGCCGGCGTCCAGGGCGTGGCTGTAGGCGGCGACGGCGTTCTGCACACCGGCCAGGGCCTCTGCGGCTGTGACGGTCATCGTTGCTCTCCCTGAGGGGTGTGGGTCAGACCTGGT
>NZ_JBEOWF010000081.1:0-21651 GCF_040295925.1 Streptomyces sp. NPDC002588
GGTTGCCGCGTGTCTCGGCGACGATGCGGTCGCGTACCCGCTGGTCGAGCGGTCCGGTGACGACCGAGTCGAGGAGTGTTCGGGAGTCTCGCTCGCTCAGCCCCGTGACGGGCAGCTCGGGGAGGCCGGCGAGAATCTCGCGGACGCCGGGTTCGCGGACGGCGGGTTCGCGGACGGCGAAGACGAGCAGAATCGATTCCGCGAGCAGTCGGCGGGCGACGAACTCCAAAGTCTGTACCGACACACGATCCAGCCACTGGGCGTCGTCGACGAGGCAGACCAGCGGCTGGTTCCCGCCTGCGTCCGCGAGGAGGCTCAGGATGGCCAGGCCCACCAGGAACCGGTTGGGCACATCGCCGCCACGCAGCCCGAACGCCGTGCCAAGGGCATCGCGCTGCGGTTCCGGAAGACGGTCGAGGCCGGTGAGGAGAGGAGCGCAGAGCTGGTGGAGGCCGGCGTAGGAGAGCTCCATCTCGGACTGGACACCGGCGACCCTGACGATGTGGCATCCGGTGGCACGATCGAGGAGGTATCGCAACAGCTCGGTCTTCCCGATGCCTGCCTCACCGCGCAGCACCAGGGCCGCACTGCGCCCCGCCCTGGCACCCGCCACGAGATCGTCGAGGGCCTGGCACTCGTTCTGCCGCCCGAGGAGTCCAGCTCTTGAACCGCTCCTAGCCACGGCAGCTCCCTTGTCGGACCGCTTCAACCGGCATGGTAATCCGTCTCCGCACCACTGCCGCCTCGGTCCGACCGAGGCGGGCCGGATCGATCGCGGAGTCCTCGGACCGGCCCGGCTCCGGAAGCCCGGCCACGGGCCAACCACGGCACGACCACGAAGCCGCCCACGGCTTTGCAAGGGCGCGATCGGCTGCCCCCGGGCGCGATGTTCGTTGTCAGCAGCCATCAAGCCGCTGACCCACGGAGCACAGGAGCCAGTCGTGGACACACATCTGGTCGAAGCAAGGCAAGGTCGGGAGACGGCGGGTACGACGGCCACCCCGACGATCGGTGACCTGGACGACGCGACGTCGGTGTTCATCCGCGCCAGGCCCGGACTGCTCAAGATCGCCAACCGAATCGTCGGGAACGCGGCCGAGGCCGAAGACGTCATCCAGGAGGCTTGGCTTCGGTGGCAGGGCACGGATCGTACGGTCGTCTCGAACCCGCCGGCGCTGCTCAGGACGACGACTGTCCGGCTTGCGATCAACGTCGTACAGTCCGCCTGGAGACGCCGAGAATCCTGCGCCACTCCTTGGCTCCCGGAATTGCTGGACACCCGCGCGACTCCAGAGGCGGCGGCCGAGCGGCAGGACGCCGTCGAGCGAGCGGTTCTCCTGCTGATGGAAACACTGACGCCGAGGCAACGTGCCGCGTACGTCCTGCGGGAGGGTTTCGGCTACCCGCACAGCCGGATTTCCGAGATCCTGCGCCTCAGCGTCGCCAATACAAGGCAGCAGGTCACCCGTGCCCAGGACCGTCTGGCTCAGAACCGGCGCAGGCAGCTCATGGATTCGGTCGCGCATCGGAGGCTCGTTCAGGCGTTCCTGGTGGCAGCGCGGTCCGGCGACCTCACGCAGTTGGAAAGGGTCCTCTCCGCGGACGCCGACCGCCAATCGACCTGCGGGCCGATGTCGCACACCGCGTCGCCGATCACACCGATGTACGACGGTGCCGCGATCCGCCCGGCAGCGAACCCCCCTCTGCGATCCGGCCGCGGAGGGGGAGCGGCATGAGCGGGACGGCCCTCAGGAACGCCTGGCGCGGTAGAGGCCCCGCCCGGTCCGCTGGATACGGGAGGCGCCGACCAGGCGGTCGAGGGTGCTGCGGACGCCGTTGATGCTTCCGCTGTCGGTGTCACGGCCGAGAGCCGCGGCAACATCACGGGCCCGCACGTCGACGTCGCAGCCGGCGAAATACTCCATGATCTGCTCAGTGAGTTTGCCGTACCCCTTCCGCCCCTCAGCGTCGGCGTCGGCCGTGACAGGACCTTCCGCGCCCTTGCCTCGCTGCGGCTTCCTGGGCCGTACGGCCGCCTCCGCTGTCGTGTCCGCAGGCTCGGCGGAGGCCCGGTCGGTTTGAGGTTCGACGGTGGTCACGGTCCCGCCCCGCTGCGCATCTGCGGCACCGGCCGTACCCGTCACCGCAGCGTCCGGGTTGAGCATCAGGGCTTCGAAGGCGTTCAGGGCCCGCTGCACCGAGCTGAGATGCGCCACGACCGCGGCCAGTTCCCTTTCCAGCGCCTGCTTCTGGATCTGCAGGCGGGCCAGGTCCTCTTGAAGGCTCTCAGCGGTGATCTCAATGTTGTGCGCTGTGCGAGCTGCGGAGACCATGTGTTCCTCTCATCCTCAACCCTCGTGCCGCGCCCCGGCTCATGTTCGATACCACCCCGCCCGACCGCGGGAACGGGTTCCCCTGACATCATAGTTGCCACTGTTCGCGGCAGAAGCAACGAGCGTGAAGACATCTGGGTAGTCGGCGGGCAGCACGTTCCCTACCGTCGCGTCAGCAGGGTGCGGAACACAGTGTGAGATAGTGTTATCTTCGCCGATCCATAACGGGTGAATGCCGAAGCGTGTACGTGTTCGGCCCCGAGGGCCCGGCGACGTCCCTGACGGCGGGCGACTGCGGCATCCGCGGAAAACGGCCCGCCTGCCCTCGTGCCACGAGGGCGACACCTTCGTCGCGCACAACCCCGGTGATCACTGTGTCTGCCTGGGGCCGACTTCTCCGACGGCCGCCGGCAGCACCTGTCTGCTCCAGTTCTGTCACAGGAGTGCGCCCACCTCGGTCTATGAAGCAGATGCGATTGGAGCGGACGTGACTTTCAGTGACCACAGTTCTTGCAGTACCCGGACAAGCCATGCGGCGCCTTGTGTCCGGCAGCACCACGGCTTTCAAGAGAGCGTCCGGGGACCACTGGTCGGAGCCACCCGCAACCACGCGGCAACCGCGTGGTTGTGCCCCTAGACAGCCGCAACAGGAGGAACGGAGACCGCAGAATCATGGCTCTCGAACCGGCCCCCATGACAAGTGACCTTGAAGTGGCTGTTTCTGTCTTCGTGCAGCACCGGAGACGTCTCTTCGGAATCGCGTACCGCGTGCTCGGCAGTGCGGTCGAGGCTGAGGACGTGCTCCAGGAAGTGTGGCTGCGCTGGCAGAAGACCGACCGCTCCGCAGTGGTCAGCCCGGTGGCCTTCCTGTCGGCCACCACGACCCGCTTGGCCATCAACGTCGCACAATCGGCGCGTGTGCGCCGGGAAACCTACATCGGACCATGGCTGCCCGAGCCCGTCGACACGAGTTCCGACCCGGAGGTGGGCGCGCAGCGCGCAGAAGCCCTGGAGATGGCTCTGCTGCTGGTGTTGGAGAAGCTGAGCCCCACCGAGCGGGCCGCATACGTACTGCGCGAGGCGTTCGACTACGCCTATCCCGAGATCGCTGAGATCCTCCGACTCAGCCTCGTGAACGTACGGAAGATCGTCAGCCGTGCCCGTAAGCATCTGTCGGACGAGCAGCGCGAAAGCGTGGACACGACGGAGCACCGACGCCTTCTGAACGCCTTCGTCTCAGCAGCTCAAACGGGCGATGTGGCTTCACTGGAAGCCCTTCTCGCCCCCGATGCCGTCAGTCTGTCCGACGGCAACGGCATGCGGGCTTGCGCTCGTGTACCGGTGCTGGGCCGTGCGCGTGTGGCCAAACTGGCGACCTATCGGCGATTGTGGCCGGCCGCGGACGTCAGGTTGGTCGATGCCAACGGCAGTACGGGTGCGATGATCTACCGGGACGGCGAACCCGTCGCGTTGCTGCACATCGCCGTCTCGAAGGCAGGCATCCACCAGGTGATGTGGGTGTTCAACCCGAGCAAGATCGCCGCGTTCCTCGCTTCACGTTCCCGCTTCGCCGCCGCTTTCGGCCCCGGCGCCGGACGGTGCGTGACTGGGGCCGTGTGAGGCCCGTGCGGTGAACAGGCGCTTCATGCCCCCGGGGACCGGACAGCGGACGCCGGCCGGTCCGCCGAGCCGCCACCGGATGATCGGCCACCCGCTGCCGCCCCATGTCTTCGACAGCGCCTCTCCCAAGTGGTCAGGACCGGCCATCGTCCTGCTGTGACGCGCTCTGTCAGGAACTGGGGCCACCGGGGGTCGGGGGCTGGTTCCAGGATCGCAGTTTGTCGGGGTTGAGGATGACCCAGACTTGTGTGATGTGGTGGTCGGCGATGTCGAGGCTGATGACGGCGGCGACCTGGTGGTCGTAGCGGGCGACGAGGCCGGTGCGCCCGTTGACGGACTGCGCGGTCAGCGTGGTGCGGGGGCGGCGGGCCAGGAGTGTCAGCAGGCTGTGGGCGACCCGCCGGCTTCCGTGGACGGGCCTGGTCAGCGCCCTCACTTTGCCGCCGCCGTCGAAGAACGCCGTGATGTCCGGGCACAGAGTCGAGGCCAGGAGGTCGACGTCCTCGCTCAGGCAGGACTGGCGGAAGGCGTGGGCGAGGGCGTCGTGTTCTTCCGGTGTCGTGGGGAGTGAGCGCCGCATCCGAAGGCAGTGGCGGGCCCGGTCGGCGAGTTCGGCGCACTCCGGCTCGGTGCGTCCCACGATGTCGGCGACCGTATCGGGGGTCATCCCGAAGACGTCGTTGAGCACGAACGCCGCCCGCTCGTCCGGAGTCAGGGAGTCCAGCGCATTCAGCAGAACCCGACTCACCTCCTCCCCCAGACACGCCTGCGCTTCCTCGGCGTCGTCCGCCTGGATGAGCGAACCCCTCCCCGGGCCGGCCGCGCTCCGGTCGGGAAGGGCGAGGCGGCCCAGACAGATCCCGCCCGCGGTCTTCGCAAGCCACGACCGCGGCGCGGTGATCCCCAGGCGCGCCGCCTCCGGCAGCCCGTACCACCGACGGTAGGTCTCATCGACCACACGCTCCGCCGCACCGGGACTGCCCAGCATCCAGTAGGCGACATCCAGCAGAAACCGACGCTCGTCGAGCAACTCAGCGATCGGCACCACATCAGCATCGTCCATACCGCATCCTCCCTCTCCCGCGGCGGGGGCCACCTTGCACGCCCCCGAACCCGCTATGGGGGAGTGAGCAGTCGACGGCCAAGCCCTCGCGCACAACACCTCACGTGTTTCTCGGCTCAATCCGTTAGACCGGGCCCATGCAGATCTTGTGACATGAGCCCCCGTGATCCCGGCCGTGTGTCACACATGCGCTGGTTGTCCGGTCTCACCTGAGAGCCCACGGGCGCCTTTTCGCCGGGACGACAAAGGCCGTGATCGAAGTCCGGGGCCCTGCCGAACGACGAGCCTCTGGAGGTGTGTTTTCCCATGGCTGCTGAGCGAGGAGACCATGTCATGCACTGGCGTGAACGGGCAGCTTGCCTGTATGTGGAAGACCCTGATCTGTTCTTCCCGATAGGACACAGCGGGCCGACGCTTGATCAGATCGACGAGGCCAGGGCTGTTTGCGGCCGTTGCCCCGTCACGGAGCAGTGCCTCGACTGGGCCGTGCGGGTGGAGCAGGTGGAAGGCATCTGGGGCGGCACCACGGAGAGCGAACGCCGTGCGACAAGGCGACGTGAGGGTCGACAGACCAGGAGCACGGTCATCACGGCGGCGTGACAGCTCCGGCACCGCGGCCACCCCATCGGGCCCCGCCGCACTCACAGCCGTCATGGCGCGGATGTCGTCCCCTCCCGGACCTCGCACGGGTTGTCGGGACCGCCCGGTGTCAGGGCTGCCGGACAGCGTCACGCCCCGCCATGACGAGGATCGCGGTGATCAGGAGCGCTGCGATGATGCCGGTGCCGAGCACGGGCGCGGCCGTGTAGGTGGTGGCCAGGACGGCGAGGACCGCGGCCAGGTGGACGACGTCGGCCGGGGCCGAGGTCCGCGAGGTGTGGCGATGCAGGAGCCGGACCAGCGCGATGAACACGGCCACAGGCACCGTGTACGTGGCTGCGGCCTGCTGGTCGGTGAGGGCTCCGTGGCCTGCGGCACGGGAGACGTTGACGGCAAGACCCGCACCGATGGCGGCCGCGGAGGCGAAGAGGGCGTAGTGGCCGTAGCCCCACAACATCGCCGTGGTGAAGGTGGCGAGTCGGCGTGGCGCGTCCTGGTTGAAATACAGCCACCACAACGAGAAGACCGTGAGCAGGCCGCCCATCGCGAGGAGGGCGACCGTGCCGGAATCCACGTCGGCGTGCCATGCGGTTCGCACGGCACCGGAGGCGGCGGTGACGGACTCACCCAGCACGATGAGTGTGAACAGACCGTAGCGTTCGGCAATGTGATGCGGATGCCACGTGGTGTGGGCCGTGTGCTCGGCCCACACCGGGATGGCGAGTTCGACCACGGCGAGAACCATGAATGAGCCGACACCACCGTGGTCGTGCAGGGCGAAACGGTCCACCCAGCCGAACTCGACAACGACAATGCCGAAGGCGTAGCGCAGGCAGCAGCGCCGGCGTTCGGGATCCGAATGCGCCGCGCGCAGCCATTGACTTGCCATGGCCAGCCGCATGACGACATAGCCCCAGGTGATCACGGTGAAGTCGTCATGCTCGAGAGCCTGTGCCGCGCCGCCCGCCATCACGAGGGCACCCGCGATCTGGACGAGCGTAAGAAACCGGTACGGGACATCGTCGGTGTCATAGGCCGAGGCGAACCATGTGAAATTCATCCAGGCCCACCAGATCGCGAAGAACACGAGGGCATAGCCGAGGACGCCATGGCCTGTCCGGCCCTCGGAGAGCTCGTGTTCGAAGGCGGAGGCGAGCTGGGCGACGGCCGTGACGAAGCAGAGATCGAAGAACAGCTCCAGTGCGGTGGCGGTGCGGTGCTTCTCGTCGGAAAGACGAGCGAGCATCGGCCGGAACCAGGCAACTCCGGCGTACGGTGGCTGACTCATGGGGCGGGTCCCTGCGGTGCGGCGGAGAGAGAACGCGGCACGGACTGTGCCGGGGACCGGTGCTTCGGCAACGGCCGGTTCACAACAGTCGGCCCGAAGGAGACTACACCTGCCACGACGCACCGCACGATGTGTTCCACCACCGCACTGACACAGTGTGCCCAGGATGTGCCGCACACCATGTCTCCGGCGAGACGTGTCACAGCCGCGCGTGGTGCGCGGTCATATGGGTGGAAGCGGTCCATGAGCCTGCGGCGGCGACGGTCGACCCGCCGTTCCCGTGCCGACTCGGTCCGGATGCGGCGCACATCGTCCAGGACACGCCGTGAACGGCGCAGGCAGAGCCGGTCGTGACGGGCCCCGTGAACGATTAATGAATGGTGGTAGGGGATGGACGACGGGAGCCGGGAAAACGAAGCGCGGCGAGTGGCCGGGGGAGAAAGGGTCGCCGAGTGGGCCGGTGGACGCCTGGGGATCTCCACCCCACTCAGGGTGAAATGGCGAAGAGCTTTTCCGGACCATTGGTCGTTCATGCTGGGAGAGATCTGCCTCTACAGCTTCATCATCATCGTCGTCACGGGTGTGTATCTGACGTTCTACTTCCATCCGTCGATGAACGAAGTGGAGTACCAGGGCGGCTACGCGCCGTTGCGGGGGCAGTTGGTGTCGGAGGCGTTCAACTCGACCATGCACATCTCCTTCGACGTCCGTGGTGGCCTGCTGATCCGGCAGGCTCACCACTGGGCAGCGCTGGTCTTTGTCGCCGCCATGCTCGTCCACATGATGCGCGTGTTCTTCACAGGCGCCTTCCGCAAGCCTCGCGAACTCAACTGGGTGTTCGGATTTCTGCTGCTTGTCCTGGGAATGTTCGGAGGACTGACGGGATACGACCTTCCGGACGACCTTCTGTCCGGAACCGGACTCGCGGTCGTGAACGGAACGATCCTCTCCATCCCGATCCTCGGAACCTACCTGTCCATGTTTCTCTTCGGAGGCGAGTTCCCGGGAAACGATCTGGTTGCACGCTTCCACACGATCCACGTTCTGCTCATACCCGCCCTCATGGTGGGACTGCTTGTCGCTCACCTTCTCCTGGTTCTTCGGCACAAGCACACGCAGTATCCAGGTCCGGGACGGAGCAACAAGAATGTTGTGGGTCTGCCGCCCAAGGTGCGCGCCGTAAAGTCCGCAGGGTTTTTCTTCCTGGTCTCCGGCACCATCTTCGTCATGGCTTCGGTCGCCCAGATCAACCCTGTGTGGGTGTACGGCCCCTACCGTGCCGACCAGGTTTCGGCCGGCTCGCAGCCCGACTGGTACATGGGCGTGGCAGACGGGCTGCTGCGGGTCATGCCCGGCTGGGAAATCGACTTCTGGGGCCACACCCTGGCTCTGGACAACCTGATCCCGCTCACGGCGGGTGTCGGCCTCTTCCTCGCGATGGGCGCGTACCCGTTCATCGAAACCTGGGTGACCGATGACGACCGCGATCAGCACCTCCTCGACCGACCGCGCAACCGTCCGGTGCGAACGGCACTTGGTGTCGCATGGCTGAGTTCCTATCTGGTGGCCCTGATCGGCGCCGCGAACGACATCATCGCCATCCGCTTCCATGTGTCGGTCGAATCGGTGACCTGGGCGGTTCGCATCGGTCTCTTCGCCGTGCCTGTCACGGCCTATGCGGTGACCAAGCGGTGGGCACTCGGCCTCCAGCGCGGAGACCGCGACAAAGTGCTGCACGGCCGCGAGACCGGCATCATCGAGCGTTTGCCGCACGGCGAGTTCGTCGAGGTGCACGAGCCGCTCGGCCAGGAGCGACTGCACGCTCTCACACAGCACGAGCAATATCAGCCGATCAGTCCGGGCCCTTCGGGCGACGGGGGAAGCCGGGATGCCGGGTCCCGCCTTGCCCGGCACCTGCGTGCCAGGCTCAGCCGGGGCTTCTACGGCGAGGGAACGCAGATAGCCAAGCCGACCGCGCAGGAATACATGGAGATCACCAGTAACACCGACACCGACGCCGCTGCCCACGGGCCGCATACGAGGTGGAACTGACGAGGTGGCTGTGCGTGGACGCCTCCCACCTGGCCGTGGCCGGCGACTTCGTCGGCGGCGACATGACCGCGGCGCCGACCCTCATGGCCAAGCAGCGCCGTGACCTCGACAGGGCGGGGCGGCGACGGCCGCCGCGCCCGTTCGCCGTCTGCGACAGGGCGGCTCTCATCCAGTCCGACCAGGCTTCTTCGGGGCCCGGAGAGGGGCCCGGAGAGGTCCTCCGGGCCCCTTGGCCGGAACGGTCAGAGACAACGGCTCAGACGGTGACGGCCGAGGACATCCCGAAGGATCCGCTGCACCTCGACCTGGTCCGCCTCGACCTGGGCCCGACCCAGGGCCGCCCGATCGGGGTCACTGCCGGCCCGCTGGATCGCTGTGCGCATCGCGTGGGTCGTGTCGAAGGCCTCGTCCACAACGTAGTACAGCCACACCGGCTGGGAGTCGGCGGTGTGGAACCGCAGACCCACCAGCCACTTGTCGTGATTCGTCGGACGAGAGCCGGCGGGAACTCGCTCTTTTCCCGCGCGATCACATCGACTGCAATCGGAGGAGGCGGGCCCCGGCACCGTTTCGGCAGTGGGAATGCCGGCCGTGGATGCGCCCTGCGCAAGGTACCTGTCCGTCTGGAGCAGCATGCTGTTCTCATCTCCATTCCGACTCGGGCGATCCGTCGGAAGAGCGGCGTACCGTCCAGATGGGCCATGGGTGGGGCGATTTGCCCCATCACATATTTGACTGGATGGCACCCCGGTTTGTGACGCCGCCAACCGCCCTTTCCGTACCTCATGCGCCTTCCCCTTCGCGCTGACCGTGGCCTGCCGATGACACGAGCCGGGCATCGAATTCGATGCCCGGCTCGCGATCGGCCTGCCCTGCCGCTTCCGGGGGCCGTCACCGCCGGCTGTGCGGCGTGACGTCGCTCAAGCGTCAGGAAGTCGGCCCAGGGCGGCGGAGACGGCGCTCATCCGCTCGTCGAGGTCGACGAGTTCCCGGCGAAGCTCGTCGGCACGGGTTCGGAGCTCGGCGGCTTCAGCAGCCAGCGACACGACCGTGGCCGCTATGGCGACGCGGTTCTCGGTGGCTTGGGTCATCGTGAGTCCTTCTGCGGGGAACCCCGGGTGTGCCCGGTGAGAAACACTGCTGGAGCATGCGACGCGCCGGCTGGGCCCGATGGCGCGTACGACGGCAGGCGTCACCCGGTCCGGACGGCTTCCGTCCGGACCGGTCGTACAGCGGAGATGCCGGGAGTCGGCTTCACCTTGTCGTCGGCAAGGGCCACCACCCGCAGGGCCTACTGCTGCTGCGCGACCCAGTCGGCGAACCGGGTTTCGGCGATGCGCGCGTCCGGACCGGGCAGGAGCGTGGTCTCCTTCAACTCGGCACCGGAGTACGGGGCGTGCGGGTCCGTGACGACCGTACGGGGGTCGTTCTTGGCGGCGAGTGCCTTACGGAGGAGCTCGTCGAGCTGGAACTCGTCGGGGCCGGCGACCTCCACCACGCCGTTGACCGGGGCGCCGACCGCAGTGCGGCCGACCGCGGCGGCCACGTCGCCGGAGTAGATGGGCTGGATCTTGACAGGGGCCAGACGCACGGTGTCGCCCTCGGTCGACAGGTCCGCGATCCCCTTCATGAACTCGAAGAACTGGGTGGCGTGGACGATGGAGAAGGGGACGCCGGACGCCTTGATCAGCTCTTCCTGGGCCTGCTTGGCACGGAAGTAGCCGCTCTCCTGGAGGCGCTCGGTGCCGACCACGGACAGTGCCACGTGGTGCTTCACGCCGGCCTCGGCCTCCGCTTTCAGCAGGTTGGTCGTGGACGTGCGGAAGAAGTCCATGACGGCCTGGTCCTCGAAGGAGGGGGAGTTGGACACGTCGACCACGACCGACGCACCCTCCAGGACCTCGGCCAGCCCCTCGCCCGTCAGAGTGTTGACACCGGTGTTGGGCGCGGCCGCGACCGCCTCATGGCCGTGCTCGCTGAGCTTGCCGACCACCTTCGAGCCGATGAGCCCGGTTCCACCGATCACTACGACCTTCATAACGGATTCCCTTCGGAGGTTTCGTGGTGCGGCGTGCATCCTGCGATGAAATTCCCGCCGGCACCGAAAGAATTTGGTCTGCACTGTAAGAGACAGGGCAGCGGCACTACTTGTGACACGGGCTCGCGGGAATCGGGAAAATCATTCCCGGGTACGGCCATCAGGGGCCTGGTCGCACGAGACGGCACGGCCGTTCATCATTCGGCGAGCTTTCCATCGGTCGAGACCTCTTCCATCAGAGAGGAGATCTCGTCCGGGACGGCCGGAATGCTCTCGCGAGTGATACCGGTCGTCGGGGACCACACGAGATTGACCTGCAGGGCGGGGTCCAGGTCGGGGAAGTCGCTGCGGTTGTGACAGCCGCGGGTCTCGCGGCGCTCCAGCGCGGACTCGAGGGTGGCTCGGGCTGCCAGGGCGGCGGACTTGAGATCGAAGGCGTGTGCGAGGTCCTGGTAGCCGGCGATGTCCGGGTGGACGCCCACGTCCTCCATCCTCTTCTCGATGACCGTGAGCTCCGCCAGCCCGGCGCGCAGGCCCTCTTCGTCGCGTACGACTCCCGCGTGCTCGGTCATGGTATTGCGGATGGCGCGCTGCAGGGCGCGTACGTTCTCCGGTCCGTCGGCCGCGAGCAGGTCGTCGATCTCCGCGCGGGCCTGCGCGATCGCCGACGCCGACCGGGGCTGTGCGGTCAGGGACTGTGAGTAGGCGGCAGCCGCCTGTCCCGTGATGCGGCCGAAGACCAGCAGCTCGATGAGACTGTTCCCGCCGAGGCGGTTGGCGCCGTGCAGCCCGCTCGACGCCTCCCCGATGGCGTACAGGCCACGCACATCGGTGCTGTGGTCCTCCGGGCGCACCCACACCCCGCCCATCGAGTAGTGCGCGGTGGGCGCGATCTCGATCGGTTCGCGGGTGATGTCCAGCATCTGCAGGTCCAGCAGAGTCTGGTAGACGCGGGGGAGCCGCGTCATGATCGTCTGCCGGGGCAGGTGGGAGACGTCGAGCCACACGCCTCCCTTGGGGGTCCCGCGCCCTTCCTTGATCTCCGTGTACGAGGCAAGGGCCACACGGTCGCGGGTGGACAGTTCCATCCGGGCAGGGTCGTAGCGGCTCATGAACCGTTCCCCGAGCGCGTTGCGCAGGATCCCGCCCTCACCCCGGGCGGCCTCACTGACCAGGGTTCCGGCCGCGTTCTCCGGCTCGATGATCCCGGACGGATGGAACTGCACCAGCTCGGCGTCGCGCAGGCGGGCTCCGGCTTCCACGGCGAGGCGGAAGGAGTCGCCGGTGTTCTCGTCGCGCCGTGAGGACGTGCGCCGCCAGATGCGGGTGTGGCCACCCGCGGCGAGGATGACGGCGTCGGCGTGGATCAGGTAGCGCCTTCCGTGCGTGAGGTCGAAGCCGTAGGCACCGAAAACGGCGCCGTCGTGCACCAGAAGCCGGGTGATGTAGACGCCGTCGAGGACAGGGATGTCGAGTTGGTCCGCGCGTCGGATGAGCGTGCGCTGGATCTCCAGGCCCGTGTAATCACCGGCGAAGGCCGTCCGCCGGAACTTGTGCGCGCCGAAGAAGCGCTGGGAGATGCGGCCGTCCTCCTCCCTGGCGAAGGCCATGCCGTAGCGTTCCAGGTCGTCGATGCCTCGGGCGGCACCCTGGGTGACGATCTCGGCTGTGCGAGGGTCGGCCAGCAGATAGCTCTCCTTGAGAGTGTCGGCCGCGTGCTGCTGCCAGGTGTCCTCGGGATCCATGGTGGCCAGGGCCGCGTTGATTCCTCCCGCAGCAAGCGCCGTATGGGCGTCCTCCTTGGGGCGTTTGCCGACCGCGAGGACGTCGATGCCTGCTTCAGCCAGTTCGATTGCCGCTCGCAGGCCGGCTCCTCCGGTGCCGATCACCAGCACCATGGTGGAAAGATGTTGTTCGGTGAGAGCCACCGTTCGCTCCGATCGCCTGGGGTGTCACTCAGTACGACCAGGTCCTCGCCGCATCTGTGACACATCGTGTCGCCGACGCCCCCGTGCTCGTTCGCCGCGAGGAGACGGTCAGCGGGAGGTGAGGGGGGTTTCGGACTCAACGCGGGTGAGCTTTTCGGGGTTGCGGACGTAGTAGAGGCCCGTGACCCGGGCGTTCTCCACGCGGAAGGCCAGCACACCGTCGATCACGCCGTCCACACGCAGGATGAGTCCGGGGTTGCCGTTGACCGTCGTGGGCTCACCGGTGAAGGCGCCGCCGGCCTTTTCGACGCTGCCGGCCATGTACCGGAGCACCTTGTCGGCGCCGACGACCGGCCGCAAGGCCGCCAGCTTGAAGCCGCCGCCGTCGCTGACGAAAACAACATCCGGGGCGAGTACGTCGAGCAGCCCGTGCAGGTCCCCGGTCTCGAGCGCGGACTGGAACGAGTTCAACGCTGCCCGGGTTTCCTCCGGGGAGACCGGTGTGCGCGGCCGGCGGGCGTCGACGTGCCGGCGGGCGCGGTAGGCGATCTGACGTGTGGCGGCGGGGCTCTTGTCGATCGCGGCCGCGATGTCGTCATAGTCGATGTCGAAGACCTCGTGCAGCACGAAGACGGCGCGTTCGGTCGGTGAGAGGGCTTCGAGGATGAACATGAGTGCCAGCGACAGGTTTTCGGACAGTTCGACGTCCTCGGCCACGTCCGGCGCGGTGAGCAGGGGCTCGGGCAGCCAGGGGCCGACGTAGGCCTCCTTGCGCCGTTTGAGGGTGCGTAGCCGGTTGAGTGCTTGCCGGGTCGTGATCCGTACGAGGAAGGCGCGCTGGTCCCGTACCTGCTCCAGGTCGACCTTGACCCACCGCAGCCAGGCCTCCTGGAGGACGTCCTCGGCGTCCGCCGCCGATCCGAGCATCTCGTACGCGACGGTGAACAGCAGGTCGCGGTGGGCGACGAAGGCCTCGGTCGCAGGGTCGGTGACGTGGTCGTTCATATCGTGCGCTGGGCTCTCTCATGGTTGGCCGGCCACGGACACGAGGCCGCTGCGTCGGGTGCTTGTCACTCCGGCTCGGTCCTTCCTGGACCGGTCGGCCCGGCCCAAGAAGGGGACTTGGCGGCTAGGCCGCGCGTCGGGCGTCGGGTGGCGTCGTGGGGTGTTCCGGCCGGGGCGTTTCCAGGCGGTCGGTGCTGTCGCCGTGGGATGCGCGGGAACTGGCCTTGCGCGCCCCGGACACCAACTTGTTGAGGGTGAACCGGCAGGCGATCTCCTTGACGCCGGCACCGGGCCGCCCGCTGATGCGGAGCGCGTTCACCTTGTCGTTCGGGTAGGAGAACTGAGTGACGCCCTCCAGCCGTCCGAGGCTGAGGCACTGCCCGGCGAAGAACATCCGGACGGGAGCGGCTTTCTTCCCCGCGATCCGGCGCAGGATCGTGGCGGCGGCCGCCGGGCCCAGCTGCACGGCGGCCTGGCAGCTCATCCGGAACGGCAGGTCCGGCATCACCGCCGCGTCCCCAGCGGCGACGATGCGCTCGTCGTCCACACTGGTCAGCGTCGTGTCGGTGACCAGGCGGCCTTCGGTGTCGGTGCGCAGCCCGCTGCGGGCGGCAAGGTCCGGGACACGGAATCCCGCGGTCCAGATCGTCACCGCGCTGGGCAGCTCGCGGCCGTCGTCGAGCCGTACGCCGTCGCGTGTCACTTCCGTCACCTGCGCACCGGGGCCTTCGAGAACGGTCACACCCAGCCCGGCGAGCCGGCGGGCGACCGGGCGGCGGACTCGGGCATGCAGGGAGGGGCCGAGCACCCTGCCGCAGACCAGGGTGACCCTGCGGCCCGCCTCCGCCAGCTCGGCGGCCGTCTCCAGGCCGGTCGGGCCGGCCCCGATCACGGTCACCGGAGCCGACGCGGGCGTCGCATCCAGCACCGACCGCAGCCCTTCCGCCCCCTCGAGGTCCGACACCGAATGAGCGAACTCCGCCGCTCCGGGCACGTCGGGGGCGGAGGCGCCGCTGCCGACCGCGTAGACGAGGTAGTCGTACGAGACCGTGCCACCGCCCGCCAGCGACACCTGGCGCTCGGCTGCGTCGATCCGGGTGGCGGTGTCGACCACCAGCCGGACCTTCCCGCCCATGACCTTCCCGAAGCCCTCGACCGCGTCATCGGAGCCGGTCACGAGCTGGTGCAGGCGGATCCGCTCGACGAACTCGGGACGCGGATTGACCACGGTCACCGACACGCCATCGCGCCGAGCCAGGCTGTTGGCCGCCGTCACACCACCGTACCCGCCGCCGACGACGACTACCTCGACGTTCCCGTTCATCATGTCTCCCTGGTATTTATGAACTCGGCATCAAGACACCGGCCACGCATCCGGCATAACAGCCCACGGATGAGACGTAGCGCACATCGGAAGCGGCCGGAAACGCCGCCCCTTCGCCGCGAGTGGCGTACGCGGCCGAGGAGTCTCGCGGTGGCGGACGAGCGGGGCCGAGCCCGGGAAAGGGACTCACCGCATTCGCCGGAGAACACCGCGCACGGCCGCCGGAAAGCCGACCGGCGGCTGTTCCGCGTCGGTCGGAATCAGCGTCGCAGGGCCAGATCGTCGCGAGCCAGCTTGACCGCGGCAAGAAACGCGGCGAACACCATGCCGAACAGATTGATCGTCATCATTGTCTCGTTGATCGCATGCCCGCTCCAGCTGACCGAGGCCCCATCCTCGACGATGTCACCGGAGGCGCCGATGAAGTAGGGAACCGAGCTCAGCCCCAGCGCCCCGTAGAAGAGCACGTTCTGCGCCAATACCCCCCGCCCCTCGGTCCGCACCGACGACGGCTGACGCTTCACCAAATGCAGCGCGTAGATCTGGAAGAAGACATAAGTGACAAACCACCAGCCCAAGTAGTTGGTGTACGGCACCCCGAACACCCCGCCCCCACGTTCCCAGACCCAGATCCGCTTCACGGTGGAGGCGATCGAGTCGTTGCCGAGGTCGAACATGGTCATCAGCGCCGCGGCCAGCATCGGCAGCGCCACCACCTCGACCCGGCCGGCGACCGACCCGGACGAGGCGCCCAGACGGCTGTCCGCCTCGTCGAGCAAGGTGTTGGCCACCTGCCAGCAGATGTAGCCCAGACCGAAATAGATCGGTCCGATGTAGACGGGCACATGAATGAGCTGCGGATGGCCCGAGTAGTGGTAGTGGCCGAACGGGAACCCGGTGGAAATGCTGAGGTTCTCGAAGAAGTTGCTCACCACCAAGGTCTCGATCAGAAAGAACAGCAGCGTCCGCCACCCGTACCTCCGCACCCCGTGGATCAGCGCGAACGGGACCGACAGCAGCAGAATCGGCAGCGTGACCGCTGTCCCGGCCAGCGGTAGGGTGACGCCCACGAGAGCGGCGGCGGCTGCCGGCAGCCAGAGGACGCGGTTCCATGCGTTCATTTTTGATTCTCCTGTGATGGTGAGTTCAGCTGCCGCTGCCCCCTCCGCAGCCGCCGAAGAAGCCAAGTGCCGAGCAGGACGTGCGGAAGGACGGCGCCGAACAAGTACGGCGACCTCTGCCGGTGGAGTCCGCGGGTTCAGGTGCGTCGGGGACGGCACGGCGGTACCCGGTGAACACCCGGGACGCCCAAACGCTGATGGGAATGGCGGCCGTAGAGCTCCAGCAGCCCCCACCACCACGAGCAGTTGCCAGGCCGGCATGCGGGCGCCCGCACCCGGGCCGGGTCCGTGCCCGGACCGGGGTCGGCGTCCGGTGCGACCTCGGTGAACAGCGGCTTCTCTGCTCGACGCGCTTCACCAGAGCCTGGGCCGAGACTCGGTCTGGTTCTCAGCCGCCGTCCCCGGCGCCGTCGCCCCGATGCGTGCCGGCGGCCCCCGAAGCCCTCGACGTGTCATCGGAACCGGTCAGAAGCCAGTGCAGACAGATCTGTTCGACGAACCCGGAACACGGATCGACCACGGTCACCGACACACCATCGCGCCGAGCCGTCGTGGACTCGGCATCAAGACACCAGCCACCCCTCTGTCACCCCCACCTCCGGCTCACACCAGCCCCACTGACCAGCGCATTTCAAGATGGCAACGTCTGGGTCATTCCGGCACTGCCCGGCTGTAAGGCGCTCGGGGCCTCGCCACCACAGTGGGCACGGTGACGACCGTGACCCCGCCGGTCAAAAGACGGTGCACAGGACAGCGCCCGGCAACCGCCAGCAGTTGCTTGATGTGGGCAGGCTCCAGATCGCCGGTCAGCCGGATGTTCTTGGCGATCTGTCCTTGTGGATCGAAGCGCACCGCCACATCGACCTGGTGGAGCTGCCAGCCGTGCCTGTCCGCGAACGCCCGGACGGTCATGGAGGTACACGCCCCGAGCGCGGCCAGAAGCAGTTCTCCGGGTGTGGGCCCCGTATCGGTGCCGATGGGCTGGGGTTCGTCCGCAGCCAGCGCATGAGGGCCGATCGCGATGGAGCGGGCGAGACGCGGGCCTTCACTTACGGACACGATGCGTGCGTTCATCAGTCTTCCTCTCGGGTGAGGCGGACCACTGTGAGGTCACTGCTAAGACAGGAAGGCTCGCGCTCGTGTGACACGTTTCGACGACGGTCGATGGCCGGGACTGTCACACAGTGCACTGCTGCCTGGTCGAACAGGAGGGTGTCCTGGGAAGAGCCGTCGTGTGCCGGAACGCGGCACACGACGGCTACACGGTTGAGGACAGCCGGGGCCGGCGGCTAGGGCGTGTTTCGAAAGTCCCGCCTGCCTGGCGGCGTCTGGTACGCACTCCCCCAGAGGGGGGACCCCCAGCCGCGTTGTCGGGCGCGCCCCGATACATCCAGTATCGGGGCGACCCTCCGCCTTGCGATCGCACGCGCCAGACGCCGCCAGGCCTGCCCTTCGGGCAGACGACGCTACTTTCGAAACACGCCCTAGGAGGCCAGCGTGATGGTCGTCGGCGTTCCCTGATCGGCCATCCTCGCGTAAGGGCACAGCGAATCGGCCTTCTCCAGGAGCGGGGCCGCGATCTCAGGATCGATACCAGGCCACTTGACCACCAGGTCGACGCGCAGCAGGTAGCCGCCGTCTCCCGGGTCACGCCCGAACGCCACGGTTGCCTCCACTGAGATCGTGGCGACCTCGAGCGCGGCCTGTCGTGCCACCAGGCTCAGCGCCCCATGGAAGCAGGCGGCGAAGGCGGCCGCGAACAGTTGCTCCGGGTTCGTCCCCTGGCCGTCTCCCCCCAGTTCGGCGGGCGTGCGCAGGTCGAGATCCAGGACTCCGTCGGCCGAGCGTGCTCTTCCCGAGGCCCGCCCGTGACTCACTGTCCCACCGCTCACCGTCACCGTCGTGGTGTAGAGGGGTGCGAAGAACTCCCCGTCGAAGTCCTTGTCGGTGGACAGATTGGGCAGTCGGATCTGCTCGGTCACCGCATGGCTCCCTCAACGCTGCCGTACACGGCCGGGCACGGAGCCGGCGTCGATACGGGGGGTCGGCTGTCCGTCGGCGTCGGCATGTCACACCGACACGCCACGCGAGACGCCGGGCCGTGGGCAGAGCCAATCGAACCGACCAGGCTAAATGGCACGTCTTGTCCACCTTCATGTCGTGGGCGACGCCCCGGGTTCCGGGACAGTCAGTTGACCGGCAAGTCACTCCTGATGTGACACGGCAGGATCCCGGGAGTCCCGACGTGGCTGTTTCCCACCCGGCCTGGAACGCCGAGAGCCGATCGTCCAGCCGTGACGGCTCTGTGTCTCTCAGACGCCTGTCATCGCCGCCCGAGCCGCACCGCCAGCACGGAAGCATCGGCCCGCTCGGGCAGCGGGGAGAACCCGCACTCCTCCAGTTCCCCGATCACCTTCGTACGGGAGGCCGGCCACATCCAGAACGTTTCGTTGTGCTGTCGCAGCACACCGCCTTCACCCCGTACCCAGTACTCGAAACGTGTCCGAATCCGGTTCACGTCGGCCGACGCCACCATGCGTCCTCCGTACTCGTACCGGCCGACCCTCTGGGTCGGGAAGACATGCGTGGTCTCGTGATGTGGGAGGCGGGCAGGCGGCAACTGGATGAGCAGCACACCTCCTGCCACGAGTGCCTCGGCGATGGCCGGCCACAGGGTCTGCCGCGAAGCCGGGTGAAGACAGGCGATCGTGTTGTGGCATACGGCCACATCGGCCACCTCGTGCAGGCCGACCACATCGAGCGGGTGGGGGTACACGGTGACCCGCATTCTCAGGTTGGCGTCCAGGGATGTGAGACGCGTCATCAGAGGGGAACGCATGGAACGGGTGGGCTCGACTGCGTGCACGGGGACCTGCGACTCCATGAGGCTCATCAGCGTGACACGCCCCGTTCCGGCTCCGACATCCAGTACACCGACACGGGCTTTCCTGACATCGTCCCTGTACAGCCGGCGTACGCGCGCCTCGTCCCGCTCGGCCTGCAGGACGTCGTAGAACTCGGCACTGATCGCGTAGGCGTCCTGCTGTTCCCGGCCGAGAGGGTCAACGGACACATCTGATGGTGAAGCGTGCATGTCCAGCAAGACAAACCATGCGACTCGTGTGTGACAGTGACGCCGCAGTCGTGCGGGATGGGGACGGTCTCGACGCGTACCGCCCGACCGAGGGACGCAGGTCCGAGCCGTACTTCCTGCGCTGCCTCGGACGCGGGGAGACCAGTGAGGAAGCACTACTAGTGCCCCGACAGGCAACGTTCGCCCCGTCGCGACGCCCGGCACGTACTCCCGCCGCACCGGCCGAAAGCCCAAGTACGTCCAGTACGAGGGCTTCCGGCCGGCACGCCGAGAGCACGCACCGGACGCCGCTCCTTGACGGGCGAACGTTGCCTGCCGGGGCACTAGGCAGACGTCGCCTCGCCTTCGAGCCGCATGACGCGGATCTCCTTGCGGGAGGAGATGCCGAGCTTCGAGAACACCTTGCGCAGGTGCCATTCGACGGTGTGGGGGCTGAGGAACAACTGGACGCCGATCTCGGGGTTCGTGAGCCCTTCGCCGGCCAGACGGGCGATCTGCGCTTCCTGGGGGGTGAGTGCCGTGGACGTTGCGACGGTACGTTTGCGAACCTTCGCTCCCGTGGCCTGCAGCTCGATTCGCGCGCGTTCGGCGAACGCCTCGGCCCCGATCTGGCCGAACATTGCGTGTGCGACGCCCAGTTGGGCACGGGCGTCGACCCGGCGGTTCTCGCGGCGCAGCCATTCGCCGTACGAGAGCTGCGCGCGGGCGAGTTCCACGCGGACCCGGGTGCGGCCGAGCCGCTCGATCGCCTCCCGGTAGAGATGCTCCGCGGCGTCGCCCTCGCTCAGGAGTGCCCGCGAGCGTGCTTCCAAGCCCAGTGCCCAGTCTGTGCCACTGGCTTGTGCCGTCTCCGAGAGCTGTTCGAGCGCGTCGGTCGCCAGCTCGGGGGAACCGCTGCGCGCGGCCGCCTCGACCAGCTCGACCAAGCCCCATCGCGGCGAGGCGAACTCCCACTGGTGGGCGGCTGCTTCCTGGGCCGCAGCCAGCGCTTCCGGGTATTGGCCGAGGCCGTTGCAGAGCACCGCGTGGTAGCAGTGTGTGACGGTCACGGCGGCCCCCTGGCCACGCGGCACGGCCTCGGTCATTATCGCGTCGATCAGTGTGCGGGCCTCGCGCTCGCGACCACGCCAGGCGGCCAGGCCCAGCGGCATGACCCGCGCCGGGGTGCTCCCGGTCGCCGCGCACACCGTTCCGACCTCCTCGATCAGCGACGCGGCCGCCGTCAGCTCCCCGGCGAGGAGGTGCATGTGTGCGCGGAATTCGAGCACATCGGGCAGCATGCTGAGCACCCCGGCCTCGCGGGTGATCGTCACGTGGCGGGTTGCGACCAGGTGCCCCCGTTCGTCGTCCCAC
Organism: Streptomyces sp. NPDC002588; assembly: GCF_040295925.1. Taxonomy (NCBI): domain Bacteria; kingdom Bacillati; phylum Actinomycetota; class Actinomycetes; order Kitasatosporales; family Streptomycetaceae; genus Streptomyces; species Streptomyces sp. NPDC002588. Next base: position 20,820 of record NZ_JBEOWF010000081.1, read on the forward strand.
AGGTCCGAAGCAAGAACCGCTGCAAGCCAGAGCCAGCGCAGCGCGTCCTGAACGGGTACCTCCTGGTTGCAGAACGCTTCGAGGACTTGCTCCATCATCGGTGCCGCGGCCGAGTAGCCGTCGGTGAGACGCACGGCAAGGGCGTCCAGCAGCATGTCGGGCACCCGCGGGAGCTGCGGCTTCGGCGCGCCGCGGGCAGCCCTGCCCACCTCCGGCAGGCCTGGGCCGCGCGCCAGGCGGCCGGAGAATATCGCCGCCGCGATGGCGTCCAAGTAGGTCTCACGGGCCAGTGCGACGTCGAGCCGCCCGAAGCGGCGAGCGGCGGCGAGCAGCAGCGGGGGAGCCTCACTGCCGCGGTTCTGGGCGAACGCGATCTGGGCATGCAGCACGTCGATCCGCGCGCGCCCGAGCTCGTCGAGGGGGCCGGCCTCCGCTGTGGCAAGGAGAGCAGCCGCCGGCTCGAACGCCCCGGCGTGGAGCTTGGCCTGTGCGGCGTCCACCGCGCGCTGCGCACGTCGGGCAGGATCCTGCGTCAGCGTGGCCGCGTGCTGGAGGAACGCTGCCGCCGCCGCGATGCCGCCGCGCGCCTGCGCCCGGTCCGCGGAGCGCTCCAGCTCGGCGGCCACCGTCTCGTCGGGTCCCGAGGCCGCTGCGGCCAGGTGCCAGGCCCGTCGATCGGGATCGAGCCGAGCGTCGGTCGCGTCGGCCAGCGCCTGGTGCGCCTTTCGGCGGTCGTCCGGGCCCGCCGCGCGATAGGCCGCCGAGCGCACCAGTGGGTGCCGGAACCGCACGCGGGTGCCGAGTGTGATCAGCTCCGCCACGTCGGGGTGCG
>NZ_JBEOWF010000082.1:0-19299 GCF_040295925.1 Streptomyces sp. NPDC002588
TTTTTTTTTATTTTTTTATATTTTTCCCGCGGCCGCGGGCCGCCCCACGCCCCTTAGAACCCCCCCCCCTCGGGGGGGGGGGGGCCGGTACACCCCCCCCCACCCCCCTCGTCTTACGCCTGCCTCGTCGCCCTAGATCCGCACCTCGACCGTGCGGGCCAGCCGGTCGTGCAGTCCCCGGCCGTCGCGGTCCCAGATCAGGGCCGGGATCGCCAGGCACAGCAGGACCGTGCGGATCAGCGAACCCAGGGGCCGTACGGTGCCGGTCTCGACGGACACCACCCGCAGGCCGAAAAGACGCTTGCCCGGGGTGAAGCCGACCGTACCCACCGTGAGCAGACTCAGCACCAGGAAGACCAGCAGGGTCCAGTTGCTGGTGGAGGGGGTGTAGCCGTCGGTGATCAAGCTGTATGCGATCAGCAGGCACAGACCCCAGTCCACCGCCAGGGCGCCGAGCCGGCGGCCGGGGCGGGCGACCGAGCCCGGACCCTCCTCCGGAAGACCGAGTTGCTCGCCCCTGTATCCGAAGTCGACACCGGCTTCCTCCGCGGCCGCGCGGGGGCCCGAGAGCCACGATCCGATTGCATCCCTCTTGTCCACGCGACCACGGTACTGCCCACGTTCTGTGATCCGCACAGGTGGGTGAATCGGACGGAGTCCGGTTAACTTGTGCGAAACAAATGGGTCACGCCCGAGAAATCACCCGTCCCTAGGGTCGAGGTCAGCGTGTGCCACCGCACTGGCCGCACGAACGAACTACCACCCCGGCACGGGAACGGCCGGGAGTAGGAGGAGCTGGATGTTCCAGAACGCCGACGAGGCCAAGAAGTTCATCGCGGACGAGGACGTCAAGTTCGTCGACGTCCGGTTCTGCGACCTGCCGGGCGTGATGCAGCACTTCACGGTGCCCGTCGAGGCGTTCGACCCGGACGAGGAGCTCGCCTTCGACGGTTCGTCGATCCGCGGTTTCCAGGCCATCCACGAGTCCGACATGGCCCTGCGCGCCGACCTCTCGACCGCGCGGGTGGACCCGTTCCGCCGCGACAAGACGCTGAACGTCAACTTCTTCATCCACGACCCGATCACGGGCGAGCAGTACTCCCGTGACCCGCGCAACGTGGCGAAGAAGGCCGAGGCGTACCTCGCGTCGACCGGTATCGCGGACACCGCGTACTTCGGTCCCGAGGCCGAGTTCTACGTCTTCGACTCCGTGCGCTTCGCGACCAGCGCGAACGAGAGCTTCTACCACATCGACTCCGAGGCCGGCGCCTGGAACACCGGTGCCCTCGAGGACAACCGCGGTTACAAGGTCCGCTACAAGGGCGGTTACTTCCCGGTCCCGCCGGTCGACCACTTCGCCGACCTGCGCGCCGAGATCTCCCTGGAGCTGGGCAAGGCCGGCCTTCAGGTCGAGCGCCAGCACCACGAGGTGGGCACCGCCGGCCAGGCGGAGATCAACTACAAGTTCAACACGCTGCTCGCCGCGGCCGACGACCTCCAGCTCTTCAAGTACATCGTGAAGAACGTCGCCTGGCGCAACGGCAAGACCGCGACCTTCATGCCGAAGCCGATCTTCGGTGACAACGGCTCCGGCATGCACGTCCACCAGTCCCTGTGGGCGGGCGGCTCCCCGCTCTTCTACGACGAGGCCGGTTACGCGGGCCTGTCGGACACCGCCCGCTACTACATCGGCGGCATCCTCAAGCACGCCCCGTCGCTGCTGGCCTTCACCAACCCGACGGTGAACTCCTACCACCGTCTGGTCCCGGGCTTCGAGGCGCCGATCAACCTCGTCTACTCGCAGCGCAACCGCTCCGCGGCCATGCGTATCCCGATCACGGGCTCCAACCCGAAGGCCAAGCGCGTCGAGTTCCGCGCGCCCGACTCCTCCGGCAACCCGTACCTCGCCTTCTCCGCCCTGCTCCTCGCGGGTCTCGACGGCATCAAGAACAAGATCGAGCCGGCCGAGCCGATCGACAAGGACCTGTACGAGCTGGCTCCCGAGGAGCACGCGAACGTCGCGCAGGTCCCGACCTCGCTCCCGGCCGTCCTCGACTCGCTCGAGCGCGACCACGAGTTCCTGCTCGCCGGTGACGTCTTCACGTCCGACCTGATCGAGACGTGGATCGACTTCAAGCGCGCGAACGAGATCGCCCCGCTGCAGCTGCGTCCGCACCCGCACGAGTTCGAGCTCTACTTCGACGTGTGATCGAAGCGAGGCTCTGATCGGCGCCCCCGTTTCCTGTTTTCTCAGGGCGGGGGCGCCGTCGTATGGTTTCTGGCACTGTTGTTCGATGACAGGCGCCAGGTGACAGGGGGATCAGGGGATGGCCGAACAGGACGACGACCAGCGGGAGTTCGACATCCGGTGGGCGGACCAGGCCGAACACAAGGAGCCCTCGGCCCGGGCGCGGATGCTGGCCGCGCGCTGGAAGGAGAACCCGCCGGAGCCGGTGCCGTTCCGGGGCGATCCCGGACCGGCGGCGCCGCGCCGTTCGTCGTGGGTGTCGACGACGATCGTGTTGGGCTGTGTGGCGGCCGTGATCCTGCTGCTGGGGTACACGCGGTTCCAGGCGCCGTACTAGGGCGTGTTTCTTCCGGCTGCCTGGCGACGCCTGGCACGCACGCTCGCCGCGTTGTCGGGCTCGCCCCGATACATCCAGTATCGGGGCGACCCTCCGCCTCGCGATCGCACGCACCAGACGCCGCCAGGCCTGCCCTTCGGGCAGACGACGCTACTTTCGAAACACGCCCTAGGCGTTTTTCTTCCGGCTGCGGGCCGTTGCCCGCCCACGGTCGGTCCGGTCCTGAGCTTTTGCTGCCCCTAGGGCCGATCGCGACCGCTTCATGGCGGGGTCGGGTGCACACTGGCAGTGGGGCGAGTGCCTGACTGCCTGCGGGGTGGTGCACATGAAGAGCCGTTTCCGGAGCGACCGGGGCCTGACCGTGCGGATGACGGTCACCCTGTTCCTGCTCGGACTGTTGTACGTGGCGTTCGTCGCCGCGCTGATCGTGTTGCTGAGGTCGTGGGTACTGGTCGTCGTGCTGATGGCGGCCATGTTCGTCGCACAGTTCTGGTTCTCCGACCGGATCGCCCTGTTCGCGATGCGCGGGCGGGTCGTGGAGCGCGAGGAGTATCCCGAGCTGCATGCCGTCGTGGACCGGCTGTGCGCCATCTCGGACCTGCCCAAGCCGGTCGTCGCCGTTTCCGACATGGACATGCCTAACGCGTTCGCCACCGGGCGGAATCCCCAGAACGCGGTGGTGTGCGTGACGACGGGCCTGCTGCGCCGGCTGGACCCGGCCGAGCTGGAGGGCGTGCTCGCGCACGAGCTGTCGCACGTGGCGCACAAGGACGTCGCCGTGATCACGATCGCGTCCTTCCTCGGGGTGATCGCCGGTCTCGTCGTGCGGTTCGCCTTCTACTCGCAGCTGTTCGGCGGCGGGCGCCGGGACCAGAACACCGCCGTCGTCTTCGCCGCCGTGATGGGGGTGTCGGCAGCCGTGTACGCGATCAGCTTCCTGCTGATCAGGGCGCTGTCCCGGTACCGGGAGCTGGCCGCCGACCGGGCCGCGGCGCTGCTCACCGGCCGGCCCTCGGCGCTGGCCTCCGCACTGACCAAGGTGTCCGGCGACATCGCCCGGATCCCGACCAAGGACCTGCGCACCGCCCAGGCCTTCAACGCCTTCTACTTCACCCCGGCGACCGGCAGGGAGCCCGGCATCGAGCGTTTCTTCTCCACCCACCCGAGCCTGGAGCAGCGGCTCGACCAGCTGGGACGGATCTCCGCCGAGCTGGGCGAGGCGGCCAGGCCCGGGAAAGCAGGCTGACGCATGGGGTTGCTGGACATCCTGCTCGGACGGACGAAACCGGTGGTGCCCGACCTCGATCGGCTGTTCGCGCTGCCGTCGGCAGCCGTGACGCTGGAGGCGGCGACCGGATTCACCCCGACCGGGCAGGGCGCCGTCTGCTTCGCGACCGTGGAGGGCGCCGCCTTCGAGCAGACGCACCGCGAGGTGCAGGCCCTCCTCGACGCGGACACCGAACGCACCGGGCCACCGGTACGGCTGCTGCGCGACGACTTCGGCTACTCCTGGCTGCTCTCCCAGCGCTCCCCCGAGGACCTGTCCGCCCTCGTGAACGATCTGCACGCGGTGAACAGCGCGATGGAGGTCAACGGCTTCGGGCCGCAACTGCTGTGCTCCCTGGCCGGCTTCGAGAACCCCGCCGGCCGCTCGCTCGCGCTCGTGTACCTCTACAAGCGGGGCACCTTCTACCCGTTCGCGCCGCTGCCCGAGCGGGGGCAGCGGCGCGACAACGCGCTGGAACTCCAGGTGAAGGCGGCCCTGGCGGGCGACCTGCGGATCGAACAGGACCTGAGCCGCTGGTTCCCGCTGTGGGGTGCGCCGGGCCTGTGAGCCGGCCCTGCTACCTGCCGCGCTCCCGCTCGTAGCGGCGCTCCCACTTGGCCTGCAGGTCTCGGCGGGCACGGTAGGCCTTGTACGAGGTCGGCGCGGCGCCCGGGCCCGGGGTGGGGCCGGGGGTGGAGGACGCGGATCCGCGTCCGGACCGGACGTACAGGTAGAGCGCGATGATCGCGGCGAGCCAGTAGAGGTGGTTTCCGAATCCCAGGACGACCAGGACCAGGGTCCCGGTGATGACGATGATGCCCATGTCATTCAGCGTAGAGAGTTGATCACTCAACGTCATCCGCTTTTTGTGGTGGTCCGTCCCCGTCAGTGGTCCGTCCTCCTCTTCCCTCTCTGTTCAGCCGATCCGGCGGTTTCGGCCCGCGAGCAGGCCGGCCGCGATCTGGACCAGGGTCAGCAGCAGGATGAAGGCGATCGGCAGCCGCCAGCCGTCGGAGCGGTCGTAGAGGACGCCCACGACGACGGGTCCGGGAATCGACAGCAGGTAGCCGAAGCTCTGCACGAAGCCGGAGAGCCGGACGACGGTCGCCCCGTCACGGCCGCGCATGCCGATCATCGTCAGGGCCAGCGGGAAGGAACAGTTCGCCACGCCCAGCAGGAACGCCCAGAGCCAGGGCGCGGCGGCGGGATCGGCCCACAGCCCCGCGAAGCCCGCCAGGCCGCAGACCCCGATCGTCGCGGCGATGCCGCTCTGATGGCGCACCTTGCCGGCCACGGACGACAGGGCGAACGACAGGGGGACGCCGAGCAGTGAGGTACCGGAGAACAGCAGGCCGGCGGTCCCTGCGGAGAGTCCCGCGTCGCGGAAGATCTGCGGCAGCCAGCCGATGATGACGTAGGCGGAGCCGGCCTGCAGGCCGGAGTAGGCGGTGAGGGCCCAGGCGGTCGGGTCGCGGGAGAGCCGGATCCCGGCCCGGTCCGTTGTCTCGCCGGAGCCGTCCGGGGGAGGTGGCTCCGGTGGACGGCGGCGGGCGAGGGCCAGCCAGGGCGGCACGGCGAGCGCGGCCAGGACCGACCGGGCTCCCAGGCCGTACCGCCAGTCGCCGCCGAACCCCCCGGTCAGCGGGACGGTCGCGACCGCGGCGCAGGACGCTCCGACGTTCAGGGCCATGGAGTACAGGCCGGTCATCGCGCCCACCCGGTCGGGGAAGCGCTGTTTGACGACGGCCGGGAGCAGCACGTCGGCGACGGCGATGCCCGCGAGGGACACGGCGGTCAGGGCGACGAACAGGACGGGGCCGGCGGCGAACGGCCGCAGCGCGAGGCCGGCCGTGAGGACCACCCCGGCGGCCGCGACGGCGCCGGCCGCCCCGTACCGGCGGGCGAGGGCAGGGGCCGTGGAGCCGACCACGGCGAAGCAGACGGCGGGGACGGAGGTCAGGAGCCCGGCCACCGAGCCGCTCATGGCCAGGCTGTCGCGGACCTCTTCGAGGACCGGCCCGAGGCTGGTGACGCCCGGGCGCAGGTTCAGCGCCGCGAGAACGAGGGCCACGGCCACCGACGTGCGCGGTGCCCTGGAGATCCGCGCCGCCCGGCTGGCCTGCGCCCGGCGCACGGACGACGACCTGGAGCGGCTCCGCCGCGCGCTGGACCAGCGGCAACAGGCCTGGTCGGCCGGGGACCGGGTCGGTTTCGTCAGCGAGGACGTGGCCTTCCACCTGGCCGTCGTCGCCGCCTCCCACAACCCCGTGCTGGCCGAACTGCACGCGGACCTCGGCGAGGTGATCCGGGACTTTCTCCTCGACCACTTCGGCGACGAGCTGCGCCCCGAACAGTTCCAGGACCACGCCCGCCTCGTCGAGGCGATCCGCGAGCGCGACGGCGACCGGGCAGCGCGGGAGTCGGCGTCGTACATGGACTGCGCGCCCGCCCGGAAATACGAGTGACCGCCGATACGAGTCACAGCGCGTACGAGTGACGGCAGGGGGGCCTGTCAGCCAAAGGAGGGTGACCGCCAGGGCCGCCCGCCCGGCACCGCATACGCTCGGCCCATGACCGAACTGGCCTCTCTTTCCCACGAGTACGGCGGTGAGCGCCTCGCCGTCGTGGCGGGCGGCGACGGCGCGGCGAGCGTCACCGCCGTGGTGCTGCACGGCGCCGGCAACGGCAGCAAGGAGCGACTCCTGCCGCTGGCCCGGGAGTTCGCGGCCCAGGGCTGCCGGGTGCTCGCCCTCGACTTCTCCGGCCACGGCGAAAGCACCGGCGCCCTGCCGGAGTTGAGCCTGCGCCGCCGCTTCGAGCAGGCGGTGGCGGTGATCGACGCGTACGCACCGGACGGCGGGCCGCTGGCGCTGGTCGGGTTCAGCATGAGCGGGCAGACGGTGGCCGACCTGGTCGGGCACTACGAGGAGCGGGTGTCCGCGATCGGGCTGTGCGCGCCGGCGGTGTACGCGGCCGAGGCGTGGGACGTGCCGTTCGGCGCGGGCGACGGAGAGTTCAGCGCGGTGATCCGCCGTCCCGGCAGCTGGCGGTCCGCGCCCGCGCTGGAGGTGTTCAGGGCGTACGAGGGCCGGGCGGTGCTCGTCGTCCCGGGCACGGACACGGTGATCCCGCCGGAGGTGACCGAGGCCGTGCAGGACGCGCTGTCCGCCCGCGCCCAGTACAGCAGGTTCGAACTGCCCGACGCCGAGCACCGGTTGGGTCTGTGGTTCCGGGACCGTCCCGTGGACCGGCGGGAATTCGTGGCGTCCGTGCTGGCCCCCGGCTGGGCGGCCACCGACGCCTGGCTCGCCGAGCAGCTGCCCGCGGGCCGTACCGTCCGTGAGTCCCGTCGGCTGCGGGGCGGTTGGAGCTCGCAGATGCGACGGCTGACCCTCGACGACGGAACGGGCCTCGTCCTGCGGACCTTCGTGAAACCGTTCTTCCGCAGGGCCGCGGCGGGGCTGCTCGGCCGGGAGGCGTCCGTGCTGACGATGCTCGCCGGACGGCCGGACGTGCGGGCCCCGCGACCGGTCGCCGTCGACGCGACGGCCGAACTCTGCGACCATCCCTCACTGTTGATGTCCCTGCTGCCGGGCCGGGTCCGGGTCGACGAGACCGACCTCGACCGCCGCCTCGACCTGCTGGCGGCCCAGCTCGTGCGCATCCACGCGGCCGAGGTCCCGGCGCCGGACCGCCCGCGCACGTACGAGGCGTGGACGTCCCCGGAGCGGGTGCGGACACCGCCGGGCGGGCCGTGGGACCGGGCGGTGGACGTGCTCCGCCGTGAACCCCCGTCCTACCAAGGCCGTTTCCTGCACCGGGACTTCCATCCGGGCAACGTGCTGTTCGACGGCGCGGGCGACGCACTGCGGATCACCGGGGTCGTGGACTGGGTCGAGACGTCCTGGGGCCCGGCGGACCTGGACGTGGCCCACTGTTCGACGGCCCTGGCCCTGCTGCACGGCCCCGCGCACGGTCTCGGTTTCCGGGCCCGCTACGAGGCACACGGCGGCAGCGGCCTCGCCGACGGTCCCGACCACCTCTACTGGCGGCTGCTGGACAGCCTGGCGTACGCGCCCGACGCGGTGAAACTGGCCCTCCCCTGGCGGGAGCTGGGCCGCACCGACCTGACACCGGAGGTGCTGGCCGGGCGGCTGGAGACGTATGTGACGGGGCTGCTCGAGACGTACGCCTGAGCAGTCGGGGGCCGGGCACGCGTCACACGTCGGGGGCGGCGTTGACCACTCCGGCCGCGACCGCCGCGCACAGGGCCGCGTGGTCGGCGGCGGTCTGGTCGGCGTAGGCCAGGGCGAAGTCGGCGACGGCGCGTTCGAAGGTGTCGGCGCCGCCCAGGTACCCGGCGACGGCGATCCGGTCGCCCGAGCGGGCGTGCGCGCGGGCCAGGGCGGTGCCGCAGAGCCGGGCGTACGCCGTGAGATCGCCCGGGGACATCCCCGCGACGTCGGCCGTGCCCTTCGTGTCCCGCAGCTGCCGCCAGTAGAAGGCGCGCCCCTGGGGGCCGGTCATCCACCCCAGGAAGATGTCGGAGGCCGCCTGGAGCAGCCGTTGCCCGGCGACGACGCGATGGCCCGGATGGGTGTACGGCCCGCTCGGCAGATGAGCCTCCAGGACGGCCGCGCGGGCCTCCTTGATCTGCAGGAACAGCCGGTCGTCGGCGTCCCGCCCGGCGAGCAGCACGACGAAACAGCGCAGGCCGACGCTGCCGACGCCGACGACCTTGCGGGCGGCGTCGGTGAAGCGGTAGCGGTCGAGGAGGAGCCGGCGTTCCTCGGAGAGCGTCGAACGGTAGTCGCTGAAGATCTTGCGCAGCGCGGCGGAGTCCGAGACGCCTGCGGGTTCGAGCAGCGGCGGGTCGTGGACGATGCGGTGGTGTCCGTCGACGAGTTCCGTGAGCCTGCCGAGGGACTGGAGGTCGGTGCGGCGTCGGGCGCGGGTGAGGCTGGCCTCGGCGCGCCGGCGCCGGCGGGCGGAGCGCAGCAGCGGCAGCAGCCGGTCGGCGTCGATGCGCTCGTGCCAGACGGCGAGTTCGCCGAGCCGGGCCAGCCGCAGCATCGCGATGCGGTAGCCGGCGGCGGCCGCCACGGTGGCCGCGCGGACCCGGTCCTCGGGGTGGCCGTTCTCGCGGGCGGCCACGGCGACGGAGACGGCGAGCCGTTTGACGTCCCACTCGAACGGGCCGGGATGCGTCTCGTCGAAGTCGTTCAGGTCGAACAGCAGCGACCGCTCCGGGGAGGCGTACAGGCCGAAGTTGAGCAGATGGGCGTCGCCGCACAGCTGCACGGTCAGCCCGGTGTGCGGCCGCGCGGCCAGGTCGGCGGCCATCACGGCGGCCGCGCCGCGCAGGAAGGCGAACGGCGAGGCGGTCATCCGCCCGTGGCGCACCGGCAGCAGCTCGGGCAGCCGGTCCCGCCCCTGCCGCTCCAGTACGGCGACGGGGTCGGCCCGGTCGACGGGCGGCAGCCAGCCGGCGTGCGCGGACCGCGCCACCCGCTTGCGGGCCTCCTTGCCGCGCCGGGCCCGCTCGGCCGGGCCGCCGGCTGCCCCGGGGGTGCTCATCTGCGTCTTCTCCGCGCCACGCCGGCCTCCCGACTCGCACCAAGCCCCCGGGTCCTGTTCGCAGTGAATGCCGGTCCGCGAGGGTCCGCATGCCGGATACGGCGAACGGGTGGCGCGGGGCGCGGGCACCCCGTTGTCAGTGGGGTCGGGGAGGATACGAGGAGGGACCGGTGACGGCGGGCGGAGGGCGCGATGGGCGACGGGGTGCGGTACATCGGCGGCGCGGAGCGCCGGGCCCGGCTGGCCCTGCGGCACCGGCTGGCCCCGGCGGCCCGCGCCTCGGGACCGGAGGAGGTGGCCGACGCGCTCGTCGCCCTGCACGGCACGGATCCCGCGACGGTGTACCTGACGGTCGGGGCCCGGCTCACCGCGTCGGGGGTGACGGTCCCGGAGACGGAGCGGGCGCTGTACGAGGACGGCACGCTCGTCCGGATGCACGGCATGCGGAACACGGTCTTCGTGTTCCCCAGGGAGCTGACGGCCGTGGTGCACGCCTCGACGAGCCTCGTGGTCGCCGCGCGGTCCCGGGCCGCCCTGGTGGGCGACATGGCGAAGGCCGGCGCCCCGGACGCGGCCTGGCTGAAGGAGGTCGAGGAGTCGACGCTGGCCGCGCTGGCGCGGCTGGGCGAGGCGACGGCGAGCGAACTGGCCCGGGAGGAACCACGGCTGCGGGAGCAGTTCGTGTACGCGGCGGGGAAGAGCTACGAGGGGCTGCACACGGTCTCGAACCGCCTGCTGCGGCTGCTCGGCACGGAGGGGAAGGTGGTCAGGGGCCGCCCCGACGGCTCCTGGACGTCCAGCCGGTTCCGCTGGGCCCTCGCCCCCGGGCACGCCGAACTGGACCCGGCGGGGGCGCAGGCGGAACTGCTGCGCCGCTGGCTGGCGGCGTGCGGGCCGGCGACCGAGGCGGACCTGAAGTGGTGGACGGGGTGGAAGGTGACCGAGGTACGGCGGGCGCTGACGACGATCGGCGCGCGGGCGGTGACCCTGGAGGAGGGCGCGGGGTACGTCGCCCAGGAAGACGTGGACCCGGTCGCCGCCCCCGGGGAACCCTGGGCGGCCCTGCTGCCCGCCCTCGACCCGACGGCGATGGGCTGGCAGGCCCGCGACTGGTACCTGGCCCCCGGGCTGCGCCCCGCCCTGTTCGACCGGAGCGGCAACGTGGGGCCGACGGTGTGGTGGGACGGCCGGGTGGTGGGCGCCTGGGCCCAGCGGCCGGACGGTGAGCTCGTCTGGCGGATCCTGGACGACGAGGGGGTCGGCCGGGAGGCGGGGAAGGCGATCGCGGCCGAGGCGGAGAGACTGTCGGCCTGGCTGGGCGGGACACGGGTGACGCCGAGATTCCGGACGCCGGCGGAGAGGGAACTCGCCGGCTGACGAGGCCCGCGGGCTGAAGAAGCCTGCGGGCTCATGGAGTCGGCGGACCCGAGGAGTGCGCGGACGACGGGGTCGGCGGGGTGACGGCGGAGCCGGGTGCGGTCGGGACGGATGGCACCCGGCACCGGCCTCACCGGTTGTAGCGCATGAACGCCCTGACCATGTGGCAGGTCGTGTCCGACGGCGGGTGGACGCCGATGAGCTCCGCGGTGCTGCGGATCTTCTCGTTGCGCGCCTGGTTGGGCATGTACACGCCCGAGTCGAGCAGTGCGATGGCCAGACGCATGGCCTTGAGGCGGCGGTTGTGCGTGACGTACCACTCCCGCGGCCGGCCGGCCGGCAACGGCCTCTTCGCCACGGGCACACAGGGCAGATCGAGCTGGACGGAACGCTTCGCGGTGGACTGGGTCGGCAACGGCTTCGACTTGAGTGCGGCAGCGGGCACGGACATCCTCCTGTCGCGACAGGGTTTCACCGGACACCTCCGGTGAAACCCTCGAACACTACGCACAGTCTACCGCCCACCACTGACATCCAGCGAGCCCGCCAACCCGGTAAATGCCCAGGTGGGAAAGGAAATTGGTGCCACGTCACACCAGGTTCCAGAGGGACGCACGAGGCGACCCAAATTCGAACAGGCCCGTCGCTGCGACCGGTGGGACTACCGTGGGCGGCATGGAGATCTGGATCAATCCGGCCTGCTCGAAGTGCCGCGGCGCCCTCACCCTGCTCGACACCGAAGGGGCCGACTACACCGTCCGCCGCTACCTGGAGGACGTGCCGGGCGAAGCCGAGATCAAGGACGTGCTCGACCGGCTGGGCCTGGAGCCGTGGGACATCGCGCGGACCCAGGAGGCCGTGGCCGCGGAGCTCGGGCTGAAGGAGTGGGCGCGGGACGCCGGTTCGCGCGGGCGCTGGATCGCCGCCCTCGCCGACCACCCGCGGCTCATCCAGCGCCCGATCATCACCGCCGACGACGGCACCGCGGTGGTGGCCCGCACGGACGAGGCCGTACGGGACGCGCTCTCCCGCCGGCCGCATTGATCACAAGCGCCGTCGATGTGACGCGCGTCACTCCGGCTGACTCCTGTAACCGCTGAGTAACCTCGTTCGGCATCTCGTACCTAGCGGCGTACGCTCCCCTACCTCTTCAGGAGGCGCGGATGTCGCGCAGAAGAACCTTCGGCACGAAGAAGAAGATCGCACTGCTGGTCAGTGCGGCGGCGGTGGCGGGCGGGGGTGCCTTCGCCATGGCGAGCACCTCGAACGCCTCCCAGACGGCCCGGACACCACGGACCCTGTCGGCCGCCGAGTCGACGGTGTGCCAGGGGCTCGCCACCGCCCTCGGCAACAACCAGAAGTTCATCGACGGCCAGCGGGCCGCTCCTGACGCGCAGTCGGAAGCCCGGATCGCCAACCGCGAGGCCGTCATCGCGCAGATCAAGGTGCAGCAGAAGGCGTCGGGTTGCGCCGTCGGGGAGTCGGCTCAGGACTCCCAGGCGACGCAGCCCTCGCAGGCCGCGCCGGCACCGGCCGCCTCCTCGCCGGCCGCGTCCAGGCCGGCCGGAAACACCGGGAACGGTGGCGCTGCCGGCGCCGCCTCCGGGCAGCAGGTCTGCAACGGCTCCACCGTCACGCTCTCCGGCGAGGACGGCGCCCCGGCGGCCTCCAGCAACCAGTTCCCGGCGGGAACCAGGCTGAAGGTCACCAACCTGGACAACAACAAGTCCACGGTCGTCGAGGTGACCTCGGTCTCCGGCAGCTGTGTACTGCTCAACAACGCGGCTTTCGAACAGGTCCGAGAGCCCGGCAAGTTCCTGATCCGCCGGGCCGTGATCGAGAAGGTGGGGTGAGTCTCAGCCGCGGAGGAAACCGGTGAGGCGGCGGCCCAGGTCCGAGGGCGCCGCGGGCGGCAGGCCATGGTGGGACACGGCCGGGAGGACGGCCGTCTCCACCGCCTCCCCCAGCGCCTTCGACGCCTCGGCCCGTACCGCGTAGATGTCACAGGTCCTGCTGTTCGCGGCCACGAGCAGCAGGACCGGCAGGTCCAGCGACCGCAGCGCGGCCGCCGCCGGACGCGGCCCGGTCACCGGCCGGCTCGCGGGGAAGCCCGCGGCCGCCTCCTGGAGCCGGAGCCAGTCGGGGTCGAGGTCCGCTCCCCCGGTCTCCCACTCCAGGAAGGCCCGCACCCGGCGCGGCGTGGGCCGCAGCAGCATCGGCAGGGCGCGCAGGAGATACGACGGCCGGTATCCGGCGAAGCACTGGGTGGGATCGAGGAGGAACAGCCGCCGTACGCGCTCGGGGGCGCGCACGGCGTGGTGCAGGGCGATCCAGGCGCCGTACGAGTGCCCGCCGACGTCGGCCCGCTCGACACCCAGTCCCGCCAGCACCGCGTCCAGCCAGGCGCCCAGCTCGGCCACGCTCCGCGGGCGCCCCTGCTCGCTGCGCCCGGCCGCCCCGACCAGGTCCACCGCGTACACCCGGCGGATCCGGGCCAGCTCGCCCGCCTGGGCGTACCAGGAGGCCGAGGTCGCGCCCCCGCCGCCGGGCAGGAGCAGCAGCGGCGGCGCGTCCCGCGGGCCGCACGCGTTGACGTGCGCCGTGCCGAACGGGGTCGCCACCCTGACGGCCTCCCGGTCGGCGGGCCACTTGGCCATGACCTTGTCGTAGGCGGTCCGGAACGCGTCGTCGTCGTACGTGCCCATGGAATCCCTCCGTGTCGTGCCCGTGCCGTCTCCGTGTCGGCGCCGTGTCGTCCCCGTATTATCTCGCTCGGCGAGATGTTCGCCGAGCGAGATGACAACCGGAGGGCCATATGCCGACCGAGGGCCGGAACGGGATGGAGACCGTGCATCTGCTGCGCGCGGTGACCGTCGAACTCGGGCTGCGCAGCGCCCGGTTCGCGAACCGCAACGGCATGCACCCGACCGACGTGCGCGCCCTGATCGCCCTGATGGACGCCCGGCGGGCGGACGAGGAGATGACCGCGGGGCAGCTCGGGGCCGCGCTCGGGCTGAACTCGGCCGGCACGACGGCCCTGGTCGACCGGCTGGAGCGGGCCGGTCACGTCCGGCGGGTACGCGGCGCGACGGACCGGCGCAGGGTCGTGATAGAGGTGGACGAGCGCGCGGTCGCCCTGGGCGAGTCCTTCTTCGGCCCCCTGATCCGGCAGGTGGTGGACCTGCTCGAGGGATACGACGAACGGGAGCGCGCCGCGATCCGGGGCTTCCTGGAAGGCGTGCGGAGAGCCGCGGCCGGAGAGCCGTGACCCGGTCCGCGGGTTCCAATCCCATCGCATACGAGACGCACAGCCGCCGCCGTCTGCGACCGCGAACGGCGACTCGCGGCCGTGCCACCGGCCTCACACAGTGAGCCGCGCCACAGAACCACCAGGTAACACGGGGTTCACATTCGAGCAATGATCGGGAAATCGCCTGTTGACAGGCTTCCGGGCACATACCGGCGGCGCCCCAGTGCCGCAGCGCCGCAGCACCCGCAAGTGCGTCAGACACACCCCGAAGGAAGTGGCCCGTGACCTTCAAGGCTGAGTACATCTGGATCGACGGCACCCAGCCGACGGCGAAGCTCCGCTCCAAGACGAAGATCATGGCGGGCGAGCCCGCCGGTCTCGAGGCGCTGCCGATCTGGGGCTTCGACGGGTCCTCCACGAACCAGGCCGAGGGCCACTCCTCGGACCGTGTCCTCAAGCCGGTGTTCACCTGCCCCGACCCGATCCGCGGCGGCGACGACGTCCTCGTGCTGTGCGAGGTCCTCAACATCGACATGACCCCGCACGAGTCCAACACCCGTGCCGCGCTGGTCGAGGTCGAGGCGAAGTACGGCTCCCAGGAGCCGATCTTCGGCATCGAGCAGGAGTACACCTTCTTCCAGGACGGCTACCCGCTCGGCTTCCCCAAGGGCGGCTTCCCGGCCCCGCAGGGCGGCTACTACTGCGGTGTCGGCGCCGACGAGATCTTCGGCCGTGAGGTCGTCGAGGCCCACCTGGAGAACTGCCTCGCCGCGGGTCTGGGCATCTCCGGCATCAACGCCGAGGTCATGCCCGGCCAGTGGGAGTTCCAGGTCGGCCCGCTCGCCCCGCTCGAGGTCTCCGACCAGCTGTGGGTGGCCCGCTGGCTGCTCTACCGCACCGCCGAGGACTTCGGTGTCTCCGCCACCCTCGACCCCAAGCCGGTCAAGGGCGACTGGAACGGTGCCGGCGCGCACACCAACTTCTCCACCAAGGCGATGCGCGAGGGCTACGACGCGATCATCACCGCCTGCGAGTCGCTCGGCGAGGGCTCCAAGCCGCTCGAGCACGTCAAGAACTACGGCGCGGGCATCGACGACCGCCTGACCGGTCTGCACGAGACCGCCCCGTGGAACGAGTACTCCTACGGCGTCTCCAACCGTGGCGCCTCGGTCCGCATCCCGTGGCAGGTCGAGCAGGACGGCAAGGGCTACATCGAGGACCGCCGTCCGAACGCCAACGTCGACCCGTACCTGGTGACCCGCCTGATCGTGGACACCTGCTGCGCCGCCCTGGAGAAGGCCGGCCAGGTCTGACCCGCCCCGCAGCTCCCGTGAAGGGGCGCCCGCCATCCGGTGGGCGCCCCTTCCGCATGACCGGCTGCCGTCGGCATCATGCCAAGGGAGCGTCCAAGCAGTGAGAGACCTCTCCTTCGACGGGCGGGGGTCTGCTTCAATGGGCCCATGGCCGGCTTCCAGCAGCACATCGCGACGGGTCGCAATGACCTCGAGCCGTTCTGGCCTTCCCGTCAGCACCACGACTTCGACCGGGTGTGTTGCCGCGCGACGAACGCGCCGGCCCTCTAAAGCCGTACCCCGGTCTTCGGCCGGCGCGAGACGTACGTCCCTTCCGACGAACTCCTCGCGCGAAAGAGCTGACCTCTCATGGCGACCACTCGTTCTCTCTCCACCGCCCCTCTCACCGGCCCCGTCCACGGCGCCTCCCGCCACCGGCTGCGAGCCGTCGACCCGGACGAGGCGGTGGACGTGGCGGAGCTCCTGCCGCCCGGTGCCACCTGGCTGCCGGCGCCGCAGCACACCCTGCCCGACCTGCCCGGCCGGCCGGCCATGGTCGGCTACCTGGTCCTGATCCCGGCGGACCAGCAGCAGCCGTTCCAGCCGGTCCCGGTGCCGGACACCGGCGCGGAGGAGCCGCTGGTGCGGGTCGACCCCGTGCAGCGCACCGCCGAGGTCGACGGGCGTGAACTCGACCTCACCTACCTGGAGTTCGAGCTGCTGGCCCACCTCGTGGCGCATCCGAACCGGGTGCACACCCGCGACCAGCTCGTCACCACGGTGTGGGGGTACGGTCACGTGGGCGACGGCCGCACGGTCGACGTCCATGTCGCCCGGCTGCGCCGCAAGCTGGGCGCGGAGCACCGCCACACCATCCAGACCGTGCGCCGCGTCGGCTACAAGTACATCCCGCCGACCGGCCGCTGACCGGCTGTCGGCCGTCTGCTGACGGCAGAGGGCGGTTCCGTCCCCGACCCCGGCCGGGCAGAGTCACCGGCATGAGACTACTGGTGCTGGGTGGTACGGAGTTCGTGGGACGGGCCGTCGTGGAGGCGGCCCTCGGACGCGGCTGGGACGTGACCGTACTGAACCGGGGGCGGCAGGCGCCCGCCCCCGGCGCGCGGGCGCTGACCGGCGACCGCACCGCCCCCGGGGGCCTGGCCGCCGTCGGCAAGGGCGAGTGGGACGCCGTCGTCGACACCTGGTCGGCCGCGCCGCGCCCGGTGCACGAGGCGGCGCGGTTGCTGCGGGGCCGCGCCCGCCGGTACGTGTACGTGTCGAGCTGCTCGGTGTACACCTGGGCCCCGCCCGCCGGTTACGCCGAGGACGCGCCCGTGGTCGAGGGTGCCGAGCCGGACGCCGGCCACACCGACTACGCCCGCGACAAGCGGGGCGGCGAACTGGCCACCGTGGACGCCTTCGGTGCGGCGGACTCCGTCCTCGTACGGGCCGGGCTGATCCTCGGCCCCCACGAGAACGTCGGCCGGCTGCCCTGGTGGCTGGGCCGGATCGCGCGGGGCGGCCCGGTGCTCGCGCCCGGGCCCCGGGAACTCCCCCTCCAGTACGTCGACGCCCGCGACCTCGCCGAGTGGACGCTCGGGGCCGTCGAGCGGGAACTGAGCGGCCCGTACAACCTGATGAGCCGTCAAGGTCACGCCACCATGGGCGACTTGCTGGAGGAATGCGTCCGGGTCACCGGGTCGGACGCCGAGTTGCGCTGGACCGCCCCGGAGGTCGTCACCGCGGCCGGAGTCCAGCCCTGGACCGAGCTGCCCGTGTGGGTGCCGCCGGGCACCGACATGCACGACGCCCTGCACGGCGCCGACGTCTCACGGGCGTTGGCCACGGGGCTGTCCTGCCGGCCCGTCGCTCAGACCGTCGCCGACACCTGGGCATGGCTGCGGTCGATCGGCGGCGCGGCGCCGCGGCGCCCCGGTGCGGTCATCGGTCTCGCCCCGGAAAAGGAGGCCGAGGTTCTCGCCGCCCGAGGAGACCGCGAACTTTTTTCGTGAGGCCGGTTTGGGCCCTCCCGCCGAGGACAACCGCAGGTGAAAGCGGTTTCGACACCTGCGGAGCGCGTCCGGCGGGCGCTCCAACTACTGTGCGGTGTGGGGGCGTTGGGGTCGGTTTGTCGTACGAACCTCTCATCAATTTCTGAGACCGCTGAACACCTCTGGGGCCAGGTGCGTAAGAGAGGGAGCAGCTTCACTCCTGTCGGGCGCCTCGGTGCTGCCCCGCAAGGAAGTCAGAGGAGTTCCATGGGACGCAACACACGTAAACGCCGTTCGTCGATGGCCACGAAGGCCGTGGCAGCATCGGCGGCCCTAGCGCTCGGTGGGGGCGGGCTGATCTGGGCGAACTTCTACGCTTCTGCCCACGAGTCCAACAGCTCGGGCCAGAACACGACCAAGGCCGCCACCGCGGCCGCACAGGTCGCCACCATCTCCTGCCCGGACGTGGGGCAGAAGCTGACGAACGTGCCGGACAAGGCCAAGCAGGGCGTCGCCACCGAGTTGGCGAACCTCGACAAGCAGATCACCGAGGCCTACACCCGCCTTGCCTCCTCTCGTCAGGCCCAGGCGAACGACTCCGGGTTCGTGCAGAACGCGATCGTCGGCCCCCTCAAGGAGAAGCGGGCGGCCACGATCGACCGCATCCGGATCGACATCCAGCGGGTCGGCGGCCAGTTCAACACGCAGCTGAGCCAGCTCGCGGCCTGCACCACGCAGGCGGCGAACAACACCGCCGCCGGCGGCGGTCAGAACAACGGTGGCCAGCAGAACAACGGCGGCCAGGCCGGCAACGGCCAGAACACCGGCGGCCAGGCCGGCAACGGCCAGAACAACGGCGGTCAGCAGCAGGCGGGCCAGAACGGCCAGGGCGGCAACGGCCCGGTCGCGGCCGACTTCGTGGACATCACGAAGGTCCAGCAGAACGCGACGATCGGTGTCGGCGCCAACGGCCTCGCCGCGAACGGCAATTCGGGTTCCAAGGGCACGTTCGTCACGAAGTGTGGCACCAACCAGAACAAGAACCACAACACGGACAACGTGATCGTGGCTCCCGGTGTCACCAACGGCGCGCACCACCTGCACGACTACGTCGGCAACCAGAACAACGACGCCTTCG
The DNA here is from genome assembly GCF_040295925.1 of Streptomyces sp. NPDC002588. NCBI lineage: Bacteria > Bacillati > Actinomycetota > Actinomycetes > Kitasatosporales > Streptomycetaceae > Streptomyces > Streptomyces sp. NPDC002588. Next base: position 18,478 of record NZ_JBEOWF010000082.1, read on the forward strand.
CGAGCGACCAGGACCTGGCCAACGGCACCACCAGCTGCCAGAACCAGGGTGACAAGTCCTCGTACTTCTGGCCGGTCATCCGTGTCCAGGACGGCACGCAGGACTTCGACCAGAACGCGGACGGCGGCGGCAAGGAGGGCAACGTCGGCAAGATCCTGCTGCCGGCCCAGGCCCAGCTGACGTTCGTCGGCAACAAGAAGAGCCAGGTCGTCGCCATGCCGAGCGCCCTGCGCATCATCACCGGTGACGCCAAGGCCTTCGTCAACGGCAACGCCAACGCCAACGTGAACTGGTCCTGCACCGGCTTCGAGAACAAGGTGCAGCTGCACGACAAGTACCCGATCTGCCCGCAGGGCAGCCAGGTGGTGCGCACGACCTTCTTCCAGAGCTGCTGGGACGGTCAGAACATCGACAGCGCCAACCACCGCACGCACGTGTCCTTCGTCCAGGCGGACGGCACCTGCGCCAACGGCTTCAAGGCGATCCCGCAGCTCCAGGTGCGGCTGGTCTACAACGTTCCGCAGCCGAAGCTGGCGAACGGGACGATCACCAACCCGTACGCGGTGGACTCCTTCCCGGAGAACCTGCACAAGCCGATCACCGACCACAACGACTTCATCAACTTCTTCTCCACGAACGTGATGAACAAGATGGTCAACTGCATCAACACCGGCAAGAAGTGCCAGTAGGCGACAACTGAGAAGGGGGGGGGGGGGGGGGGCCCCCCCCCCCCCGGGGGGGGGGTGGAGTTGTTAGTAGGGGAGGGTGGGGGGCGCGCCCCCGGCGTCCCGCCCCGGGGGGGGGCGGGCCGCGGGGAGGCGG
>NZ_JBEOWF010000083.1:0-17534 GCF_040295925.1 Streptomyces sp. NPDC002588
CGCCGCGGCGATAGGGGGCGCGTACGCGGCGGCGGCCCGGGGAGGGTCCGGCAGCCGTACGGGGGGTTCGGCTGCCGGACCGGCCATGGAGGCGGTGACGTCAGAGCAACGCCTCAGCGGTGATGGGCAGTTGGCGGACCCGACGGCCGGTGGCGTTGAAGACCGCGTTGCCGATCGCGGCTGCCACGCCCACCTGCACGACCTCGCCGAGTCCCTTGACGCCCAGCAGGTTGCCGGCGTTGTCCTCGCCGTCCAGGTAGATCGCCCTGATCTCGGGGATGTCGGCGTTCACCGGGACCAGATAGTCGGCAAGGCTCGCGTTCACGATCCGCCCGTCACGGTGATCGGTGACCGTGTGCTCCAGCAGCGCCGTTCCGATACCGCCCACGATGCCGCCGATCGCCTGGCTGTCCGCGAGTTTGGGGCTGATGATGCGGCCTGCGTCGTACACGCCGAGCATGCGCCGCACCCGGACCAGACCGAGGGCCGCGTCCACGGCGACCTCGGCGAAGGTGGCGTTGTAGGCGAAGTAGGCGGACCGCTCGGCGCCCGGCCCGTTGTAGGTGCCGTTGGCTTCCAGGTGGGCGCGGTTGTTGCGCGCCAGCAGGCTCTTGTACGTCTCACCACGCGCCGGGTTGCCCTGTACATGCAGTCGGCCGCTGCGTACGACCACGTCGTCCGCGTTCACCCCGTACAGCGGCGACTCGCGGTCCTCGACTGCCAGCTTGATCGCCTGCCGCCGCACCTGGTTGCAGGCGTCGACGACGGCCGAGCCGACGCTGGCCATGGTCGCCGAACCGCCGTGCGGCGAGGTCGGCGGATAGAGGGAGTCACCCAGCCGGAAGGTCACCGTACGCATGGTCAGCCCCAGCGCGTCGGCGGCCACCTGGGTCTGCGAGGTGTAGGTACCCGGCCCCATGTCGCTGGTGGCCGCCTCGACCACCGCGGTGCCGTCGGCATCCAGACGGGCCCGGGCCTGCGCGGGATACCGCCCCGGGTCGTAGACACCGGCGGCCATGCCCAGGCCGATCAGCCAGTCCCCGTCCCGCGTCGAGCGCGGCCTCGGGTTACGGCGGTCCCAGCCGAACTCGCGGGCGCCGACCGTGTAGCACTCGCTCAGTCGGCGGGTGGAGAACGGCTCGTTCGTCGACTCGTCCTCGCTCGGCTCGTTGCGCCGGCGCAGCTCGATCGGGTCGATACCGAGCCGGTCCGCGAGCTCGTCCATGGCCGACTCGATCACGAACGACGCCGAGGCGAAGCCGGGGCCGCGCATCCAGATCGGGGTGTTCACGTCCAGTGGCACCCTCCGGTACGCCTGACTGACGTTGGGCATGCTGTAGAGCATCTGGCCCGCCGGCATGACCGCCTCGAAGAACGACTCGTACGACGAGGTCTCGGCATCGATCTCGTGCGCGGCGGCGGACAGCCGGCCGCGCCGGTCGCTGCCCAGCCGCAGACGGTATGCGTACGAGGGCCGGAAGCCGGTACCGAAGTACAGCTGCCGACGGCTCAGCACCAGCTTGACCGGACGGCCCGTCACCCGCGCCGCCAGGGCGGCGACGACCGTGTGCGGCCAGCAGCGCAGCCCGCTGCCGAAGCCGCCGCCGACGAACGGCGAGATGACGCGCACCGACTCCATGGGCAGGTCGAACACCGTGGAGAGTTCGGTCTGCGTGCCCGCCACCCACTGCGTCTTGTCCCACACGGTCAGCTTGTCGCCCTCCCAGCGGGCGATGGTGGCGTGCGGCTCCATCGGATTGTGGTGGTTGCGGGCCAGCTCGTAGGTCAGGTCCAGCCGTACGGGAGCGGAGCGCAGCCCGGCTTCGGCGTCGCCGCGTGCGTAGGGGACCGCCTCGCCCGGCTCGGCCTCGTGCAGGTCGGTCGAGGGCTGTTCGGCGTCGTAGGCGACCTTGACCAGGCTCGCGCCGTGCTGCGCGGCCTCCAGGGTGGCGGCGACCACGACGGCGACCGGCTGACCGTGGAAGAGGACCAGATCGTCCTGGAAGACGCGCAGCCGCCGGCCAGGCGGGTTGTTGGAGCCGGGGTTGTCGCGGTACGGCAGCTTCGGGGCGTTGCGGTGACTGATCACCCGTAGTACGCCCGGGTGGGCTTCGGCGTCGCGGGTGTCGACGGAGGTGATGCGGCCGCGTCCGATGCTCGCGTCGACGATGACGGCGTGTACGGCTCCGTCGACGTCGTGTTCGGCGGAGTAGAGCGCCTTGCCGGTGACCTTGAGCCGGCCGTCCACGCGGGACAGCGGCGCACCCACGGCTGCCTGTGGCTGGGGGCTCACTTGGTACCTCCTACGATGCGCAGCTGGCGTTCGACGGTCCGCTTCAGCAGCTCGACCTTGAAGCCGTTCTGCCGGAGAGGGCGGGCGCCGATCGCCGCCTTCGCGGCAGCGGACGTCCACAGGGACTCCGAGGGACGCTCACCGATGAGATGCCGCTCGACGGCGGGCAGTTTCCACGGCACGGTGCCCACGCCACCGGCGGCGACCCTCGCCTCCTGGATGACTCCGCCGCGTATGTGCAGCGCGACGGCCGCCGAGGTCAGGGCGAACTCGTAGGACTGCCGGTCGCGCACCTTCAGGTAGCCGGACCTGAGCGGACGCGGAAGCGCCGGGATCTCCACGGCCGTGATCAACTCACCTTTTCTGAGGGCTTGTTCACGGTTCGGGGTGCTGCCGGGCCGCAGCAGGAAGTCGGCGAACGGCAGGGTGCGCGCACCCTCTGGCCCGAGGAGATGCACCGCTGCTTCCAGGGCGGCGAAGGCCACGGCGACGTCGGAGGGGTGGGTGGCCACGCAGGCGTCGGAGGTGCCGAGGATCGCGTGCATCCGGTTGAAGCCCTCCCGGGCCGCGCAACCGGAGCCGGGCTCGCGCTTGTTGCAGGCTGCGGTCACATCCCGGAAGTACGTGCAGCGGGTGCGCTGCATGATGTTGCCGCCGATGGTGGCCATGTTGCGCAGCTGGGCCGACGCGCTCAGCTCCAGGGCCTGCGAGACGACCGGGTACAGCGTGCGCACCTTGGCATGCGCGGCGGCCTCGGACATGCTCACCAGCGCGCCGATGCGCAGGCCCCCGCGCCCGGTGACCGTGACCTCGTCCAGCGGCAGGCCGGAGATGTCGACCAGCCCCTCGGGGCGTTCGACGGTCTCGCGCATCAGGTCGACCAGCGTGGTGCCTCCGGCGATGTAACGCCCTCCCAGGCGACCGGCGTTGAGGGCTTCCCGGGTGGTGGAGACGCGGGTGTAGGTGAAGGGATGCACGGCGGCCGCTCCTTACTTCCGGCCCGCGGTCTGTTCGACCGCGCGCACGATCTTGACGTAGCAGCCGCAGCGGCAGATGTTGCCGCTCATCCACTCCCGGATCTCCTCGGGGGAACCGGTGTGGCCCTCCTGGATGCAGCCGACACCGGAGAGGATCTGCCCCGGGGTGCAGTAGCCGCACTGGAAGGCGTCCTCGTCGATGAACGCCTGCTGGAGCGGGTGGAGTCGGTCGCCCTTGGCCAGGCCCTCGATGGTGGTGACCTCGGCGCCCTCCAGCCGAACGGCCAGCGTCAGACAGGAGTTGACCCGCTGTCCGTCGACCAGCACCGTGCACGCGCCACAAGCCCCGGCGTTGCAGCCCTTCTTGGAACCGGTCAGGTCGAGGTGCTCGCGCAGCAGATCCAGCAGCGACGTCCGGTTGTCCACCGTCACGGTCCGCCGCGTGCCGTTGACGGTCAACGAGACACGGCTGGACGGAGGCGCCTCGGCGGCGGCCGCCTCTTCGGAACCGGCAACGTAGGACCCCCCGATCACACCGCCCGCAACGACCGCACCACCTACCGCCGTACTCGTGGCGATGAACGTGCGCCGGCTGGGCGCCGAGGATGACTCGCTGGACCCGGTGGGGGGTGGAACGGCAGATTCAGAGAGATCAGTGGTCATGGATTTGCCTTCGCGTCACGGGCGGGTCGGCCGTACAGAACGGCAGGGAAGGAGGCGGGATCGTCGTCGCCGCAGACCTGGGCGACCGCGCTCTCAGTGCTGCGGCCGTCCTCGTGAGGAGTCTGGCATCACAAGTAGTGCGTGTGACGGGGAGAGTTTTGTCCCCCCTTGGTTTTCTCGCCGACCAACTAGAGGTAACCGATCCGGTGTTCCCGGCGCCATACGTACCCGAGCCCGTCTCCGCCGGAAGCAGGAACGGCGAACGTAGGCACATTCCCTCCCTGGTTGATGGCCCGGCGGCGCTGCATGCTCGTCACCGCGTCCGGTCGGAAAGCGGCCGGGCGCGTGAGCACCGCTAGGAGATCCCCCCTCATGACGACCACTGTCGCCGCGTACGCCGCGTCCACCGCCAAGGCCCCGCTGAAGCGCACCACCATCGAGCGCCGCGAGGTCGGCGAGCACGACGTCTTGATCGACATCAAGTTCGCGGGCATCTGCCACTCCGACATCCACCAGGTCCGCGAGGGCTGGGGCACCGCCATCTTCCCGATGGTCCCCGGCCACGAGATCGCCGGCGTGGTCTCCGAGGTCGGCCCGGGCGTCACCAGGTACGCAGTCGGCGACCGGGTGGGTGTCGGCTGCTTCGTCGACTCCTGCCGGGAGTGCGACCACTGCAAGGCCGGCCTGGAGCAGTACTGCACCGGCACCGGCATGGTCCAGACGTACAACTACATCGGCAAGGACGGGGAGCCCACCTACGGCGGCTACTCCGAGAAGATCGTCGTCGACGAGAACTACGTCGTCCGCGTCCCCGACGGCCTTTCCCTCGACGTGGCCGCGCCGCTGCTCTGCGCCGGCATCACCCTGTACAGCCCGCTGAAGCACTGGGGCACGGGCCCGGGCAAGAAGGTCGCGATCGTCGGTCTGGGCGGTCTCGGCCACATGGGCGTCAAGATCGCGCACGCGCTGGGCGCCGAGGTGACGGTCCTCTCGCAGTCCCTGCGCAAGCAGGACGACGGCCTGAAGCTGGGCGCCGATCACTACCACGCCACCAGCGACCCGAAGACATTCGAGGAGCTGGCGGGCACCTTCGACCTGATCGTCTCGACGGTCTCGGCCCCGCTGGACTTCAGCGCGTACGTGAACCTGCTGAAGATCGAGGGAGCCCTGGTGAACGTGGGCGCCCCGGAGAGGCCGATCTCCGTCAACGTCTTCCCCCTGATCATGGGCCGCAGGTCGATCGCAGGCTCCGCCATCGGCGGCATCGCCGAGACCCAGGAAATGCTGGACTTCTGCGCCGAGCACGGCCTCGGCTCCGAGATCGAGCTGATCCGCGCCGACCAGATCAACGAGGCGTACGAGCGGGTGCTGAACAGCGATGTGCGGTACCGGTTCGTGATCGACACAGCGACGATCTGACGCGGCACTCCGGAGGTCCCGGCAGCACAGATGCCGGGACCTGGCCGGATCGCCGCACGACGACCCGGCGGCCAGTGCCGGCATGGGGCCCACCCACGAGGAAAACTCGCAAACAACCTATATCGCTCATAGCGTCCCCATCGAGAGGAGCACACCATGACCGAAGTCGATATGGCGGAGCTGGCGTTCAACGGATTCGTCGGGCAGTGGACGGAGGGGACCACGGACGGCCGGCGCGCCCCCCTGCTGCGCCGCCCTTCCGAGTTGGGTCTGGCCTACGAGGACGTGACGTTCCCGTCGATGGACGGCGTTCCTCTGGAAGGCTGGTTCATCCCCGCGGACTCCGACCGGCTGATCATCCACAACCACTTCTCGCCCGGCAATCGTTACGGCTACCCCGGGCATCTGCCGGGCTGGGACCGCTTCGGCGGCTTCGAGGTCAACTTCCTGCCCGCCTACAAGGGGCTGCACGACGCCGGCTACAACGTCCTCACCTACGACCTGCGCAACCACGGCATGAGCGGCTACGGCAACGGCGGGATCTGCACGATCGGCCTCACCGAGTACCGCGACGTCATCGGATCCCTCCGCTATGTCGCCTCGCGCGCGGACACGGCGAGCATGAAGAAGGCCCTGCTGTCGGTGTGCCTGGGCGGCAACTCCACCGCCGTGGCGTGGGCCAGGCACCCGGAGGAGTTCGCCGAGATCCAGGCGATGGTCCTGCACCAGCCGTTGGAGGGCCGGTCGATCGGCGAGCAGTTCTCCAAGGGAATCGGCTTCGAGGGCGGCTACGACCGGCTCGACCAGGCCGTCCTGGAGCGCACCGGCTTCCATCTGGCGGAGCAGTCGCCCGCGAAGTACGCCTCCGCCATCACCGTGCCCACCCTGGTCGGGCAGGTGCACGACGACGTGATGACCACCCCGGAAGCCGTGCAGGCGGTCCACGACGCCATCCCGGTCGAGGACAAGAAGATGCACTGGATCTACGGCACCTCACGCCGCTTCGACGGCTACAACTACTTCAGCGAACACCCCGAGGTCGCCGTCGCCTGGTTCGACGAGCACGTCCGCTGACCAAGGAAGACCGAAAGCCGACCCGGGCCGGCCCCGGGTCGGCTCTCTGGCTGTCAGGGCTCACCGTCGCCCGGAGACGCAGCACGGATCGACGGGCTTCTCCCAGGGGCGCCGCAGGTCCGTGGCAACCACGCGGAGGAGCTGGGCCCGGGCGGCGATGACGAGCCAGATCCAATGATCCTCGGACTCGGGAGTGCGCAGTTTCGGGAGGGGCCAGTCGAGCGTCTGCTTGATCATCCGGAAGATGTGCTCAAGATCCGAGCCGGGTCAGGAACAGGCACTGCGGAACGGTCAGGCAGAGCTGCCGCTGGGCGTGTGGCTGGGGTCGGCGGCCCAGGACGCCAGCATGCGCAGGCTGTCGTGGGTGGGCGTGCCGGCTTCGGCGGTCCACACGATGATCTGCAGGTCGGGGTCGGCGGCCCAGGTGACGGCGTTCCAGTCGAGATGCAGATCCCCCGCGACGGGGTGGCGCAGATGCTTGGTCCCGGTGTCCCGGACAGCGACGTTGTGAGCGGCCCACCACTGGCGGAACTGGTCGTCCCGGACCGAGAGTTCATTCACCAGGGCGGTGAGCTGCGCATCCCCGGGGTTGTTGGCGTTGTGCATCCGCATCTGCGCGATGGCCAGCCGGGTGACGCCCTCCCAGTCCGCGTACAGCTCGCGCATGGCGGGGTCGGTGATGAGCAGCCTGATGAAGTAGCGCTGCTTCTCCGGGATCTTTCCGAAGTCGGTGATCAGGGCCGCGCCCATGACGTTCCAGGCGACGATCTCGGTGCGCGGCCCGATCACGAACGCCGGGGTGTGCGCCATGTCGTCGAGCATGCGCTGCAACTGCGGCTGCGCCGCGAGACGCGGCTGCCTCCGGGGAGGGCGGAAATCGTCCTTGGCCGCGAGCTCGTACAGGTAGGCCCGCTGATCCTCGTCCAGGTGCAGCACCCGGGCCAGGGAGTCCAGTACGGACGGCGAGGGCTGGATGCGGCCCTGTTCGAGGCGGGCGTAGTAGTCGGTGCTGATGGCCGCCAGTACGGCGATCTCCTCACGGCGCAGGCCCGCGACGCGACGCGGGCCGCCGTCGGGCAGGCCGACGGCGGCCGGGTCGAGCTCGGCGCGGCGCGCCTTGAGGAATTCCCCCAGATCGTGACGGTGAGGATCGCGGTTCATGCCATCACCCTGACATCGGAGAGCGGTGTTGTCAGGGGGAGAGATTTGTCCCTGGAAGCCTCACCGTCAAGATGAAGTGCGACCTGCGGCCGTCACCACGGGTTCAGCGGACGCGGCTCCACTTTCCGTGGAGCTGGACGAACTCGCCACCGATGACGGAGCTGGCCATGCAGGTCCCCTCGGTGTAGTCCTCGATGTGGGTGACGTGGTCACCGGCGTCGGGCTCGGTCCAGCGCACGACGTACAGGCCCTCGCGGAGCTGGGTGGTCGTGTACTCCATCGTCTGCCTGCGGCCCTTGATGGCACCGCCCGTCACCTCGAAGCTGACCTGGGTCGCCGAGTCGAAGGTGATCTCCACAGTGAAGTGGCCGAGCGGCGTGTCCGGGCCGAGGTCCGCCAGCCAGGTCTGCCCCACGCTGGGAAGGGTCGCGTTGCTGTCCATGAGTACTACCTCTTTCTGTGATCGGCGGTGCGGGGTGTCAGCCGAGGGTCTTGACGACTTCCCGGGCGAGCGGGACGGCCGAAGCGGGGTTCTGGCCGGTGATGAGGGTGCGGTCCACCTCGAGGTGGGGAGCGAAGTTCTCCTCGCCCTTCTGGTAGTCCGCGCCCACGTCCGCGACCAGACGGTCCTGAAGCAGCCACTTCGCCCGGTCGGCGAGGCCGTTCTGGATCTCCTCCGAGTTGGACAGTCCGGTCAGGCGGTAGCCGTGGAACGGGGACTTGCCGTCGGCGTCCACGGTGGACAGCAGCGCGGCCGGGCCGTGGCACACCAGCGACACGATCTTGCCGGAGGCGAGCCAGTCGCTCAGCAGCTTGCCGGCCGCGGGGTCGTCGGACAGGTCCTCCATCGGGCCCCAGCCGCCGGGGACGAACACCGCGTCGAATTCGTCGATGTTCACGTCCTCGATGCGCATCGGGTTCGCCAGTTCGGTGGCCTCGCGCAGAGCGGTCTTCATCTGCTCGGCACCCTCAGGTCCGCCGTTGAAGTCCGGCGTCAGGCTGAGCGCGTCGGCGGTGGGCGGTACGCCGCCCGGGGTGGCTGCGGCGATCTCGTAGCCGGCCTCCTTGAAGACGCCGTACGGACCGATGGCCTCCTCGGCCCAGAAGCCGGACGGCTGCTCGAACCCGTCGGCCAGGGTCCAGTGGTCGGCGGCGGTGATGAGGAAGAGGATCTTCGCCATGGGGTGCTCCCTGGGGTGAGTGCGGGCGGTCAGTTGTTCGCGGCCTGCTGGACGACGTGGCTGTCGGCGGCCTGGACCAGGTGGGTGAGCTTGCCGTTGCCGACCGTCCACAGGTGGATGAAGCGCGCGTCCGACTCCTCGCCGGACTTGGACACGGCGTGGTAGTGGCCGCGTACGAAGACGTGCTCGCCCGCGTCGTAGAAGTCCTCGGCCACCGCGCCGAAGGACGTGAAGCGGGGGGCGAGCCGGCCGAAGAAGTCACCGCCGGCGCTGGCCCAGGTCTTGTAGACGCCGCCGTAGGGGAAGCCGGGGGTGATGTCCCAGACGATGTCGGGGTCGATGACCTCGGCGACCACGTCCGGAGCCATGGCGGAGTCGTAGAGCCGACGGACGAGAGCGAGGTTCGGGGAGTCGGACATGATGCTGCTCCTTTTCGGGTCGGACTGAGGGTGTGGTTCTTGGGTTCAGGCGGCGAGGGCGGCGCGGCCGGCGCGGAAGAACGCGGTCTGCCGCGCGACGCGGGCGCCGAGGCCCTCGGCGGTGGCGATGTCCGACTTGTGGACCGCCTCCGGGCCGGCATCGATCGGGGACTGGGCGCCCGCACCGACGAAGTAGCCCAGACGGTTGATGTCGTCCTCGCTGCCTTCGGTGGAGGCCCAGCCCGGCTGCACGCCGAGGCTGACCCAGTGCATGCCGTGCTGGGCGGCCATGGTGAAGAAGTAGCCCAGGGTCGAGGACTTGTCGCCGTTCTTGGCACCGGAGTTGGTGAAGCCGGCGGCGATCTTGTCGGCCCAGGTCTGGGTGTACCAGCGCTTGCTGCTGGCCTCGGCGAAGGTGTGGAAGGCGGCGGAGGCCGTGCCCATGTAGGTGGGGGCACCGAAGATGATCGCGTCGGCGGCGTCGAGCTGCGCCCACTGCTCGTCGGTGATCGTGTCCACGGGGATGGAGATCACCTCGGCGCCGGCTTCCGCGGCACCGCGCGCCACGGCCTCGGCGATGACAGTGGTGTGGCCGTAGCCGGAGTGGAACGCGACGGCGACCGTGGGGCGGGAGGTGGAGGACATGGGGGTATTGCTCCTCGAAAATGATTTGTGCGAATCGTGCTCTGGAAGCATGGCACGGAATTAAACGGCGAAGGTAGGAAGGATTTGTCCCTGGTCGGGATTTGTTCCTGGCCAGGTGGAAAGCGTAAGGGCATGCCGGAAATCGCAGTGGCCCTTTTGTGCTGGGCTCTGCTCCCATTTCTCTGTACTGGCAGGAAAGGAGACCGCCCGGTCAGTTGACGGTGTCGGTCTCGGAGTCGTCCTGCTTGGTCGCCGCCCAGGAGGAGAGGAAGCGCAGCCCCTCGTAGGCGCGCGAGTCGGGTTCGGCGCTCCAGACGATCAGCTGCTGGTCGGGGTCGGCCACGCAGGTGAGGGCGTCCCAGGCGAGGGCGAGTTCACCTGCGACCGGGTGCTTGAACACCTTGGTGCCTCCGGGGCGGGGTGCCACATGGCGACCTCCCCACCACTGACGGAACTGGTCGTCCCGCACCGACAGCTCACCGACGAGGGCGGTCAGTCTCCGGTCGTCGGGGCAGACTGCGGCCTGCTGCCGCAACACGGCCACCACGTTGCGAGCGGAGCCCTCCCAGGCGGCGTACAGCGTTCTCATGGCCGGGTCGGTGAAGAGCTGCCGGACGTAGTTGCGCTGCGGCTTGGGGACCTGCGCGAAATCGGTGCCGAACAAGGCGACGGCCATCGGGTTCCACGCCAGGATGTCCAGGTACCGGCCCAGGATCATGCCGGGGGAGACGCTGAGCTCGTTCAGCACGGTACGCAACCGGGGGTGCGCCTTCTGCGGAGCCCGCCGCCGCACCCCGCCGGCCTCTTTTCCGGCCAGCTCGAACAGACGGTCCCGTTGGTCGTCGCTCAGGTGCAGGGCCCGAACGAGCTCGGTCAGCACGGACGCGGAGGGGGTCGTGCGACCCTGCTCCAGGCGGGTGTAGTAATTGGTGCTGATGGCGGCCAGCACCGCCACCTCGTCCCGGCGCAGGCCGGCCACGCGCCTGCGCCGGTCGGTTTCGGGCAGACCGACCGTGCGGGGGCTGAGCTCGGCCCGGCGGGCCTTCAGGAATTGCCCCAGCTCCTTACGGTGCGCACTGCTGTTCATACTGGCCAGTGTGCGCCCGCCGCCACTCGGCTGGGTAGGAAGGTTTTATCCCTGGTTACTTCTTCCCCGGGGTGGAATTCTCCTGTCCACGGGCCTTGCGGGCAGTGGCAGAGCCAGAGAACGGTATTTTTTTCACAGGCCGTCGACGCTTCCCTATACCCCATTGGCCATCGTCGAGGAATCCGGTACGTCCGGGTGAGATCGCTGCCCGAGCCGCAGCACCACAGCAACGCACGAAGAGATCACGATGGAACTCCTGAAGCGTCCGCCGACCGGCAAGGGCCACCCACCAGCGCGAAGACCCCACCCGCGCCCGAGCCACCCCCACACGAGAAACGCATCAGGAGAGAAGACATGCGAGCAACGCTGATCCACGCCCCCGGTGACATCCGGGTGGAGGACGTCCCCGAGCCCAAGATCGTCAATCCGACGGATGCGATCATCCGTACGGTCGCCACTTGTGTGTGCGGCTCGGACCTGTGGCCGTACCGTGGCCTGGAGCCCGTCGGTGACCCGCACCCGATGGGCCACGAGTACGTGGGCATCGTCGAGGAGACCGGCAGCGAGGTCACCCAGGTCAAGCCCGGCCAGTTCGTGGTCGGCTCCTTCGCCACCTCCGACAACACCTGCGCCAACTGCCGGAAGGGCTGGCAGTCCTCCTGCCTGAACCGCGAGTTCATGAGCACGTGCCAGGCCGAGTACGTGCGCATACCCAACGCCCACGGCACCCTGGTCGCCACGGACGAGCACCCCTCCGCCGATCTCGTGCCCAGCCTGCTCGCCGTGTCCGACGTGATGGGCACCGGCTGGTACGCGGCCCTCGCCGCCGAGGTGAAGCCGGGTTCGACGGCCGTGGTGGTCGGTGACGGAGCCGTCGGCCTGTGTGGTGTCATCGCCGCGAAGGAGCTCGGCGCGGAGCGGATCATCGCCATGTCGCGGCACGAGTCCCGGCAGAAGCTGGCCCTGGAGTTCGGCGCCACCGACATCGTCGGCGAGCGCGGCGAGGAGGGCATCGCCCGCATCAAGGAGCTCACCGGCGGCATCGGCGCAGACTCCGTCCTGGAGTGCGTCGGCACGGCCCAGTCCATGAGCCAGGCCCTCCACTCCGCCCGGCCCGGCGGCAACGTCGGCTTCGTCGGCGTCCCGCACGAGGTGGCCGTCGACGGCCAGGAGCTGTTCTTCTCCCAGGTCGGCCTGCGCGGCGGCCCGGCTCCCGTACGCCGCTACCTGCCCGACCTGATCCACCGCGTCCTGTCCGGCCACATCGACCCGGGCAAGGTCTTCGACCTCACCCTGCCCCTGGACCAGGTCGCCGAGGGTTACAAGGCGATGGACGAGCGCCGCGCCATCAAGACCCTCCTCAAGCCCTGACCCGGTCGCCTCGTGGGTGTGAGCTGCGCCGACCGCGCTCACGCCCACGAGGGCATCCCGCTGCACGGTCGTAGAGGAGGCAGACTCATGGCGACCTGGACGAACGACGAGCTGACCCGGATCGAGCACGCCGAGGAACTTCGGATGGCCCCCTCGCGCAGCGACGGAACATCGCGCACACCCGTGCCGATCTGGGTCGTCCGCGACGGCGACGACCTCTACGTCCGTTCCTTCCGCGGCAGTGTCGGCGCCTGGTACCGCGCGGCCCGGGCCAGCCACGAGGGCCACATCCGCTCCGGCGGCGTCGACAAGGACGTCACCCTCGTCGAGGTCACCGACCCCGACGTCAATGACCGCATCGACACCGCCTACCGCACCAAGTACGGCCGGTACGGCGCGAGTTACATCAACCCCATGGTGGCCTCGCGGGACACGACCCTGAAGCTCACACCCCGCTGAACGGCAGCTCTTTCACCCCTCCAGGAGAAGTACCTTGCTCGGTCTCGAACTCGTCGTGGTCCTGGGCGTGGCCGTGCTGGTGGGCAACGCCGTGGGACAGCGCCTCGGTATCGCCCCACCCGTCGTCCTGCTCGTGACGGGTGTTCTCCTGGGGTTCGTCCCGGCCGTACGGGAGGCGCAACTTCCCCCGGAGGTCGTGTTGTTGCTCTTCCTTCCGGTGCTGCTCTACTGGGAGAGCCTGACCACCTCCCTGCGGGAGATCCGCACCAACCTGCGCGGCATCCTGCAACTGAGCACCGTACTCGTCATCCTCACGGCCTGGGCCGTCGCCGCGGCCGGGCACGCCCTCGGGCTGCCGTGGGGGCCGGCGTGGGTGCTCGGCGCGGCCATGGCACCCACGGACGCGACGGCGGTCGGCGTCCTCGCCCGCGCCCTGCCGCGCCGCCAGGTCACCGTCCTGCGCGCGGAGAGCCTGGTCAACGACGGCACGGCCCTGGTCATCTACGGTCTCGCCGTCGGCATCACGGTCGGCGAGGAACACCTGAGCATCCCGCACGTCGGCGGACTGTTCCTGCTCGCGTACGGCGGCGGAGCCGCGGTAGGCGTGGCGGTCGCGTGGGTGAACATGAACCTGCGGCGCCGCCTGACCGACCCCCTGCTCGGCAACCTCGTCATGATCCTGGCGCCCTTCACCGCCTACCTGCTCGCCGAACTCATCGAAGCCTCCGGCGTCCTCGCGGTGGTCGTCAGCGGCCTGATCATGTCCCAGGTCGCCCCGCGTATCATCCAGGCCGAACACCGCACGCAGGCCCTGGCGTTCTGGCCGCTGGCCACCTTCATCATCAACGGGGCCCTGTTCGTCCTGGTCGGGGTCGAGCTCCAGTACGCGGTCCGTGACCTGGGCCGTGCCGACCTCCGGGACGCGCTGACCGCGGTCGCTGTCATCTGCGTGGTCCTCGTGGCCGTGCGCTTCGCGTTCCTGTACACGTCCACCTACCTGGTCCGCGCGCTGGACCGCCGCCCCCAGCAACGCATGCTGCGCGTCGGTCACCGGACCCGGGTGGTCAGCGGGCTGGCCGGCTTCCGGGGCGCGGTCTCGCTCGCGATGGTGCTCTCGGTACCGCAGACACTCGACTCGGGCGAGCCGTTCCCCGACCGCAGCTTCATCGTCTTCGTCACCTCCGGCGTCATCCTCGTGACGCTGGTGGTGCAGGGCCTGCTGCTGCCGGTGGCGGTGCGCTGGGCGAAGCTGCCGCCCGACACCTCGGTCGACGAAGAACACGACCTCGCCGAGACCACCGCCATCGAAGAAGCCATCAAGGCGATGCCCCGGCTCGTCGCCGACCTGCGGAGCGATCCGAAGATCGTCGAGTGGCTTCGCCAGGAGTACGAGGCCCACCTGGCATCCGTACGGGCCCGGAGCGCGGGCGCCCACGACGACCCCGCGGTGCTCCAGCACCAGGACTACCTCGCGCTGCGCCTGGCCCTCATCGCCAGCAAACGCGCCACCGTCGTCCGGCTGCGCGACGAGCGCCGGATCGACGACACCGTACTGCGCCGCCTGCAGGCCGCCCTCGACAGCGAGGAGATCCGCCTGTCGGGCGGTGCGACGGTCGAATGACTCACCTCCCAGGAAGGACTTTCCATGAAGGCCATAGGCCTGACTGAATTCGGCGGGCCCGACGTACTGCGGGTCCTGGACCTTCCGGTCCCCGAGGCCGGGCCGGGCGAGATCCGGATCCGTGTACACGCGGCGACGGTCAACCCCGTCGACACGTTGGTGCGCCGCGGAATCGCCTTCGTCTCCGACGCCGAGCCGCCCTACGTCCCCGGGATGGACGCGGCCGGCGTGGTCGAGCAGATCGGCGAGGGAACCGACACCGATCTCACCGTCGGCGACCACGTCATGGCTGTCGTGGTGGTCTCCGGGACGCACGGAGCGTACGCGGAGCACCTGGTCGCGCCCGCCGAATCGGTGGTCCGTATACCGTCGGGCGTGACCGATGTCGAGGCCGCCACGCTGCCGATGAACGGGCTGACGGCCCGTATGGCACTGGACCTGCTGGAACTTCCCGCAGGCGCCACCGTGGCGATCACCGGAGCAGCAGGCGCGGTCGGCGGCTACGCCGTCCAGCTGGCCAAGGCGGACGGGTTCCGAGTGATCGCCGACGCGGCACCGAAGGACGAGCAACTGGTGAAGGAGCTCGGGGCCGACGTTGTCCTGCCTCGCGGTACCGAGTTCCCGGAGCTGGTACGCAAGGAAGTACCGGCCGGCGTCGACGGGCTCGTCGACACCGCGGGTGTCGCGGGCCGCACCATCGGCGCGGTGCGGGACGGCGGCCTGGTGGCGTCGTCGGTCGGCGGTACCCAGGTGCCCGGTGAACGCGGCATCGAGATCCGGTACACGTTCGTGCCGCAGTACGCGCGCGAACGCGCCCAGCTCGACCGCCTCCGGCGGCTGACGGAGGAAGGCCGGCTCACCCTGCGGGTCGCACGGACCCTGCCTGCCGAGGAGGCAGTCGAAGCACACCGGCTGCTGGAGGCCGGTGGACGCCGGGGACGGCTGGTCCTCACCTTCTGATGCTGTTGTCAATCAGCTGTGGCCACGGAGGGGAAGAATGGACAGAACTGGGCCGAAGATCTCTTCGCGAGCGATTCGCATCTTGTTGGTCACGCGCAGGTGAGCCCTGCTGCTCGGCGTCACGCCTCAGGGCACGGGGCGTCAAAGGGCTTACCGCCCTGAGGGCGTACTGCGCACCGGCCTCGGCAGCCGTCAGACTTTCTTCCGCTTCTTCGCGGGTGCGGCTGTGCTGCTGCGCACGGTAAGCGTGGTGGCGATCTCCACGCCGATCTGCGCCGGCCTCTCGCCGCGGCCGAGCGAGAGCGCGAGCTCGGTGGCTGCCGCCGCCATCTCTGTCAGCGGCTGGTGAACCGTCGTCAGCGGCGGGTCCACCCACGCCACGACAGGGAGGTCGTCGAAACCCACGACGCTGAGGTCGTCGGGGATGGTGAGTCCCAGTTCGCGGGCGGCCTGGTAGACACCCAGTGCCTGCAGGTCGTTCGAGGCGAAGACGGCGGTGGGCCGCTCGCTCCGCATCAGCAGCTCACGCGCGGCTTCGCTGCCGCCTTCCCTGGTGAGCGGTGCATTGATCACCAGGCCGGGATCGGTGGGCAGGCCTGCCGCCTCCAGGGCGGATGTGTAACCGGCCTGCCGCGCACGGAAGCAGGAGACTTCCCGGGGGCCGCCGATCATCGCTATGTGGCGGTGCCCGAGGTCGATCAGGTGCCGGGTTGCCGACTGGCCACCACGCCAGTTGGTGGCGCCGACGAAGGGCACGTCGTCGGGGGGCTCCTCCGTCGGGTCGAAGACGACGAAGGGGATGCCCTTGACGCTGAGTTGCTCGCGCTCCTCGTCGGACAGTTGGGCCACGGACAGCACGCAGTGCGGTCTGCGGCCCACCATGTCCTCCACGGTCCGGGTGGGTGCGTCGTGGAGCCCGAACTCGGAGACCATCACGCCCACCCGGTTCTTGCTGGCCACACGCTCGACGCCACGGATGATCTCGACCGCCCACAGGCTCTTCAGCTCGCGGAACACCAGCTCCACGGTGGTGTTCCGGCTGCCCGGCGGCTTCTTGTAGCCGTAACGGTTGATCAGTTCCTCGACGCGGGCGCGGGTGTCGCTGGAGACGCCCGACCTGCCGTTGAGCACCTTCGAGACGGTGGGGATGGAGACTCCGGCCGTCTCGGCGATGTAGGCGATGGTGACCGGCCCCCGCGGCTCCTCCGGGGAGACCGGCGCGTGCTCCGTCGACACGTCCGACCCGTTGTCCGCCACGCTCGCCCACCCTCGTTGCCGCCGAACGATCACATCCGGATTCACGGAGGGAATGCCCAGCACTTCATGTTGTCGTTGTCTCCAGATGCATTGTGGCACTTCAGGCCGGCGAGCGACGCCCCCTGTGTTTCTCATTCTTGAATCGAGGCGCTTTATGTTTCGCTGGATCCCGTCACCGTGCTGCCGGAGCGGGTGACCTGGTACGTCACGGTGGTGCCACTCCAGAAGTGGAAGGTGAGGGTGACCGGCGCGCCGTCGGTGAGGCTGCCCAGGAAGTCCGGGGTGAGGTCGATCGCCCCGCCGGGGTAGTCCGGGGAGAACGTCGTGTTGAACTGCTGGTAGGAGGTCCAGGTGGCGGTGCCGGCGTTGGAACCGTCCGCGTACTTCGCCTCCATGGTGGCCAGTTCGTCACCCCGGAAGTCCGTGGGGACGACCAGGCCGCTGCTCGTGCCGGACGCGTTCGAGAGCACGGGGGCGTCGTACGTGCGGATGTGGACCGGCCAGGGCAGGCCGCAGGAGAAGCGGAACTGGATGGTCGAGTTCGCCCCGTAGTCGCGATCCCCGGCGAGGCGGGTGAGAGCGGCGGCGGTGAGCGTGACCCGGTCGCCGGAGACGGTGTAGTCGCGGCCCCGGGTGAGCTTCCGGTTGCCCTGCCACACATCGAGGAAGGAGGCTCCGTTCGGGTTCAGGGTGAGCGTCTGCGCGGCGATGGTTCCCGACTTGGGCAGGTACACGGTGTCGCTGGAGGCGGTCCCGGAACGCGTGGTCCAGGCGGACCTGATCCGGTTGATCAGCTCGGGGTCACGCCACTGCAGGGTCCCCCTGTTGAGGTAGTTGAAGGCGTCCCACAGTGCGGTGGTGACCCCGTTGACCCGGGCCTCGTAACCGAGTTGTTCGAAGTACTTGAACGCCTCGCCGCGCTCGACCGTGGCCGGGTGGTTGAAGTC
>NZ_JBEOWF010000084.1:0-15241 GCF_040295925.1 Streptomyces sp. NPDC002588
CCTGCCCGACTGCGGGCACTGGGCCATGATCGAACAGAAGGAGGCCTGGGAAAGCGCCGTCCTGGCGTTCCTCACCCGCCCGGAGACCGGCTGAGTGCCGAGGGCGGGAGCAGCCGACAAGTTGGGGGAGGACGACGTGGCAAGACCCGCGGAGGTACGGCAAGCCGCTGCTCCGGTATCCAGCCGCCAGGCCGCCCGGCGGGTCCGCATCCTGCGCGCCGCCTCGGAACTCAGTGCGCGCGAGGGGCTGGCGAGCGTGCAGATGCACGATGTGGCCAAGGAGGCGGGCGTGGCGATCGCCACGCTCTACCGCTACTTCCCCTCCAAGCCCTATCTGTTTCTCTCGGTGCTCGAATGGCACATCGACCAGTTTCTCGGGGGCCGGGACGCCGAGCCGGCGGCGGACGACGTGACGGACCCCGCGACCGAGGTGGCGGAGACGCTCATTTCACTGAGCGGCAAGCTGCTGAGCAGCCACCTGCTGGCCTCGGCGGTGGCGCTGTCGTCGTTCACGGAGTACGCGAGCGTCGTCCCGACCCAGATCGACATCGTGGAGAGATCGCTGGGACAGCGGCTCCTGCGCCTGCTCGGGGACCGCGCGGACGCGGAAACCGGGCGCAGCAGGGTGCGGCTGCTCGTCTACAGCTGGTGGGGCCTGTTCGTGGCCATGCTGACCGAGGAGATCTCCACCGAGCAGGGGGAGGCGGCTCTGCGGCTGGCCGCGCGGCTGATCACGGCGCAGTAGCGCACACGACAGTGCCCGGGGCACGTGGTGTCCCGGGCACTGTCGTGTCATGTCAGTCCGTGGTCCCGGCCATGTCCAGGACGGCGAGGTATCCGAACGCGAGGCTGGAACCGATCGGTGTCCCCGCGCCCGGGTACACGTGTCCCGACATCGCGGCCATGGTGTTCCCGGTGGCGTAGAGGCCGTCGATCGGTTTCCCGTCCGGCCGCAGCACGCGCGCGTGGATGTCGGTCCTCAGTCCGCCCTTGGTGCCGATGTCGGAGGGGACGATGGTCGCCGCGTAGAAGGGTGCTTCGTCGATGGGCAGGAGCAGCGGGTTGGGCCATTCCGGCGCGGGCTTCGCCGGGAAGTTCTGCCGGGGGTCGGCCGGGAACGGGACGATGTGGTGGAACATCTGGTCCCAGGGGGTCTCACCGCGGTGGAACCGCTCGTCGACACCCGTCCGGGCGTACCCGTTGAACTCCTCGACCGTCCGCTTCAGCGCGTCGAACGGGACATCGATCAGACCGGCCAACTCCTCCAGACTGTCGGCCTTCTTCAGCGCCCCCGACTCCAGCCATTGCTCGGGTCCCGGGGTGGCGGGCGGGAAGCCGATGCCGTCCCGGTCCAGCTGCCGCTGGTCGAACACCCAGTGCGCCGGGATGTGGCTCACGCCGGTCGTGTTGTGCAGCCGTACGATCTCGTGTGCGGCCTGGTCGTAGGGTCGTGTCTCGTTGACGAAGCGTTCGCCGCCGCCGTTGACCCAGATGCCGCCCCGGGTGCCGGTGTGGAAGAGCGGCAGGCCGTCCGGATGGACGAGTCCGGGCACGAACCAGGCCTCGTCGAGGAGGTCGGTGTCCGCGCCCGCGGCGATGCCCGCGCGGAGTGCGTCGCCGGTGTTGGCCGGGGCGCCGTCGGACCACTCCCCGGTGAGCGGCGGCTGGTGCTTCCCGCGCAGTTCGCGGTTGTGTTCGAAGCCGCCGGCGGCGAGGAGTACGCCCCGCGCGGCGCGGATCCGGACCCGTTCGCCCTCGCTGACGACCTCGACCCCGACGACCTTGCCGTCCTCGACGACGAGGCTCTCCAGCGCGGTGTTCAGCCGCAGTTCGCCGTGGCCTGTCTCCAGGAAGGCCGACAGGGCCCTTCCGATCAGTGCCCGGCCGCCGGAGAGGAGCGGGCCCTCGTCGAAGCCGAACCGCTCGGTGGGCAGTGAGTCGCGCACGAGCGGCCTGTGCTCCTTGAGGTCCGCGGCGTCGAGCGGCGGCGGGAAGACGGTGTGTCCCGTGGGTGAGGCTCCGGGGGCTGATGCGTAGTAGTCCGGAACCGGGCCGTGGACGAAGGACCGGAACCAGGGGTTCTGCTCGAGTTCGTCGATCAGCTGCGCTCCGGCCGTCAGATAGGCGTCCTGGAGTGCTTCCCGGGACGGGTCGTCGACGACACTGCGCAGATACGCCCGGACGTCCTCGAGGTCGTCCCCGAGACCTGCCCGGCGCAGCGGAGCGGAGCCCGGGAACCACAGGCCCGCGCCGGAGTAGGCGACCGTGCCGCCCACCCGGTCCGTCTTCTCGACGACGAGCGTCCGCAGGCCGCGTGACGCCGCCACGTACGCCCCGACCAGACCACCGCCAGACCCCACGACGATCACATCGTAGGCATCCTCGTTGATGCTCATCCTGACCTCCTCATGAGTGCCGACGTTCTACGTGGGGGGTGAGAGGGACCGCGGCCACAGGTGGGGGACGTCGGGCAGAGGCGGACACCACGGAGCTCGCGGGAGGCGGCTCCGGCGTGGCACACATCGGCCACGGTGACGGGCCGGCAGGACGTCCCAGGTCCCGCCGGCCACGGCGTCTCGCCACCAGCCGTTCAGCAGTTCGCCCGCCGACGGTAACGAGCCGCCGTCACCGCGCCCTTCGGCCATCTCGCTCACCGAGACCGCTCCGGTCCGGCTGCGGTCCCGGTGAGCGGAACGCCGGCCGTCGCCCTGCGCCGCACCCGCTCAGGCTGGGGGCAGGCACGAGTTGAGGATACGAATGACAGATGTTTGGGAACCGACAGTCGTCGCGGACCGTGAGTCCGCAGTGGCCGAGGCCGCCGCTCGGATCATTCGCGCAGCCCAGGACCACAAGCCC
This sequence comes from Streptomyces sp. NPDC002588, assembly GCF_040295925.1. Lineage (NCBI taxonomy): Bacteria > Bacillati > Actinomycetota > Actinomycetes > Kitasatosporales > Streptomycetaceae > Streptomyces > Streptomyces sp. NPDC002588. Next base: position 2,857 of record NZ_JBEOWF010000084.1, read on the forward strand.
TGTACGCCCGTGCGGGACCTGCTCGGCGCGAGAGACGTCGGCCTCGCGTACGCGGTCCAGCAACGTGTCATCGGTGACCGGATCGCCGCCGGCGCCCGGGTCGTCGGACGCAAGATCGGGCTGACCTCCGATGCGGTGCAGCGTCAAGTCGGCGTCGACCGGCCCGACTTCGGGGTTCTGCTGGACGACATGGACGTCACCGGTCTGCCGGCCGTCCCCAGTGAACGGCTGCTCCAGCCCAGGGTCGAGGCGGAGATCGCGTTCGTTCTCGCCGCGGACCTGGACGAGGACGACCTCGACGTCGAGCGGGTCCGGTCGGCGGTCGGACACGCCGTGGCGGCGTTGGAGATCGTCGACAGCCGGGTGGCCGACTGGGACATCGCGATCACCGACACGGTCGCCGACAACGCGTCCAGCGGACTGTTCGTGCTCGGCCGACAGCGGGTCGGGCTGGGGGAGTTCACCCCCCGGGACGTGACCATGCAGTTGTGGGCCGACGGTGTGCTCGCCTCCGAGGGCGACGGGGCGGCCTGTCTGGGCGACCCGCTGGCCGCGCTGTTGTGGCTGGCCCGCACCGCCCGCGAGTTCGGCGACCCGCTGCGCGCCGGGCAGGTGGTCCTCTCCGGCGCCCTGGGCCCGCTCGTCCCCACCCCGCCAGGCACCACCGTCCGGGCCGAGATGTCGGGCCTGGGTTCGGTGACCGCGACCTTCTCACCCAAGGAACAAGAAGGATGACGAAGACCAAGGTGGCCGTTATCGGTTCCGGCAACATCGGTACCGATCTGATGATCAAGGTGCTGCGCCTGTCCGACACCCTGGAGATGGCCGCGATGGTGGGCATCGACCCGGACTCGGACGGTCTGGCACGCGCCGCGCGTCTGAAGGTGCCCACCACGCACGAGGGCGTGGACGGCCTGATCGGTATGGACGGCTTCGACGACATCGAGATCGTCTTCGATGCCACGTCGGCGAAGGCCCATGTCGAGAACGCCAGGAAGCTCGCCCCGTACGGCAAACGTCTGGTCGATCTCACCCCGGCGGCCATCGGACCGTATGTGGTGCCTCCGGTGAACCTCGACGAGCATCTCGCCGACGGCGCCGACAACCTCAACCTGGTCACCTGCGGCGGTCAGGCGACCATCCCGATCGTCCATGCGGTCAGCCGGGTCACTCCGGTGCCCTACGCGGAGATCGTCGCGTCGATCGCCTCGAAGTCGGCCGGTCCCGGTACCCGGGCCAACATCGACGAGTTCACCGAGACGACGTCCGGGGCGATCGAGAGGGTGGGCGGTGCCCGGCGCGGCAAGGCGATCATCGTCCTGAACCCGGCCGAACCGCCCCTGATCATGCGGGACACGGTGTACTGCCTGATCGGCGCGGCGGATCACGACGCGATCCGGGCCTCCGTCGAGGAGATGGTGGCCGCGGTGGCCGAGTACGTGCCCGGCTACCGGCTCAAACAGCAGGTCCAGTTCACCCCGCTCCCGGCCGGCGACCCGGTCCACACCCTCCTGCCCGAGGGCGTCTCGGAGCGGCCGACGACGAAGGTGTCGGTCTTCCTCGAGGTGGAGGGTGCCGCGCACTATCTGCCCGCCTACGCCGGCAATCTCGACATCATGACCTCGGCCGCCCTGCGCGTCGCCGAGCGCGTCGCCCGGCGGCTGACCCTGGAGGTGACCAAGTGAGCGCGGACCGCAGGCTCTACGTGCAGGACGTCACCCTCCGGGACGGCATGCACGCCATCCGGCATCGCATCACGCCAGAGTTCGTGTCCAAGATCTCAGCGGCCCTGGACCGGGCGGGCGTGGACGCGATCGAGGTCGCCCACGGCGACGGCCTGGCCGGCGGCAGCCTCAACTACGGGCCGGGCAGCAACACCGACTGGGAGTGGATCGAGGCGGCCGCGGACGCCGTCGACCGCGCCGTCCTGACCTCCCTGCTCCTGCCCGGCATCGGCACCATCGCCGAACTGAAGCGGGCCTACGCCCTCGGGGTGCGCTCGGTGCGCATCGCCACCCACTGCACCGAGGCGGACGTCGCGGCCCAGCACATCACGACCGCCCGTGAACTCGGCATGGACGTCTCAGGGTTCTTGATGATGGCGCACATGGCGCCCCCGCACGCCCTCGCCGAACAGGCCAGACTGATGGAGAGCTACGGCGCGCACTGCGTCTACGTCACCGACTCCGGCGGCCGGCTCACCATGGACGGCGTCCGCGACCGCATCCGCGCCTACCGCGACGTCCTCGACGCGGAGACGCAGATCGGGATCCACGCCCACGAGAACCTCTCCCTCTCGGTGGCCAACTCCGTGGTGGCGGTGGAGGAAGGCGTGACCCGGGTGGACGCCTCACTCGCCGGACAGGGCGCCGGTGCCGGGAACTGTCCGATCGAGCCGTTCATCGCCGTGGCCAACCTCCACGGCTGGAAACACGACTGCGACCTGCACGCCCTCCAGGACGCCGCCGAGGACCTGGTCCGCCCGCTCCAGGACCGGCCGGTACGCGTCGACCGGGAGACCCTCACCCTCGGCTACGCCGGCGCCTACTCCAGCTTCCTGCGCCACGCCGAGACCGCGGCCGAACAGTACGGCCTGGACGCCCGCACCATCCTGGAAGAAGTCGGCCGACGCGGCCTCGTCGGCGGCCAGGAGGACATGATCGTGGACATCGCCCTCGACCTCACCACCCGCGGCTGACACCCGCCCGACGTACCGCTCCCCGGAAGAACTCTTCCGGGGAGCGGTACGCTTTTGGGTTCACGATCAAATAGACCGCACGTCCCAATTTATCGGTGCACGACTCTATCTCTGCGACTGGTGGCGTTGGTACCTTGACGCTGGCGCCGAACTAGAATTGATTTCAGTTTTGAGCAGAGAGGCACTGACGATGACGTCTGCCCTTCGCCTCGACGTGCGATCCTCCGAGGTCGCCGGGCCTGCGTCGCCTCCGTCGATGATGGAACGCGTGACGCTGATCATGGACCTTTTCGAAAGTCCGCAGACGCACCTGACGCTCGAATCGGTCTCCCGCAGGACACAACTGCCCCGCTCGACGACCCACCGTATTCTCGACCAGCTGGTCCGGCTGGACTGGCTGCATCACACGGTGGCCGGATACACGCTGGGAATCCGGGCGCTCGGCCTGGGCGGGCGGGAGATCGGACACAGCGCACTGCGGGCCGCCGCCGCACCACACCTGCTGGACCTGGCCGTGCGGACGAGAATGGTCGTCCATCTCGCCGTCCTCGACGGGCCGGAGATCTACTACCTGGACAAGGTGGGAGGCCGGGCCGCCGTGGACATCCCGTCGCGGGTCGGCGGCAGGGCGGTCGCGCACTGCACCGGGCTCGGCAAGGCCATGCTCGCCTGGCTCAGTCCCGAGGAGATCGACGCCCGGTACGCGCAGGTGATCGAGCGGCGCACACACCACAGCATCGGCCGTGTCGACCAACTGCACCGCGAGCTCGGTCTGGTGCGCCGGCGCAACGGGCTGGCGATCGACAGGGGAGAGTGTTTCCCGGGTCTCGGCTGTGTCGGGCTCGCGCTGCGCGGGCCGGAAGGACCGGTCGGGGCGATCTCGGTGGTGGGAGACGGCGGCTCCTCGCTGGAACTCGTGGCCCCGCTGGTGGTCAACGCGGTGCGGGCCGTCACCGAGGAGCTCTTCGGGGTGTCGGAACCCTGCCGCCGGGACGTGCCGGACGCCGTCGGATAGCACGAAGCCGCCCCAGTGAGACCCGGGGCGGCTCTCCTCCGTCCGGCTGGGTCAGCCGGGCGAACGTGGAGCGGACACGGCGCCGTCCAGCCGTGGAGCAGGCACCGTGCCGGCCGCTCGCCGCCCTGTCACCACGCGGTCCAGCCCCCGTCCACGGTGACGGTCGTGCCCGTCACGAACCGGGAAGCGTCCGACGCGAGGAACACCGCGGCGCCGCCCAGTTCCTCGACGCTGCCCACCCGGCCCAGGGGAGTGCCCTTCACGATCCGCTCGCCCCAGCGGCTGTCCAGCAGGCCGGAGCTGAGGTCCGTACGGAAGTAGCCTGGCGCGAGGGCGTTGACCCGCACCCCACGGTCGGCCCACTCGACCGCGAGCGCCTTGGTGAGCGCCTCGACACCGCCCTTGCTGGCGGCATACGCGGCGATCCGCTCGAAGCCGGTGCTCGCGTGCACCGACGAGACATTGACGATCGACCCGGAGCCCTGCGCCAGCATCACCTTGCCGGCCTCGCGGCAGCAGTAGAAGGCGCCCTGGAGGTTGATGTCGAGCACCTGCCGGAAGTCCTCGTCGGTGACGTACTCGCTACGGGTGAAGTGCGGGCTGATTCCCGCGCAGTTGACGACGGCGTCGAGCCGGCCGGTCGTCCCGGTGATCCGCTCGACCGTCATGCGGACCGTGTCCGGGTCGGCGACGGAGCCGGGCAGCACCAGCACCTTTCCGCCGTACCCGGCGAGTTCGCTCTCCAGGCTCTCCAGGTCCGCGGCCGTGCGGGCGGTCACCGCCACGTCCGCCCCGGCCTGGGACAGGGCGACCGCGACCGCCCGGCCGAGGCCCTTCCCCGCGCCGGTCACCCAGGCGGTTCTGCCGTCGAGACGCAGGTCGGTGTTGACGTCGGCCATGGTTCAGCCCTCCACGGGAATGTCGCGCAGGGTCCGCTTGAGGACCTTGCCGGAGGGGGTACGGGGGAGTTCGTCGACGATGTCGAAGCGGACCGGCACCTTGAACTTGGCCAGCCGCTCCAGGCAGAACTCCCGCAGCTCGTCCGGCCCGGCGCCCGCTCCGGGCCGGAACACCACGAAGGCGCGCGGGACCTCGCCCCAGCGGGGGTGGGTCAGGCCGACCACCGCGGCCTCCAGGACGGCGGGGTGCTCGTAGAGCACCCGCTCGACCTCGGGCGTGGCGATGTTCTCGCCGCCGGAGACGATCATGTCTTTCTTGCGGTCGTCGATGTAGAGGAAGCCGTCCTCGTCGACGTGCCCGATGTCGCCGGTGTGGAACCAGCCGTCCTTCAGGGCCGCGGCCGTGGCCTTCTCGTCGCGCCAGTAGCCGGCGAAGACCTTCGGCCCGCGCAGCGTGATCTCGCCGAGCTCGCCGGCCGGCACCTCCGTGCCGCTCTCGTCGACGATCCGCACGCGCGTGTGCGGCACGGGACGCCCGACCGAGCCCAGCTTGGACAGCGCGTGCTCGCGGTCGAGGAAGGTGTCGCCGGAGACGGTCTCCGTGAGGCCGTAGGCATCGGCGAACCAGGCGTTGGGGAAGGCGTTCATGATGCGCCGCAGCACCGGTTCCGGGGTCTTCTCGCCGCCGCCCAGGACGAAGCGCACGGACGTGGTGTCGTACGACTCCCGGTCCGGCACCTCCAGGACCGCGTTGACCATGGCGGGCGCGAGCCAGGCGTTGGTGACCCGGTGCTCCTGGATCGCCCGCAGGACGCCCTCCGGGTCGAACTTCCGCTGGAGCACCACGCCCCCGCCCGCGTACAGGACCCCGAGGGCAGGCATGTCCAGGCCGCCCACATGGTAGAGCGGGCCGCAGACCAGCGTGGTGTCCGCCGCCGTCAGTCCGAAGTGGACGATGTGGGCCAGGTTCTTGGCCTGCACGTTCCCGTACGTGATGCGCACGCCCTTGGGCCGTGAGGTGGTGCCCGAGGTGTACATCAGGCGCTGCACGTCGTCCAACCCCACGTCCACGGGCTCCACCACCCGGGCGTCCCGGTGCCGGTCGAGGAGGGGCTCGTAGCGGGTCCATCGGTCGGACGGGGCCTCGCCGTCCACCAGGATCCGGTGGTCCAGGCCGGTCAGCTTCCCGGCGATGCGGTCCACGGGGCGCTCGAACTCCGGCTCGGTGACGATCACCTTCACCTGGGCGTGGTCGAGGATGTACGCCCATTCCTCCTCGGACAGGCGGTAGTTCAGAGGAAGGAAGACCGCCCCGATGCGATTGACGGCGTACACGAGCTCCAGGAACTCGGGCCGGTTGTAGAGCAGCAGAGCCACGACGTCGCCGCGCCCGACGCCCAGCTCTCTCAGACCGGCGGACAGCCGCGTCACCCGCTCATGGAGTTCGCGCACCGTCAGACGGCGTTCTTCCTGTGTCACGACCACGTCGTCCGGCCGCTGGGCCAGGTGGTAATCGAGGATGCTCGAAAAATTGTGCACGGCGACTCTCCGGCTCGGCGGCCGGGATCGTCCCGACCGGTCGGTTGCCCGTTACCAAGATTTAGTGTACCTCTTGGTCTATAAAACGTTGTGCCGCACTTTACGACGGAGCCCACTGGCCGACAACCACCCGGGCGGGCCGAGTCGCTTTCCCCCACCGAGGAGGGCCCCGTGTCTCGTATCCGCCTCGACACCGACGGACCCGTCGTCACGGTCCGCCTCGACCATCCGCCGATGAACGCGTTCGACACCGCCCAGCGCAGTGAGCTCGCGGCCGCCGTACGCGGTCTGGCGGACGACCGCAGGGTGCGGGCCGTGGTGCTGTACGGCGGTGAGCGGCTGTTCGCCGCCGGGGCCGACGTGAAGGCGCTGGCCTTGATGGATTCCGAGGAGGTGCGCGGCTGGAACCGGGCGCTGCAACGGACCTTCGACGAGGTCGCCCGGCTGCCCGTGCCCGTCGTCGCCGCGATCACCGGGTACGCGCTCGGCGGCGGCCTCGAACTGGCCCTTGCCGCCGACTACCGGGTGGCGGCCCACGACGCGATCCTCGGCCAGCCCGAGGTGCAGCTCGGGATCATCCCGGGCTCGGGCGGCACCCAGCGGCTGACCCGGCTGATCGGGCCGTCGCGGGCCAAGAACCTGCTGATGACCGGCCGCCGGGTGGACGCCGAGGAGGCCCTGCGCCTCGGACTCGTGGACGAGGTCGTGCCCACGGGCGAGGTCCACGACACCGCCCTGCGGTACGCCCGGCTGCTCGCCGAGGGGCCCGCGGCGGCCCTGGAGGCGATCAAGGAGGCCGTGGATCACGGCGCCGACGCCGGCCTGTCCGCCGGGCTGGCGCTCGAACGGTCCCTGTTCACCGGAGTGTTCGGCACGGCGGACGCCGCCACCGGCATCCGGTCGTTCCTCGAACACGGTCCGGGCAAGGCGCGCTTCGACGGACCCGCGCAGGACAACTAGGCGGCGAAGGCCGTACGACACGAAAGGGGTGGAGGCGATGAAGGCACTGCGCTGGCACGGCGCGCGAGATCTGCGGCTGGAGGAGGTCCCGGACCCGCCGGAGCCGGGGCCGCACGAAGCCGTGGTGGAGGTGGCCTGGTGCGGGGTGTGCGGCACCGACCTGCACGAGTTCCTCGAAGGACCGCACATGATCCGCAACGATCCGCACCCGTTCACCGGGGCCAGCCCGCCGCTCGCCCTCGGGCACGAACTGAGCGGCAGGGTACTGGCGTTGGGCGGTGCGGTCCCCGGCATCGCCATCGGCGACCGGGTGACCGCCGACCCCGTGTGGCGGTGCGGTGTCTGTTTCTGGTGCGTGCGCGGCGAATACCACATCTGTCCCAGGAGCGGCTCCGTGGGCCTGGCCTCGCCCGGTGCCTTCGCCGATCGCGTCACCGTACCGATCGCGGGGCTCACCCGGCTGCCCGACAACGTCAGCGACGAGATGGCGGCCGTGGCCGAACCCCTCGCGGTGGGTCTGCACGCCGTCACACGGGCCGGAGTCCGGCCCGGCGACAACGTCCTGGTCGTCGGCGGCGGCCCCATCGGCTTCGCCGTCGTCCTCGCGGCCCGCCTCGCGGGCGCCGCCGGGCTCTACGTGAGCGAACCCCTGAAGGAACGCCGGGAGAAGCTCCTCGACATCGGCGTCACCGAGGCCTTCGACCCGCGCGAGACCGATGTACGCCGAGAGCTGTTCCTGAAGACCGGCCGCGTGGGCCCGGACGCCGTCATCGACGCGACCGGTGTCCCCGCGCTCGCCCGGGAGGCCGTGGCCACCGTCCGGCGCGGCGGCCGTGTCGTGCTCGCCGGCGTCGGGCACGGCAGCGTCGAGTTCGACATGGGGCAACTCGTCTTCTACGAGCGGTCCGTGCTCGGCACGCTCGGCTACAACTTCGACATCCCCCGCGTGATCGACCTGATGAGCACCGGGCGCCTGGACGCCTCGCCCCTGATCACCGGACGTTTTTCGCTCCGGGAAGGAGCCGGGGTCTTCGCGGACCTGGCGGCCGACCGCGCAAGGCACCTGAAGGTGCTGCTGACCCCGAAGGGACTGTGACATGGATTTCGACCTGCCGGAGGAGACGCAGGACCTGCAGGACATGGTCCGCGAGTTCGCGGCCAAGGAGATCACCCCGAACGCGGCCGAGTGGTCGGAGAACGAGCAGTTCCCGACCCACATCTTCACCAAGCTCGGCGAACTCGGCCTGATGGGCATGCTCGTGCCCGAGGAGTACGGAGGCGCGGGCTCCGACACCGTCTCCTACGTGGCCGTCATGGAGGAACTCGGCGCGGCCGACCAGTCGGTGGCCTCCTCCTGGAACGCGCACTCCACCATCGCCACCCTCCCGCTGCTGACCTACGGCACCGAGGAGCAGAAGCACCGCTGGCTGGCCCCGCTGGCCCGCGGCGAGGCCATCGGCGCGTTCGGCCTGACCGAGCCGGGCGCCGGATCCGACGCGGCCGGCATCACCACCACCGCCCGCCGTGCGGACGGCGGCTGGGTGATCAACGGCACCAAGATGTTCATCACCAACGCCGGCACCGACATCAGCCAGGGTGTCACCCTGCTGGCCACCACCGGCCGCGACGAGGACGGGCGCAAACGGTTCGCCACCTTCTACGTGCCGACCGGCACGCCGGGTTACACGTGCGGGGCGAAGCTGAAGAAGCTCGGCTGGCACGCCATGGACACCCGGGAACTGGTCTTCGACGACTGCTGGATCTCCGACGACCACCTGATCGGCGAGGAGGGCGGCGGGTTGCGCCAGTTCCTCTCCGTGCTCGACAAGGGCCGGATCAGCGTGGCCGCGCTCGGTATGTCGCTGGCCAAGGCCGCGCTCGCGCTGGCCGTCAAACACGCCACGGAACGGCAGCAGTTCGGCCGCCCGCTGTCGGCGTTCCAGGCGGTGGCGCACAAGATCGCCGATATCGGCACGGAGTTCGAGGCCGCCCGCTGGATGGTCTACCGGGCCGCCTGGCTCGCCGACCAGGGCCGCCCGTACAGCAAGGAGGCCGCCATGGCGAAGCTGTTCGCCTCCGAGGTGGCCAACCGTGCCGCGTCCCAGGCGGTGCAGATCCACGGCGGCTACGGCTATGTGCGGGAGTCGGAGATCTCCCGGTTCTACGCCGACGCCAAGATCCTGGAGATCGGCGAGGGCACGAACGAGATCCAGCGTGATGTCGTCGCCCGGGCGCTCGTGCAGCAGCTGTGAGAGACGAAGGGCCCGAGGCGTGCGCCGAGGGCCCTCGGTCAGCCGGCCGCCGAGGCGGACTTCCACTCGGCCTCGGGGTCGAGCGGCAGATCGGGGCGGTCGCGCTTGAAGGCGGCGGCCCTCTCCTCCATGTCCGGCAGGGAGGCGGCCGGCGCGCCGAAACCGCGCAGCAGGGTGTCGCAGTACTCGCGCGACAACTGCGCGGCGTCCCAGCGGCCACCGGGCTTCGCCCACTGGTAGGTGTGGTTGTGCAGGTTCAGGAATTGCAGGGTTGCCAGCCGCGGCGGGGTCGCACGGAAGCCGCCGTGTTCAGCGGCCTTCGTGATCAGTCCCGTGACCAGCCGTTGGAACTCGGCACGCCGGCCCAGCAGGGTCTGGAGGTAGTCGCCGGTGAGGCTGCGGTAGTCGTGCTCGTAGACCCAGATGTGGTCGAGCCTGCGGAAGATGATCGTCAGCAGGGACTCCGACAGCAGGCGCAGCCGCAGCACGGGGTCGGTGTCGAGCTCCGCGATCTGCCGGGCACGCGACAGCAGTGGGTTCATCACCCGCGACTGGATCTCGACGAGAAGGTTCTGCTTGGACCCGATGTAGTAGTACAGCGCGCCCTTGGCGAGCCCGACGGCTCGGCAGAGCTCGTTGACGGAGGTCGCCGCATAGCCCTGGCGGGCGAACAGTTCGGCGGCCGTGTCGATGATCTTCTGACGCCGGACCTCGTAGTCCGGCCCATGGCCCGGTGGTCTGGGCATCGGTTCTCTCCCCGCCCGATCAAGAGTTTGCTAGACCAAACGGTACATTAAAAGTAGGACTCAGGCGGCGCGGCCCAGTGCCGCCCGCGCGAGCGATGCGAGGACGCGCATGACGACTGAGGCACCACAGCAGACCATGACCGGAACCGCGTACGCGGACCAGCTCCTGGAGATGTATCGCCGGATGCGTCGCATCCGGCGGTTCGAGGAGCGGGCGTCGGAGTTGTACAAGGCGACGGAGATTCCCGGATTCCTGCATCTGTCGATCGGTCAGGAGGCGAGTGCCGTCGGGGCTTGTTGGCCGTTGACCGCCAGGGACGGCATCACTTCCACCCATCGCGGCCACGGGCATGTGCTGGCCAAGGGCCTGGACTCCGCGTCGATGATGGCCGAGCTGATGGGCAAGGAGGCCGGGACATGCCACGGCCGTGGCGGTTCGATGCACATCGCCGACCCCGGCCTGGGCATCTACGGCGCGAACGGCATCGTGGGCGCCGGGCTGCCCATCGCCGCCGGGGTGGCGACCGCGGCCAAACTGCGGGCCGCGGGAGATGTGGTGGTGGCGTTCTTCGGTGACGGTGCGGTCGCGCAGGGCATGTTCCACGAGGCCGTGAACCTGGCTGCCGTGTGGGATCTCCCGGTCGTCTTCCTGTGCGAGAACAACCACTACTCCGAGTTCTCGCCCGCCGCCGAGCAGCACCGGGCCCCCCTCTCCGCCCGCGCCGCGGGTTACGGGATCGGCTATGCGCACGTCGACGGCAACGACGTGCTCGCGGTGGCGGGCCTGATGAACGACGTGGTGGCACGGCTGCGGGCGGGTGGCGGCCCGGTCCTGGTGGAGGCGGAGACCTACCGGTGGCACGGCCACTACGAGGGCGACCCGGAGCGCTACCGCAGCCCCGAGGAGGTGGTGGCGGCCAAGAAGGGTGACCCGCTGCTGATCGCCCGCCGTCATCTGGCCGAGGCGGGCGTGCCGGCCGCACGCGCGGACGACATCGACGAGGAGGTCGACAACGAGATCGAGGCGGCGGTGGAGTGGGCGCGGAGCCTGCCCGAGCCGGCCCCGGAGACGCTGCACGACTTCGTCTCGGCGCCCCGCAGGGCCGTGCCCGAGCCCGCCCCGATCCCCGGTGACGCCGAGATCTTCCGCTCGATGGACGCCGTACGGCTGGCTCTGGAGCACGAGTTGACCGCCGATCCGTCCGTCTTCGTCGCCGGTATCGACGTCGGCGCGGGCGGCAACGTCTTCGGGCTCACCCGCGGCCTGGCGCAGGCGTTTCCCGGGCGGGTCCGGGACACGCCGATCAGTGAGAGCGCGATCATCGGTACGGCGGTCGGGGCGGCCATGGCCGGGATGAGGCCGGTCGTCGAGATCATGTACATGGACTTCATCGGCGTCTGTCTGGACATGCTGCTCAACCAGGCCGCCAAACTGCGCTTCATGACCGGCGGCCGGGCCTCCATGCCTCTCGTGGTGCGTACCCAGTTCGGCGCCGGGCGGTCCTCGGGCAGCCAGCATTCGCAGAGCCTGGAGGCCTTGCTGGCCCACATTCCCGGTCTGACCGTGGTGATGCCGTCCAGCCCGGCCGACACCTACGGCCTGTTGCGGGCCGCCATCCAGGATCCCAACCCGGTCGTCTTCGTCGAGAACCGGCTGCAGTACGGCTTCAAGGGTCCGCGTCCGGCGGAGGGGCATCTGCTGCCGCTGGGGAAGGCGAAGGTGGTCCGGGAGGGTACGGACGTCACTCTGGTCTCCTGGTCGCGGATGGTCCAGGACTGTCTGGCCGCCGCCGAGTTGCTCGCCGCGGAAGGCGTGAGCGTCGAGGTCGTCGATCTGCGGACCGTCGCCCCGCTGGACCGCGAGACGGTCCTCGCCTCCCTGGCCAAGACCAACCGTCTGGTCATCGCGCACGAGGCGGTGCGGGACTTCGGCGTCGGTGCCGAGCTGGCGGCGCTCGCCGTCGACGAGGGTTTCTGGCATCTGGACGCGCCCGTGACGCGGGTGGCCCCGCCCGCGGTGCCGGCCCCGTACGCGCCCTCGCTGGAACGGCTGTGGCTGCCCTCGCGGGACACGATCGCCGACACGGTACGGCGGATCGCGGCGGTGTGAACCGCGGTGACCCACGACAACAGGATGGCCCCGGGAAGAGTTCCCGGGGCCATCCTGTTGTCGTTTCCGCCTCCGGTCGCGGTGGTGTCAGACGGTTGCGACCGGGGTGAGGGGGCTGCCTTGTGTGCCGGGCAGGTTGAGTGGGGGTGCGGTGAGGAGGAAGCGG
>NZ_JBEOWF010000085.1:0-15221 GCF_040295925.1 Streptomyces sp. NPDC002588
CGGCCTCGTGCAGACGGCCCCAGACGCCGGCTCGGGACCGGATCAGGAACCGGCGATGGGCGGTGGACTTCGATATCCCGAAGCAGGGCGGCAAGGACCGCCAGGCGCAGCCGCTGACCAGCACGTAGATGATGGCCGCGAACAGCGTCTCATCAGGCGTGTCCTGTGTCCCGCCACCCTGCGGCCGCACCTTTGACGGCGGGATCAACGGCTTCGCGATCTCCCACAACCCGTCCGGAACAATCCAACTCCACGTACCCCGCCCCATGCCCAGACCAACGACGCCTCACCACATAGGACACCGTCTAAGAACCACGAGCGCCGGTCCGTACCGATCCCGCGGTTCCTGGCCGACGAGCTGAAGCCCCACGTCCAGGGGCGGAGGGATGACGACTTGCTCTTCACCGCCCCGCAGGGTGGGCCGCTGCGAGCCCGCAACTTCCGCCAGCGATTCTTCGCGCCAGCGGTTGTGAAGGCCGGGCTGGGGCAGCTCAAGGTCACCCCGCACAAGCTGAGGCACACGGCAGCCTCGCTCGCCATCGCCAGCGGCGCGGACGTCAACGTCGTACAGACGATGCTGGGCCACAAGTCCGCGACGCTGACCTTGGATACGTACGGGCACCTCTTCCCGGACCGCCTGGACGAGGTCTCGAAGAAGATGCACAAGCGCCGCGCCAAGCAGTTGGCCAAGGCGAAGGCCAAGCTGGAGAAGGCGGCGAGGAAGGCTCGCGAGGCCGCCGAAATGGTGGCGGCCCTGGAGGAAGATTCCGCGTGATGTGTGCCTGATCCGTGCCGGGGAGCCGTAGCAGAAAGGGCCACCCCGCCGCGCTGAGCGGTGGGGTGGCCCGTTGCGTCTCTGTCTTGGATCAGGTCAGTCGAGGCCGGCGGCTTTCCTCCCAGAACCGGTCCATCGCAGCAGCGGCAGCATCCCCAGCCAACCGCTCGATCCTCTCGGGCACCTCACGCTCGTCGAGCACGAAGAGCCTCCCGCCGACGAGGTGCGTGGTCGTCTTCCAGTCGAGACGCCGTCCCGCCTCCCTGGCGGCACGCCGGACGTCCTTGAGCTCGCCCATCTCTGCAAGATCGTCCGTGCCGAGGATCAGCTGTCCGTAGTAGCCCTCGTACTCGGGCTTCAGAGCGCCCAGCGTTAGCGACTCAAGCCGCTCAACCAGCTTCTCGTACCGGCGCCGGGCCAGCTCGTCCTTCGCGGGCATCTCGCACAGCTCCCCACCTCTGCCCGCAGCGGCATGTGTGCCATATGTGTGCTGCGAGGACGAAGGCCCTCCCGCCCGCTGGACGGAAGGGCCTCTGACCAGGTGTTTCTCTGTGCCCCCGGCAGGATTCGAACCTGCGACACCCGCTTTAGGAGAGAGGCAGGGTGATCTGCGGGCTGAGCTGCAGCTTCGTCGGTGGTGGAAGCGAGCGGCTACTCGACCGCGGGGCACCGGTGTTGACCGTGGCTGACCCTTGCTTCTGGCACGGTTGTGGCACGAACCTCAACCGACGACAGTCAGCCACGACGGCGGGTGCGTCGGCCGACCACGCACGCGTATGCCTCGCTGCACTCCCGCCGGCCTCAGCCACGCTGCCAGTACGTCGACGAGAGCAACCCGCGACGGCGGAACCGTGCTGATGAGGCATTGGGCAATAACTGCTTCGTCCCGAAGCAACTTAGGTGGGCGCTCGACCTTGGCCCGCTGCGCCTCTGACCCGCTGCGACGGTCCGCAGACGTCCGCGGTTGTACGTCAGTGTTGTCACGTAGTTAGACAGTCACCGCTCCTGTCTCCTGCTTCTGCTCATGCCTTAGTTTGACAGGTGCCTAGCCACATTCTCGTACAGTGGATCGGCAATCAATTCGAACTTGGTAAGTTGCCCGCCATCTAGCAGTGCACGAACTTCCGCGACGGCTTCCTCATCTTCAAGCAATACCGATTTGCAATGCGCAAGCGTTTTGGTTAGTCCACTCGTGTCCCATCGCTCCACTTCCTCACGTACGGATTCCAGGCCGCGCAGGTTTTTCCTTGTCAGCCAAAGCGAGACTCTAGCCCGCATCTCTTGTTCGCGTGAAATGTCGCGCGTTAGGACGTATAGACACAGCGATTCACATGCGCGCCATGCTCGCTTCTTAGAGAGGTCTTGCATGGTCATTGTTGCGGCTCGCGTGAATCTCTCTTGATCGCTCTTGTGTAGTTTGCTGCCGACCGTGCATGAGAGGATTCGCCCGAGCGCTAGGAGCTCTTGTAGAACCGCGTCGAGGTAATCTTCTTCGACCTTTAGGCGACCTCCTGAAGGTATTCCCCCCGCCCCCAGGTCGAGCTTTTGTACAATGGACAGGTAAATCTGGTTGACGACCCCTCCGGTGTGCACGATGAGATTTCTACGTGCGAACGCTTCACGCACGGTGGGCCAATTGATCTGGAGTGATTCCATGGAGACGCCGCCAGTCGCACGCTTGAGCCACTTCTCCCAACTCTCGATACTGTCGCGAAGGAGTGACGAGATTCGACGCTCGATCAGATATTCGCGCGCATCGTCCAAAGACTTGAATTCTGCAAGCTCTTGCAGAGTGAAGGAATGGTCTGAATCGTTAAGGGCGGCACTATTAACGCTATACACCTTTCTTGCTATCTGGCCGAAAAGCACCTCGAAGGATGAGACGGCAGAGACGAGCAGGGAACTCCTAAGGAGGTCCTCATGTGAGCCAGCCTTAGCACGCATGGCCTGATCGCGCATCAATTGTTCGATAGCCAAGCTGGCGATCCTGTTAGGTATTCCCCTTGATATGACGCCGAGATTGATACTAAGACCATTTGCGTCCGAATCGTCGAGGACCGCACCGAAGGCGTCGTGGATTTGTGTGAGACTTTGGAAATACTGCCCGCGCTCGTCTGGTGTTAGGTTTTTGACGACTTCTTCGTGAATTATCTTGTAGCGCTTGTCGGCTTGTGCTGCCATTTCGGGTATCACTGAGCGGTTGATTTCGATGATCGAGTAAATCTGGGCTACAAATTCCTCAGAGATACTCATGAGGCTTGCCTCGGGTGACAATTCCCCTCGAATAGGCGTAACCATCTAAAGCTCACTACCCCCTGGCTCTGGCGGCACATCTGACCCTGCTGTGTAGGTAACTGTATCCAAACCTGCACTGATGGTTACTGGATTGGTCGGTGGCCTGACCGGTCTGGGGCGGAGGTGGCTAGAGCCGTGGAGCCGACCGGCCTCGGCTGCAGGTGTTTTTCCCTGCTCAGCCCGCATGCACGTAGCGCGCCGCCGGGCGCGGCCAGCCGGGGCGGAGACAGGAGGCGGGCCGCGCCCGGCGGCGCGCGCCCGCGCTGTGCGCGGGCCTTGAACCTGTAAAGAAGGTTGTAACGCAGTTGATCAACAGTCGGGGTGTGCGGGCCTGAAGTTGTATGCGCACATGGGGAGTTCTGCGTCCTGACGGTGTGCGAGCCGCAGGAAGAGTACTGGTCGGACTGTCCATGTGATGCGCGTGCTGACGTGGGTGATGGACACGGTCCAGGGCTCCCGGCGTAGGAGTGCTCGTCGGGTGTCGATGCGGTGGTCGTAGAGCCGTTCCCACGCCTCCGCGCAGGATGCTGTGTCGAGGGCCGGTGAGATGGTGCGGAGGATCGTCGCTACCCAGTTGTTCGCCTCCACGGCGGAGTACGCGTCGTAGGACCCGAAGAGTGCCGGCGCCTGCTGCACATCCAGGTTCTGGGTCCAACACTCGCACCAGAAGCCGGGGCTGGTCGTCGTCCTCAGCACAGGTGCCCTCCTCGTCGTACGTCCGTGAAAAGCTCCGCGGTGACCGTGTGGCCGGCCTCGCTGTCGTGGACGACGACCCGGTGGGCGATCGTGCTGACCATGCCGAGTCCGCGGCCGCCTTCGGCGTCCTGGTCCTGGTGCTCGATCTTCGGAGCCGTGCGCGTGCCTCCGTCGTCCGTCACCGATACGGCCACCACCTGGGCGGACACCGCGACGGCCAGGTGAAAGCTGCCCTGGTCCCGGCCGCTGGCCGTGTGGAGGATCGCGTTCGCGCTCAGTTCGCTCACGATCAGTTCGGCGTCTTCGGCAAAAGGGGAGCCGCGCAGGATGTCGCGGGTCCAGCGGCGGGCCCGGCTGACCTCTTCCGGGAAACCTGGGCAAGACAGTCCCCAGACTCGCATCATACTCGTATACTCGTGCATACAAGTTCCTTCGTGCTGGTAGGCCGCCATGTGCAGCGGGTTCGGGCTAGACGAGTTTCACGCCGTCGTGGGCGCGGATGGCCGGCGGAGACGCCGCGTCCAATGCGTCGGTGACGCGGATCGCGTACGCCTCGTCGGCGAGTTCGGAGACTTCTTCACGGGTGGCCCAGCGCAGTGCGCGGGTCTCGTCGCCGGTGGTGGGCACGCCGTCGGCGGCCTCGCAGCGGAAGACCAGCGAGACGATCAGGCCGGTCATGTTCTTGTAGACGCCGGTGAGAGTCGCGGGAAGCGCGATCTTGATGCCGGTCTCTTCGAGGACTTCGCGCTGAAGGGCTTCGGGGATGGTCTCCTCGCGTTCAAGGACACCGCCCGGGGGCTCCCACTTGCCGTTGTCCCGGCGCTGGATCAGGAGGGCCCGGCCCTGGTCGTCGACGACGACCCAGGCCACGCTCACGGAGTGCGGGCGTTCTGTGCTCACGTTCCTCGGCCCTCTCGGATGGCTAGGCTCTCCACCGTAGCAACAACACTCACCCACTCGTCTAGATACCTAAAGGAGTACACACGTGAGCCCTTCGCTTCCTTCGGGCCTGCTCGGTGATCTCGACCCCACGAGCGATCGTGCGGTCTTCCGGCAGATCGCCGATCAGCTGCGCGAAGCCATCGACCGGGGGCGGTTCCGGGAGGGCGAGAAGCTGCCTTCGGAGGCTGAACTGGTGGACCACTACGGGGTGTCCCGGATGACCGTCCGCAACTCCTTCTCCGTCCTCCAGGGTGAGGGCCTGGTGCACGCCGAGCACGGCAAGGGCGTCTTCGTCCGGCCGCGTCCGCCCGTGCGGCGGCTCGCCTCGGACCGGTTCGCCCGGCGCCACCGTGAGCAGGGGAAGTCCGCGTTCATCGTGGAGGCGGATGCCGCCGGCAGTCACCCCCAGGTCGACAGTCTTGAGGTGAAGGAAGAGAAGGCTAGTCAGGACGTCTCCGCGCGGCTGGGCTCGGTTCGGCGGGTGCTCGCGCGTCGGCGCCGGTACCTCCTCGACGGCCGTCCGGTCGAGTTCGCGACCTCCTACCTGCCGCTCGACATCGCCCGCGGTACGCAGATCGCCGAACCCAACCCCGGGCCCGGCGGCATCTACGCCCGCCTCGAAGAGCTGGGCCACCGCCTCGACCACTTCGAGGAAGAGATCCGGGCCCGGATGCCCTCGCCCGCCGAGGTCAAAACGCTCCACCTGGCGGCCGGCGTGCCTGTCATCCACCTGATCCGCACCGCCTTCGACACCGAGGGACGGCCCGTGGAGGTCTGCGACACGGTCATGGCGGCGGACGCGTACGTCCTGTCGTACCAGCTCCCTGCCACATGAGCGGGTGACCGGCGGTGGTGCGCGGGGGACGCTTCCTCGAACTCGTACACCCCAACAGGCATACTCGTATAGACGAGTGGGCAAGTTGTGTGGCAGGGTGATCGTCGTGGGCCCGGGAGATCGGGTTCACAGATCGCTACATGTATAGACGAGTAGATAGGGGAGTGTGCTGTGCGCGCCATCCGTGTTGAGACCTCCGCCGCGACGATCCTGCTGACGGAGGCTCCGGAACCGAAGGTCCGTGACCGGCAGACCGGCGAGATCGCCAAGGACGCCGTGAGCGGTGAGGCGCTGATGACCATCGGCGTCGTGTACATCGAGGACGGAGAGTCCTCGCTCATCAAGGTCACCGTCCCGGAGGGCGGCGTCACCGAGGGTCTGATCCTGGGCTCGCCCGTCTCGCTGCCGGGGCTGATCGCCCGGCCGTGGGAGTCCGTGTTCAACGGGCAGCAGCGTCACGGCATCGCCTACCGGGCCGCCGCCGTCACCCCGGCCGCGTTCCCGGCCGCCATGGGGGCCACGGCCTGATGACCGACCTGACGACGCTTCTGGAGGTGGGTGGTCCTGTCGCCGCGCTCGGTGGCGGGGCCTCCTACGCCCGGGCCAACCACCCGGGTCTGTACTGGTCGGCCGTCGGCGGTCCGATATCCACCGTCCGCCTCCTCAGCTCGTACGCCTCGGTCATGGAAGCCTGCGGCCTGACCGTGGCCCCGTCCCGGCTGCGGGTCCTCGCCGTCAAGGCCACCACCCGGCGGGAGGTGCGGCCCGTGCCGCCCCGGCGGGGCATCATCAGGCCCACCTCGACCGGGCTGCGGCTCCGGCTTCGCCTCGCTCCGGGGCAGGAACCCGCCGACGTCGCCGCCTCCGCCGAACGGCTGCGGCACGCCTGGGGCGTCCACGCCGTCTACGTCACCACCGTCAAGCCCGGTGTCGTCGAACTGCGGCTCGTCGGCTTCGATGTCCTGCGCAAGGTGCGGATGCCTCGCAAGCTCGATGCCGGGTTCCTCAAGGTGCCGGTCGCGCTGCGGGAGGACGCCATGCCCTTCGTACGCGACTACCGGGCCGTACCCCACCAACTCACCCTCGGTGCAACGCTGTCGGGCAAGTCCATGTACCTGCGGCATCTCGTCTCCGGGCTCGCCCGTCAGAACGTCGCTCTGGTCGGCTTCGACTGCAAGCGCGGTGTCGAGCTGGCCCCGTTCGCCCCGCGGCTGTCCGCCCTCGCCACGGAGCCGGACGAAGTCGCTGAGCTGCTGCCTGTCCTGGTCAAAGAGATGGAGGACCGATACGACCTGATCAGGGCCCGGCAGGGCATCGCCCCCGGCACCCCGGACGAGGAGATCACCTCGGACATCTGGGGCCTGCCCGACAGCGAACGGCCTGTTCCCGTCGTGCTGTTCGTCGACGAGGTGGCGGAACTCTTCCTCGTCGCCACGAAGAAGGACGAGGAACGGCGCGACGAGATGGTCACTCAGCTCATCCGCCTCGCCCAGCTCGGCCGCGCGGCCGGCATGTACCTGGAAGTCTGCGGGCAACGCTTCGGCGCCGAACTCGGCAAGGGCGCGACCATGCTCCGGGCCCAGCTGACCGGCCGCGTCTGCCACCGGGTCAATGACGAAGCCTCCGCCAAGATGGCCTTGGGTGACATCGCCCCGGAAGCGGTCATGGCTGCCTGCGCCATCGCTCCTGAGCTGCCCGGCCTCGCCGTCGCGGGGGACACGTCCGGCGGCTGGTCCCGCATCCGCACCCCCTACCTCTCCCTCGGCGACGCCGCCGACATCTGCCGGGAGACGGCCCACCTGGTGCCCGACCTGCCCGCGCTGAAGCCCTTCCGGCCCGCCGTACCCGTACGGACCGTTGAGACCCCCGTTCTGGCTGTTCAGCCGCACCCCGTCGCCGACTGACACCCCTTCCCTCCCCGGTCGGCGTGACCATCTCGCGCCACGTCCCTACCCCTCCCATGCCTGCCCCCCCGGAAGGAGCCGCCATCATGCGCGCCCCACTGGCCCGCCTCGACGCGGTGCTCGTACAGGCGCTCATCGCCGCCGCGCTGTCCTTCGCCCACATCCACGACATCGCCATGGCCGCCGGACAAGACGGCTGGAAAGCCTGGGCCTACCCGATTTCCGTAGACCTGCTGCTTGTCGCCGCATGGCGTCGACTACGCTCCGGCACCGCAAAGGCGGCGGCCTGGTGCTGGTTCGTCATCGCGCTCACCGCATCCCTCGGCGCGAACATCGCCACCGCCGGCCTCCTCGACCTCGCCGACGTCCCGGCCTGGCTGCGCATCCTCGTCGCAGGCTGGCCCGCCGTCGCCTTCCTCGGCGGAACCCTCCTTGCCCACTCGGCACCCAAGACGGCCCCGGCCGCCGAGGTCATCGAGGACCAGGAGGACGCCCCCGAACCCACCGAAGAGCCGCCCGCCCCCGACCTGCCCGCCATCGAGGCACCCCGGGAATGCCCTCCCATCCCGGTCCCAGCCGCCCTCATCGACCACGCCCGCAAGGTCGCCGCCGAGCACCACACACGGACCGGCACGCCGATCGACACCCCAACCCTCCGGGCCCGCCTCGGCGTTCCGGCACCCATGGCCGAAGCCATCGCCGCCCACCTCTGAAAGGAAGCCCGATGCCCGCCAACCGCCGCTTCCGCAACGTCACCCGCATCGGCCCCGTCCAGGTCGGCACCGCCTACGACCACCGGGGCCGCGAGAAGCACACCGCCGCCTGCACCGCCCCGCGCTGCAACTTCTCCGCCGACTACGACAGCCGCGCCGCCGCCGAACTGGCCGCCCGCACCCACCGCTGCCCCATCCGCTGAAAGGACCCCGCACCCGTGACGCTCAACCTCCCCCTCGTCGTCGTCCTCGGCTTCTTCGCCTGGGCGGCGGTCAAGTACCTCGGCGTCCGCACCTGGATCGTCGTCCTGATCGCCCTCTTCGGCTTCTGGCTCTCGCACACCTTCCTCGCCCCCGCCATCGAGTCCGGCACCCGCTCCGGCGTGACCGTCATAAACGGCCAACACATCTAGACGAGTAGATAGGAGATCGCGGCCGTGTTCCTGCCCAGATACCCGGACAACCCCACCCCGCAGCCCACCCACACCCACGCCCCCACCGACCCGGCACCCGTCCGGCGCCCCGCGCTCCCCTCGATCTCCATCGATCAGAAGACCGTCGCAGCCGTCCTCGTCGGCGGAGTCGTCCTCACCGCGCTCCTGGCCGCCGTCGCCGTCACGGCCATCTCCGTGGCCGTCGCCGCCGTGGTCCTGCGCTCCCTGCTCCGCGACCACCACCGCCGCTGATCAGCGGTCCGGCCTCCGGGGCGGCATGACACGCCCAAGCATCCGCCGCCCCGGTGGCCCACCCCTCCCGACCAGTGCCCGTCAGAAGGAGACCGTCATCTTCGCCCGCCCCACCCCGCCCCCACTCCCGGAACTCGGCAAGCTCGCCGCAGACGGCACCCTGCCCGGTATCCTCCGCCAGCTCTCCGGGCTCGGCGGCTGCACCCACCCGATCCGCCTGGACGGCCACCGCACCGAGTACGACGTCGACACCAGCACCGGTGAGATCGGCCGCATCCTCCAGCACCTCGACTCGAACAACCTCCCGGCCGGCCAACTCCTCGTCCGCTGCAACAACCGCCGCACCACCCGCTGCCCGGCCTGCTCCGAGGTCTACCGCCGCGACACCTTCCAGCTGATCACCGCCGGCCTGCGGGGCGGCAAGGGCATCCCGGAACACGTCGCCGCTCACCCCCGGGTCTTCGCCACCTTCACCGCTCCCGGCTTCGGCCCGGTTCACAACCGCCGCACCGACGGGCGCCCCTGCCGCTGTGGCATGCAGCACGACCAGGAGGACGAGGCGCTCGGGACCCCGCTGAACCCGGACACCTACGACTACGAGGCGGCCGTGCTCTGGAACGCGCACGCCGGGTCGCTCTGGCGGCGCTTCTCGATCTATCTCCGCCGCGAGGTTGCCAAGCGCGCCGGCCTGTCACAGCGCCGCCTCCGCGACCACGCCCGCGTCTCCTTCGCCAAGGTCGCCGAGTACCAGAAGCGTGGGGCCGTCCACTTTCACGCCGTGATCCGCATCGACGGACCGTCCGGCGGCGACACCCCGCCCCCGGCCTGGGCCACCGCCGAACTGCTCGCCGACGCCATCGGCGCTGCCGCCACCAGGGTCCGAGTCGACGGCCCCATCCTCGACGACCGCGCCCACACCTTCACCTTCGGCCGCCAACTCGATGTCCGCACCATCCGTTCTGCCGACTTCAACGATGGCCAGGAGCTGACCGAGCGGGCCGTGGCGGCGTACATCGCCAAGTACGCCACCAAGGGCGCCGAGACCGCGACGGGAGCTCTCGACCGCCCCCTGAAGTTCGCCGCCGAACTCGCCCAGCTCGACATCAGCGACCACGCCCGCCGCCTTATCCGAACCGCCTGGGCCCTCGGCGCACGCAAGGACCTGGAACACCTCCGCCTGCGCGCCTGGGCCCACATGCTCGGCTTCCGCGGCCACTTCTCCACAAAATCCCGCCGCTACTCCACCACCCTCGGCGCTCTCCGCGACGCCCGCGCCGAATGGCGCCGTGCACAAACCGCTGCCAACACCCCCGACAGCGCGCCCGAGACGACGTACGTCCTCGCGCACTGGGTCTTCGCCGGAACCGGCCTCTCCGACGCCGAAGCCTGGCTGGCTGCATCCGTCGAACCCGCCCCCGGAACGGAAGGAGAACCCGCCCGTGGCTGACCGCTACCTCACCGTGGCGCAGGTGGCCGAACTCCTCGGCACCACGGAGCGTTTCCCGCGCCGCCTGATCGCCGAGCGACGCATCACGTTCGTCAAGGTCGGCCGGCACGTTCGCGTACCGGAGACGGCGCTGAGCGCCTTCATCGACGCCAACACGGTGCAGCCGATCGGCCACCGGCGCGGTTCGCTGCGGAGGGTCGCCTGATGGCTAACAAGAAGGGCCAGCGCAGGGCCTTCGGGTCCGTCCGTCAGCTCCCGTCGGGTCGCTGGCAGGTTCGCTACCGCGACCCTGAGACTGGGCAACTTCGTCCGGCCGAAAAGACGTATCCGACGAAAACCGAAGCTCAGATTGCTCTCGCTCAGATTGAGGCTGACATCACGCGTGGTCAGTGGTCGGATCCGGACGCTGGGGCGGTCAACTTCGCGGACTACGCCACCGCATGGCTGCGCGATCGAAAGCTTGCGGACCGCACCCGCGAGCGGTCTGAGTCCGTCATGCGGCTGCACGTCCTGCCCACCTTCGGCGCCGGAACCATCGCCGACGTGACGACAGCTCGGGTGCGTAGCTGGCGCGGCAAGCTCCTCGGCGCCGACGTAGGTGAGCCGACCGTGGTGAAGGCGTACCAACTGCTGCGGGCCCTGATGAACACGGCCGTGGACGACGAACTGATCCGGCGCAACCCGTGCCGCATCAAGGGCGCCGACCGCTACGACGTACCTGAGCGCCCGTTCCTCACGGTCGCCGAGGTCTTTGCCGTCGCCGACGCCATCGCGTTGCGCTACCGGTTGCTCATCCTCCTGGCTGCGTTCACGACTCTGCGGTTCGGTGAACTCGCCGCCCTCCGCCGGCGGGATATCGACCTGGAGGGCATGACCGTCAGCATCCGCCGGTCTCAGGCCGAGTTGCAGGACGGTCGGCTCTTCGACAAAGCCCCGAAGTCCGCTGCCGGTGTCCGTGCCATTTCGTTCCCTGTCGAGCTGCTCGATGACGTCGCGTGTCACCTGGAACAGTTCGCCGCACCTGGCCGAGACGGACACGTCTTCGTCGGCCCGCGGGGTGGCCAGCTCCGGCGGAGCAACTTCCGCGACGACTGGATCACGGCCAGGGATGCTGCTGGCGTCACGGCGGAACTGCACTTTCACGATCTCCGGCACACCGGCAACACCCTGGCGTCGACCGCCGGCGCCAGCACTCGTGAGCTGATGACCCGCATGGGGCACAGCAGCTCTCGGGCGGCGCTGATCTATCAGCACATGACCAGCGACCGTGACCGGGCCATCGCTGATCGGCTCGGAGCCATGATCCGTGACGGTGGGGGAGAGGCGGCCCCCGACTAGGGGATGTGGATTCCGCGTGGACTCTAGTGGCACGCGTGTGGCACGCCTCGAACACGACGAAGGGCCAGCCTGGGAGGAAACCCCTCCTGAGCTGGCCCTTTTCCTGTGCCCCCGGCAGGATTCGAACCTGCGACACCCGCTTTAGGAGAGCGGTGCTCTATCCCCTGAGCTA
Source organism: Streptomyces sp. NPDC002588 (assembly GCF_040295925.1). Taxonomy (NCBI): domain Bacteria; kingdom Bacillati; phylum Actinomycetota; class Actinomycetes; order Kitasatosporales; family Streptomycetaceae; genus Streptomyces; species Streptomyces sp. NPDC002588. The sequence continues at coordinate 11,804 of NZ_JBEOWF010000085.1, forward strand.
CGAAGGCGAGGTGGGGATCTGTCGGAAACCGTGTCTGAAATCGGTCCGCAGGTCAAACGGATCGATGCAGACGACGTCTCGACAGTCTTGCAGCGACGCAGCCGATGTATGGCTGTGCCACCGCCGACATTGTAGCGGGTGGGCGGTGGCGGCCGTCGAGGCGTTCAGGCTGGGCTGAGGGAGCTGGAGCGGGTGCCCAGCCGGCCCGGTTGCGGGGACGCGGGAGGAGTGCTGGACGCCCTTCAGGGCGGAGAGGGCAGGCTACGAGGTCCATCGTGGTGGGCCATGGTTCGGGCGGTGGGACCCTGCGGGCTTTCAGGGGTGCTGAGTCGGGCGGGGCGTTCGTAGGGTCCCGTGGGTACCGCGGGCGGTTACGGAGGTGTGCTGTTCCCTCACAGGCCATTCGGATCCCCCGCCGTGTGTGGACGCGGGGAACCGGGCGGTCGAATCCGCCGCTCCGGCGGCTGTCCTGCTTCTGTCGCAGCGGTGTGCCGAAGGAGTTCGGCCAGCACGGAGACGCCGTCTCGGTCTCCCAGTCCTGCGGCCACCGCCTGGTCGATGAGCCTGCTGTTCGCCTCCAGCTGGACCATGGGTGCTCCCACGGATGACGCCAGGGCGTCGATCAGTGTCAGATCCTTGGCGACCAGTGACAGCGTCATGTGTATCGCCGCTTCGTCTGGGCGTACGAAGTTGTCACGGTTGTACAGCATGAAGGGGGCTGCGGCCGCGCTCTGGGTGAAGGCGTCGTAGGCATCGGCCCGGTCGATGCCGGCGCGCTCCGCGAGGACCAGCGACTCGGCCAGTGCTGTCGCCATCGACAGCAGCAGCGAGTTGATCGCCAGCTTCATGATGCTGCCTCCGCCCGACTCCCCGAAGTGAAGGACACGGGTGGCCAGGACGTCCATGACGGGACGCACACGGTCGAGTGCTTCTCTGGGGCCGCCGGCCAGGAAGGTGAGTTCGCCGCGTGTGGCGAGTTCGACGGAACCGGACACCGGAGTGTCAAGGAGAACGGCGCCACGCTCGAGAACCCGAGGCGCGAGGGACGTCACCGTCTGAGGGGCGATCGTGCTGGTCTCCAGGACCGTTGTTCCCGGGCGCAGGCCGGCGAGGATGCCGTCGGGGCCGTGGTAGACCTCGCGTACCGCCGTGTCGTCGCTCAGGGAGACGATGACGATGTCGGCGGTCGAGGCCGCCTCGCGCGGGGAGCGGAGCACGCGGGCGCCCGTCTCCGCCGCGACGTTGAGCGCGCGTGCCCGGGTACGGTTGGTCACGGCCACGTTGTGCCCTGCCCTGCGCAGGCGCACCACCATGGGGCGGCTGAGGCGGCCGACGCCGACCACGGCCAGTGTGGGCAGGGCATCGGTCATGCGTGGCCGCCGTTGAGGTCGAGGTTCACGCCGTTCGCCGCCGGGTTCTCCAGCAGGAACAGGGAGCCCTCGACCACGTCCTGCATCGTGGGAAGGACACCGGTCAGGATCCGCGCACGTGCCGCTTCCAGGGCTCGCTCGTTACCGGCCCAGTACGGGCTGTCGCCGACCATGCCGGGATGGATGGCGTTGACGCGGACCGGCGCGAGCTCTCTGGCCAGCGTCGCCACCAGGCCTGTCACACCGGCGTTCACGGTGGTGACCGTGGTGGAACCGGGGTAGGGCACATCCTTGGCCAGACCGCCGAACAGCAGCACCGAGCCGGTGCGGGAGATACGCGACCGCAGGGCGTGGACGACCGTGGTGTAGCCGATGAGCTTCGTGACGGCCAACTCCGTCGCCCCGGCGATGTCGTAGCCGGCGATCGTGTTGTTGTCACGCCGCATACCGGCGAGAACGATCGAGTCGATGTGGTCGATGCCGCTCAGCGCCTCCCCGATGGTCTCAGGCTTGCTGAGATCGACCTCGATGCCCCGCACGGCAGTGGTGTCCATCCCGGTGTCGAGTTCCGCGGCCACCTTCTCCGCGCGCGTGCTGTCGCGGCCGGCGATGATCACGGAGGCGCCCCGTCGAGCGTAAGCGGCCGCCAGCTCGCGGCCGATTCCGGATGTACCTCCAACGATCAGAACCTGCTTGCCCATGACCTTCCCTTCGTCAGGCAGCGGGAGTTGCTCTCGGTGACAGCCTGGCGCAGAAGTTATATCGGGTCCAACGAAAAATATTGACAGACGTTATCGATGAATCCGATAATTGGCGCGTGGAAATACGGCAGTTGCGCTATTTCATCACCGTGGCCGAAGAGCTCAGCTTCACCCGCGCCGCGGCACGCCTCTTCGCGGCTCAGTCGACCGTGTCGGCAGCCGTCCGCGCCCTGGAGGAGGAGCTCCAGGTGTCGCTCTTCGACCGGTCGACCAGGGCAGTGGCCTTGTCCGCGGCGGGTGAGGTGTTTCTGCCCGAAGCCAAGTCGGTCGTCGAAGCCGCGGAACGTGCGAGGGAAGTGGTCGGCGAGGCGTCGAGAACCCTGCAGGGCAGCCTGCGCATCGGCACCATGACCCGCATCACGGCTCTCGACCTGCCGCGCCTGGTAGGGGCCTTCCGCCAACGCCACCCCCTGGTGGACATACGGATCCAGGTCTCCGGATCCGGATCGGGCGGAATCGCCGAAGACGTGCGACGAGGCCGCCTCGACGTCGGCGTCGTGGCCTTGGCCGCCGCCGAGGCACACGACCTCGACCTACGGCAGTTCGCGACGATCCCCTACGTGGTGATCCTGCCGTCCGAGCACCCCCTGGCGCAGCGGGAACGCATCGCGCTCAAGGACCTCGCCCATGAGAACTTCGTCTCGGGGGCGAACGGCTTCGGGTCACGCGCCGCCATGGACCGGGCCTTCGGCGAACTCGGCATCACTCGCCGGGTGTCCGTCGAGATCACGGACATCGCGACGGCCGCGCCGTACGTGCGAGCCATCGGCGGTGCGGCCGTCGTACCCCGTTACGAGCCGGTGGACACGCCCGGGGTGGTCATCAAGCCGCTGTCCGGCCCCGCACCCTCGCTCGCCCTGTCGTTCGCGGTCCGCGCAGGACGCGAACCGAGTCCCGCCGTCGCGGCCATGCTGAAACTCAGCCCCAACTACACGCGCGACGACGGGACGTTCTGAACAGGCTCGGCCGCTCCCCGCTCCCCGCTCCCCGCTCCCCGCTCCCCGTTCGACGCGCTCGCCAGGGACCGAGGTTGTGGTCCGGCGCGGCGGCCTGTCCCCCGGGTTCCACCAGGCGGGGACCGCCGATCCATGGATAAACCTTCCTCTCCCGCCTCCGCGCGGGCGCTCCTACGGTCGAAGCCGAGGCCGCGGGCACGGCGTTCACGGGCTCGCAGCGAGTGAAGGAAGAGGACACCCCCATGAAGATGACCGGCAACACGATCCTGATCACCGGCGGTACCTCGGGCATCGGGCTCGGCCTGGCCCTGCGGCTGCACGAGGCGGGCAA
>NZ_JBEOWF010000086.1:0-14016 GCF_040295925.1 Streptomyces sp. NPDC002588
GGAGCGACGGCGTTCACGCGCACGCCGCGTGGCCCGAACTCGGCGGACCATGCCCGCGTGAGCTGTTCGAGTGCCGCCTTCGTGGCCGGGTAGAGGCCCACGAACGGTGTACCGACCCGGCCCATCCACGAGGTGATGTTCACGATCGCGCCCGAGCCGCGTTCCGCCATCGCGGGCGCCAGCGCGGCGACGAGGCCGTGCGGCACGCGGATGTTGGTCGCCAGGAGCGCCTCCACCGCCTCGTCTCCGAGGCTGTCGGTGGGACCGACGGGGAAGATGCCCGCATTGTTGACGAGGATGTCCACACGGCCCCCGAGCGCCGCGGTCGCACGGCGCGCGAAGTCCCGCGTCGCGTCGGCGCTCTCGGCCAGGTCGCCGAGCTCCACCGAGGCGCGGCCGCCGCCGGTCTCGACAGCGGCAGCGACACGGCCCGCCCGGGACTCGTCACGTCCGTGCACGAGCACGTGCGCCCCGCTCGATGCCAGCACATGCGCGATCGCTTCGCCGATGCCGCTGGAAGCCCCGGTCACGACGGCGGTGCGTCCGGCGAGACGGTTGTCTCGGGGCAGCGAGTGAAGCGGTTGGTCTTTCGAAGTCATGCCGACCATCTTCCCGAGGCAGTGCCGGGGCGGCTTGCCGGATCTCGTCGATTGTTTGCCGGATCCGCTCACGGTCCGATCCTGGGCTGTCAGCGGTCTTGTTGAATGGCGCCATGACCTCCGGTACGAACGCCCCAGGGGCGCAGGAATCGATCGCCGCCGGCCTCGGCCGTGCCGCCGCGTGCCTGCGCCGTCACGTCGAGCATCCGCATCGTTCGAAACCGCTGGGTCTCCTGCTGAACCGCTCCGCGGTCACCACCCCGCTGGTGTACACGAAGTACGCGCCGAGCTTGTCTGTCGTACTCAGCGGGCGCAAGCGCGTCGTCATCGGCGATGATGACGCGCCGTGGGGTCGCGAGCGCTTCCTGATCACGCCCGTCGACCTGCCCGTGTTCGGCAGCGTGATCGCGCTCGGCGAGGAGGGGGACTTCCTCTCGGCCACATGGCGACTCGATCCGTTGGTCGTGGCCGAAGTGGCCTCACGACTTCCCCGGCGGGCGTCCGACGGGCCGCCCGAACGTCTCGGGACCATGACGCCGCATCTCGCGGAGGCCATCGACCGGCTCTTCCGCCTGCTCGACGCGCCCGATGAGCAACCGGTGCTCGCCCCACTCCTCGAACGTGAGATCACGTTGCGGTTGCTGCAGACCGACCAGGCCCCGCGCGTGCTCGCCGCCGCCGACTCCGCGCGGGCCGACATCGTCGCGAGCGCGGCCAAAGCCCTGAGCAGCGATCTCAGCAGCCCGTGGACCCTCAACCGGCTCGCCGAGACGGCGGGAACCAGCCCGGCGACGCTGACCAGGCGGTTCCGGCAGGTCACCGGTATGACGCCCATGCAGTACCTCAAGCGGCTGCGCTTGGGCGAGGCCCGCCGCCGCCTCCTCGTCCTCGACGATTCCGCCTCGCACGCGGCGGCCATGGTCGGATACGCGAGCGCCGCACACTTCTCACGCGACTACCGCGCCGCCTACGAGGTGACTCCGACGGAAGACGCGCACGAATGGAGAAGGCGCGCGCGGGCGAGCGGCTGACCTCACGAAGGACGGCGCGCTCTCGATCCCCCGTCTTGCGCCGGTCAACGGGTGGGCACCGCGCGCGCCAGAGACGCGTTCCATGCTCCGGGCCCCGGCGACTTCGGTCAACGCGTCAACTCCGGAGCCGGTCGGGTGCCATGGCGCCCCGCTGAGTGGTGGAGCCGCGATCACGGCGAAGGGGGAGGTCGCGTGTGCAGCCACCCGCCCGGCGCCGACCTCTGTCTGACTGCTCGTCAGTTCGGAACGCCGGCCCATGGCGGGCACGTGGGGCGACCCCGCCGGCCATCGGCGGCGTGACATCGACGGCGCCACTGCCTGACACACCGCCGGGCACGTGTGATCGGTGATCGCGGAACTCGGCCCGTGGCCTGCGACTTCATCACCACCGCCCCTACCCCACTCAGCGGGACGCCACCCAGATGCGGCCACTCTCGCAGCGGCGACCGTCCGAGCCCACGCGTCCGCTGCCGGTTCCACTTTCAGCCGTCACCGGCGCCCGAAAGCCGGTGGAACCGGGGCAGTCGGCCGACGCCTCCATCGGCCGCCGCGTACAACCCGTGTCGAGGACCCCCAGGCAGTGGCTCCAGCGGTCACCAATACGTCATCTGGACGCTCGCTACCTCCCCAGCGGTGCTGCGATCGTCTGTTCACGTCATGGAAAGCCACAATCCACCTTCCGAACAGGCGAAAGCCGGGGCATCCGACTTCAGCGAGGAGGCCGACCCGACACCGCACGTCACCCCGCCGCCCGAGCACGGGAGAGACAGCCCGGAGTGCGGTGAAACGCCCGATCCGTGCGACCACTTCGAACCCCTCTAACCTTACCCCCCCAGTAGGGACAGACATGCACAGACACCCCATACCCCCGCCGGGCACACGATGCCGCGGCCGATTCCTGGCACTGCTGGCGGCACCTTTGCTGTCGGTGCCCATGCTGGGCATATCGGCAGCTCCCGCCGTGAGTTCGCCGTCAGCCGCCCCGGATCCCGCTCCCGCCCGGGAGCAGGCCGCGATCAAGTCGACCCGCGATGTCACGCTCGTCACCGGTGACGTCGTGACGGTCACCACATTCAAGGGCGACACTCCGCCGGCCGTTCAGGTGCATCCGAACGGACCGTCGCACGGTCTGGCCGTCATCCAGAACTCGGAGACGGGAACGTACGTCATCCCGCAGGCCGCCCGGCAGGCAATGATCGACGACGCGGTCGATCCCGAGTTGTTCGACGTCGAGCGGCTCGTGGCGGAGGGCTACGACGACGCGTCCACCAAGGTGCTTCCGCTGGTGCTCGACAACAGCGAAGGCTCCGGCGCGCCGAAGGCCGCTCCGCAGGCTCGGATCACCAGCGACCTGCGGAGCATCAACTCCCGCGGTGTCGGCGTGCCCAAGGCCGAGGCCGAGGCCTTCTGGCGGCGCAGCGACAGCACCGGCGAGCGCAAGGCGCTGCACGTCGGCAAGATCTGGCTGGACGCCAAGGTCAAGGTCGACCTCGCCCAGTCGGTACCCCAGATCGGTGCCCCCGCCCTGTGGAAGGCCGGGTTCGACGGCAGGGGCGTCAAGGTCGCGGTACTCGACACCGGTGTCGACGCGACCCACCCCGATCTGGCCGGGCGGGTCTCGCTGCAGGAGAACTTCACCAACACCGCCGACGCCGTCGACCACCTCGGCCACGGCACTCACGTGGCGGCCACGATCGGCGGCTCGGGCGCCGGAAACGGCGCGAAGGGCGTCGCGCCCGAAGCCGACATCATCTCGGGCAAGGTGCTCAACAACAGGGGCGACGGCTATCTCTCGGAGATCATCGAGGGCATCGAGTGGGCCGCCGCCCAGCATGCGGACATCGTCAACATGAGTCTGGGTACGTCCGACCCCGACGACGGGACCGGTCCGCTCAGCGTCGCCGTCGACCGGGCCACGGCCGAACACGGCATCCTCTTCGTCGTCGCGGCGGGCAACTCCGGCTGGAACACCATCGGCAGCCCGGCCTCGGCCCAGGACGCGCTCACCGTGGGGGCGCTGAACCGGGACGGATCCCGCGCGGGCTTCTCCAGCACGGGCCCGCGGATCGGCGACTACGGCGTCAAGCCGGAGATCTCCGCCCCCGGGGTCGGCATCGTCGCCGCCCGCGCCAAGGGCACCTCGCTGGGCAACCCGGTCGATGAGCTCTACACATCGATGGACGGCACCTCCATGGCGTCGCCGCACGTGGCCGGCGCCGCCGCGCTGCTCAAGCAGGCGCATCCCGAGTGGACCTGGCAGCAGCTCAAGTCCGCGCTGGTCGGCTCGGCCCAGCCGGGCGACTACCGGGTGGAGGAGGGCGGTTCCGGCCGGGTCGACGTCGCACGGGCGCAGACCCAGCTCGCCTACGCCGTCCCCGCCGCCGTCAACCTCGGTGCCGCGCCGTTCGTCGACGGCGCGCCGTACAAGACGCTGACCCGCGAGGTCGCGTTCCACAACGACGCCACCACCGCGCGCACCTTCACGCTCACCGCGTCGGTCACGTCGTCCACGGGTGCCCCGCTCCCGGACGGTGCGGTGCGCCTGTCCACGAACGAGGTGACGGTGCCCGCCGGCGGGACGGCCGCCATCACGGTCACCGCGGACCCGAACCTGCTGACCGCCGAGACGCCGTACTCCGGACTCGTGACCGCCACCGCGACCGACTCGACCGCGTCGGTGCGGGTGCCCCTCTCGCTCTACGTCGAGCCGCCGCTGCGGACCATCACGGTGCGCGGCACCGGCACCGACGGCAAGCCCGTCCTTGACGACAGCCTCCTGCTCGTCCACGACGAGACCAGCACGAAGACGTACCAGGGGGTCTTCCGGAACGGCGTGGGAACCGTGCGCGTCAAGCCCGGCACCTACGCCGTCGAGTCCCTCCTGCTGACCCCCGACGCGGGCGGCGAGCAGGTCAAGGACGTCGCGATGTACGTCAAGCCCGAGGTCCGCATAGGGGACACCGGCACCGAGATGTCCCTGGACGCGCGCAGGTCCACGGAGATCACCTACCGCACCGGCCGCACCACCGAACAGCAGATCGGCTCACTGGGCTACTGGCGCAGTACCCGCCCGGGCTTCAACTCGCTGGTCGCCCTGCCGCCGGACTTCAAGCACATCAGGCTGTTCCCCACCCCGGCCCCCGAGAACGGGACGCAGGAAATCACCGTCTACTCGACACGGACCGCTCCGATCCTCGACGCCCGGGTAGGCCGTACGCGCCTGCATCCCACCCAGCTCGACTCGGCCAAGCGGTTCGACGGCAAGGCCGAGCTGAGGCTGGTCGACGTCGGGGACGGCTCCGCGGACGGCTTCGCGGGCAAGTCCGTCAAGGGCAGGCTCGTGCTCGCCACCCCGGACCCGGAGGCCATGTCCTCGGTCGTCGAGCGGGCCGCCGCCCAGGGCGCCGCAGCGGTCGCGATCGGCAACACCGGCCCCGGCCGTCTCGTCGGGGCGGTGGACTCGCAGGCGGCCCCGGCGTTCGCGCTGCCCGGGGAGGACGTGGACACCCTGCGCCGCATCCTGCACCGTGAAAAGCACGTCGAGGTCGACCTCGTGGGCACCCTGCTCACGCCGTACGTCTACGACCTCGTCACGCCCTTCGCCAACACGGTCCCGCGCGGCCCGCTGACGGTCGGTGTCGACGAGTCCAGCCACGCGCACGTCAGCGCCCGGATCCATGAGCGGGGCGGTGCGGCCGGTCCCGCGAACTACACGAACTACATCCTGCGATGGAAGGGGTCCGACGCCGTCCGCTACATCCCGGTCGGCACCCAGCTCGCTGTACGGCGCGGTGCCGTACTCGACGAGTGGTTCAGCGCCAGTTCCGAGACCTCGTACAACGCCGGGGTCGCCTTCGACGCCTCGGGCGGTTCCGTGTGGTTCTCGGACATCGAGAACGGCAGGCACCGGTTCCAGCAGCCGGGTCACCGCACGGTCGACTACTTCAAGACCGTCAACACCTCGAAGTTCGGGGTGCTGATGACCAGGGGCAACACGCTCTGGGCGGTGACGGACCGCCTCTTCGATCCCACCGGCCTGCACCTGATGCGGGACTGGCAGGGCGACGCCAAGCGGATGACGCTGTACCGCGACGGCACCCAGGTGTACACCAACCAGTTGTCGGACTTCGGGGCCATCTCGGTGCCCTCGGGTGAGGGGGACTACAAGCTGGTGGTCGAGGCGCGACGGGACGCTCCCGGGTGGAAGTACTCCACTCACATCACCACCACGGCGTCGTTCCGGGCCAACCCGCAGCCGGGCTCGGCCGAGGTCCCCATCTCCGTCCCGCAGGTCGTCTACGCCGCCGGAGTCGACCTGTCCAACCAGGTCCGCGCCGACCGGCCGCAGACGCTCACGGTCACGGCCCGCCCCTCGCAGACCGGCGAGACGAAGGTCACCAAGGTGCGGACGTGGATCTCCTACGACGACGGCCGGACCTGGACCAGCCTGAAGCTCGCCCCGGTTACTGCCGACGGCACATGGAAGGCGAAGTTCACGGTTCCCGCCGACGCATCGCAGTACGTGAGCCTGCGCACCGAGGCGACCGACGCCAACGGGCACTCGATCGACCAGACCGTGGAGCGTGCCTTCGGGGTCAGGTGACGATCAGGACAGCACGCTGAGCCGACGGCGATCGGTGCCCTCCTCGAGCGAGGGCCACCGGTCGCCGTCGGCGCGTCCGGACGGCATCCCTCACTCCGGCTCGGGCGGCAGCAGCCCCGCCCTGGACGCCGCCACCGCCAGCGCGGTGCGGGACGAGACACCGAGTTTGCGCATCGCCCCGGACAGATGCTGGCCGACCGTGCGATGGCTGATGTACAGCGAGTCCGCGATCTGACGGTTCGTCATGCCCCGTGCGGCCAGGCCGGCCACCTCCAGTTCCCGGGGGGAGAGTTGGTCGCCGTAGCCCTGCGGGCCTCGCCGCCAGGTGCGCACCACTTCGGTGCCGTTCTCCCGCAGCACCTGGGCGACCCGGTCGGCGTCCCGCTTCGCGCCCAGCTCGCGCAGCCGTCGCTCGGTGTCCGACAGCAGCCGCAGCGCCTCCTCCTGCTGGTCCGTCGCGATCAGACATCGGCCGCGACGCTCCAGGGCGAGCAGTTCGTCGTACGGCCGCGGCAGTGCCTCCCACGCCGCGGCGGCGTCGGCGAACAACTCGGCGGCGTCGCCACGGCCCCTGGCCTCGGCCGCAATGGCCCGGCAGGTGGCCAACGCCGCGGCCGGGGCCGGCGCGGTGCGATCATCGAGCCAGAGCGCGAACTGCCCGAGCAGGGCGTCGACTTCGGCATCGGCGTCGGCAGCGACCAGTGCCTCGACCCGCACGGGAAGCACGTCGGTCGCCCACAGCCACAGTCCCTTCCGCGCGATCGTCGCGACCAGGTCCGCCGTGACGTCCAACGGCTCGTCGATCGAGCCGTCGAGCAGGCCCGAGCGGCCCAGGGCCGCCGCCGGGACGACCATGGCGTCCACCATGCCGCGCCTGCCGGTCTCGTCGAGCAGGTCGCGCAGCCGTCGTTCGGCCGCGCCCCGGCGTCCTTCGACCAGATCCAGCAGCGCGAGGACCCCGCTCGCCTCGATCCGCGCCTCGCGCAGGCTCGCGGCGGACTCCGCCACCTCCGCGGCTCTGTCCGCCAGGCCTGCCCAGGCGCCGGTATACCAGTCCAGCCGGGCCCGGGTGCTGTACGCCATGCCGAGCGACCGCTGGTAACCGGTGGTGTGGATCTCCTCGACGGCACGTGTCAGGAGGTGCTCAGCCTGCTCGTACAGTCCCCAGGAGATCGCCATGTGACCAAAATTGATCAGCGCGCGTGCGATCTGCCGCCGCTCGGCGACGGTCTCGGCGTCGTCACGAAGGATCTCCCGTGCCGCCTGCCATCCAGCCTCCTCGCCGAGCATCAGCAGGATCAACGCCCGGTCGACGGCCAGCTCCAGGCGCTCCGTCCGGGTCCGGACCTGCGCCATCGGTTCATTCGCGCGCTCCAGCCAGGCCAGGTGGGAACTCACGGGCCACGGTCCCCGCGGTACCGCCAAGGACAGCATCGCCTTCGCCGCAAGGGCGGGCCGGGCAGCCAGGTCGGGCACAGCGGCCTCGATCTCCTCGTAGACGACGTCGAACTGCGCCAGCTGAAGCAGGAGGCGGCCCAACAGCAGCCTGATCTCACCGCGGTCACCCGCCGCGAGGCCGGCATGCGCCAGGACCGAGCGCAGCGCGCTCGTCACGTCTGTGGCCGTGCCGCCCAACGAGGCGCCACCGGCCGCCGTGAACCGCCCCATCTTCCACGCCAGGCGGACTTGAGCCTCCACCGGGTGCTCGACCTCGCTCAACACGTCAAGCAACAGCGCCACCGCTGTGCGGTCGTCACCCGATTCCCAGGCCAGATCCGCGGCCTGCTCGCTGCGGACGGACCACCCGCTCATGTCGTTGGCTTCGCGAAGGTGCCGCATCAGCCGGGTCACCGGCTGCGGATCGAGGTGCTGCAAGTGCTCCGCGGCGCGCTGGTGCAGCCGCCACCGCTCCGACGCCGGGATCGCGTCCGCCACGGCTTCCGCGTCGAGCACGTGCCGGAACACCAACTGGCCATCACCTGCATCACGCAGCAGCCCCGCAGCAAGGCTGCGCGCGATCCCGCTCCGGCCGGCCTCGCCGGCCACGTCGGCGACCGCGGTCAGCTGCACCACGTCGGCCGGTTCGCCCAGCACGGCGGCGGCCTCCAGCACCCGCCGGGCCTCCGCGGGAAGCCGGTCCACGCGTTCCAACACCGAATCCCGCAGTGTAGGTGGCACATGCAGCTCGTCGAGTGCCCGGCGGGACCACGCGCCATCCCGATGGACGATGTCGCCGCGCTCCCGCATCGACCGGACCATTTCCTCTATCGCCAGCGGGACGCCGTCGGTGCGCTGGTGCAGCAACACGGCGAACTGCTCAGAGACCTCGTCCGCGCCGAGGATCGACCGGACCAGTTCCCCGGTCTGCCGCACATCCAGCGGGGACAGCTCAACCCTGGTCAGTGTCATGCCGGCGGGGCGGCGAGACGTCAACCGCCGCAGAAGCGACCCGGAAGGGACGTCGTCCGGTCGATACGTCAGCACGATCGACATGCGCAGGTCACCAGAGGCACACAGAGTGAGCAGCCATTCCAGCGTCGCCGAGTCCGCCCAGTGCGCATCCTCGACCACGAGCGTCGTGACGCCGAGCCGCTCGAGCAGTTCCGTCATCGCGCGCAGCAGCCGGTGCCGAGTCTCCTTCGGGTCGTCCAGCGCGTCCAGCGCCGGCGGCAACTCGTCGGCCCACTCGGCAAACAACGGCCGCAACGCGCCGCCGAGCGGGCTCAGCGCCAGGCCCGACAGGGTCGGTCGCAGACGCCGCACCCCGTCCACGACCGGACCCAGCGGGAACGGCTCCCGCACGGGCGGGCACGGGGCAAGCAGGACCGGGTGGTCCGCGACAGCCGTGAGTACCTCGCGCACCAGCCGGGACTTGCCGATACCGGGTTCGCCCTCGATGAGCACCAGCGAGCATCCGGACTGCAGCGCCCACGTCACGCCGGCGAGGGCATCGTCCCGGCCGACGAGGGCAGAAGTTCCCGCCGCAACCATGACAGCACCCGACGGACTGTCCTGGCTCGTGCCACTTGCAGGTCCTGAGCCCTCACGGTGTCGTCCGGTCTCTGTCACCATCAGAGCCCTGGGCTCCTCTCGTTGTCCACACGGTGGCGTGTGATGCTGCACGCCACCGGCAGGAGGCTAAGCGACATCGCATAAAACTGTGAAGGCGCCGACGAGACGTACGCGTTAATACGCGGCGCGGCAGAGCAGTCGTCACGAAGGGCTGGTACGGTCATCGAGCCGTGGTCCGCGACAACCCGGTCCGGCTGACCGTTGATCGTCCTTACCAGAGGACTGGGTTGGCCACGACCCGTCTTGGCCATGAAGGGGGCACCAAGTGCGGCCGCATCGGCGCCGGGAGCACCTGCCACCATCCTGAGTCAAGTTGCTTGGTTTCAGGCGACAGGCGGGGTGCGGAGTTCGTGCTCCACCGGGGTGAGCATGCCCAGCGCGGAGTGTCAGCGCTGTCGGCTTGAGCAGTTCGACTTGGACGCGTGCCCAGATGAAGGCCATCATCGCGTTGACGCACCTACGGCTGCCAACTGGCCGCGCAGGCCGTCCAAAGCAGGCCGGAGGCCCTCGCGCGCTGGCTGAACGCCCAGGACCCCAACTGCACTCCGTGATCCGGGGAAGCTGGCGGGTACCCACCTCGGCGACCTGACGCCGTACCTGGCGCCTGGAACGCCGAAGCCGTCCAGCACATCTACAAACCGGTCTTCCTCAACATGAACATCACCGTGCCGAAGGCTTCGCCACCGCCGACGCCGGCCAGGCGGTGGAAGACACCGTCAAGGACGTCGCGCACGGTCTCAAGCCCGTCTCCGCCTTCCAGGACGCGGTCACCTGGAAGCGCAACGACGGCGACGGTGGTCGCCTGGTACCAGTCCGAGGTCCTGGATGAACTCGGCACCGACCAGTAGGGAGGAATCACGGCCTCGACGCTTGCGCCGGGAAGCAAGGGAAAGCAGCATGCCGACAGGACCGGGCCTCGCGCACGGCTCGGCCGTCGACGACCCGCCGGGCAGTCCGCCGACAACAAGCTGACCTGGCGGATGAGACTGCGCCGGGACAAGACGCTGCTCCACCGGTCTGCTGGTGCTCCACAACTACCCGCCCATGGTGGGGACCGTCACCGCGTTCCAGTTCTACGACCGCTGGACGGCGTCCTGCACAGCGAATGGGTCGGCCTGGACAACTTCCGACAGCTCCTCGGCGACCGGCTGTTCTGGCAGGCCCCTGTTCCAGCAGATGATCGGCGGCGCCGGACTGCTCAACCAGTTCCTGCGCGAGCACCACACCGACACCTGGAACGTCATGACCGACCCGCACACCTTCGCGTTCCTGGTCACCTCGCAAGTGGTCTGGAAGGACGCCGGCTGGGGCATCATCGACTTCCTCGCCGCACTCGCCGGCATCGACCAGAACCTGTACGAAGCCGCGGCCGTCGACGGAGCCGGCCGCTGGCGGCGAATGTGGCACATCACCCTGCCCGGCATGCGCGGCATCATCGTCCTGATGCTCGTCCTGCGCCTGGGCAACGCACTGACCGTCGGCTTCGAGCAACTGCTCATCCAGCGCCAAGCCGTCGGCCACGATGCCGCCCGGCGCCGCATGCCCGAACTGCGCGGCCACGAAGTCGCCTCGCCTGCCGACGTCATTCGAGTACTACGGCGGATGGAACACGGCAGCCTCGCCGCGTCTCAGCCGCCGGCCGGAAGCGGACCTTCCACAAGGGCCTGCAGTGGCCCCTGGACGCCGTCACTGCCGGACCCGAGTACGTCACCGACGGCCGCCTGCACCTGCTCGCCGCCAACCAACTGGCCCGCGCCGTCCTCAACGACATCCACAACGGCAGTACGAAGCCACCGAACATCGCTCGCTTCGCGTTGCTGGATCCCGCCGCCGATCGGCTCTACCCCGACGGGGACCTCATCGCCGACCTTCTCGTGGACGTCCTGTGCACCGAGGCCGGCCGCGATCCCCACGACAAGGGTCCCCGGATCGAGGAACTGCTGGAGGCCCACCCACTTTCCAAGGTCCTGATGTCCATGCCCGACTTCGGCATCAGGATCGGCGCCCGCATCCTCATCGACGTCGCTGACGGCACCGCGTTCCCGTCCGCCTGGCCGCCTACGCCGGCCTCGCCCCGGCAACCGGGTAGCTCCGGATCCTCCAGCCGCGGCGAACAGCCTTCGCGGAGAGGAAACAAGCGGCTCAAGCGAGCCATTTCCTCTCGACGTTCGCCGCGCTGGCCGACCCTGCCTCCCGCACCTACTACGACACGAAGATCGCCCAGAGCGAGCACCACACCCAGGCCCGGAGAGCGGGTGTAGGTACACGCCCGCTCTCCTCGCAGAGTTGCAGCCACTCAGTTGATGCGGACGATCTTCCAGAGTTGGTCGTCGACGGTGAGGCTGTTCCACTGGACGACGGCTGCGCCGTCGGCGGTGGAGGACTGGGCCACGCCGGCGAAGAGGGTGCTGTTCACGTTTTGCAGCCGATAGAAGCCGCTGCCGGCGTCGGTGAGGGTCCATTTCTGCGAGTCGACGGCGGCAGGCGTGTTCTGGACGAGGGCGGCTCCCGCGGTGGTGGAACTGCTGCGGATGTCCAGGTTGAGGTTGCTGTTGACGTTCTTGATGGTCCAGGCACCGTTGCCTGCGGACTGGAAGCTGAACAGCTGGCAGAAGCAGGCGGAGTTCTGCCACTGTCCGACGGCCGTGCCGGTGGCGGTCGACGCGTTGGGGATGTCGAGGTACTTCCCGCTGTTCTTGTTGACCAGGACGTACTGTCCGGTGCCCAGCGGGGGCAGGGCGGTCTGGGTGAGGTTCCAGCGCTGGCAGGCGCAGCCGGTGTCGCTCCACTGGTCGGCGGTGACGCCGGTGACGGTGGAGGCGTTGGGGATCTCGAGGTACTTGCCGGTGACGCGGTTGGTCAGCGTGAAGCCGCCGGCCGGGTTCGGGGCGACGGCCCACTCGTGGTCGAGGGTGCCGTTGTCGTCCCACTGAAGGATCTTGGCGCCGTCGGCGGTGGACTGGCTCTGCACGCCGAGGACCTTGCCCGTGGCGACGTTGAAGACCTTGAAGAAACCGGAGGACTGCTGCACGAAGCGCCACTGCTGGTCGGTGGCGTTGTCGGCGTTCTGCTGGGTGGCGAAGGTGCCGTTGGCGGTGGAGCCGCCCGCGATGCTCAGCATCAGGCTGCTGTTGGCGTTCGACACCGTGTAGGTCGCACCGTCGGAGATGCCGCCGCCCAGGTCGATGGTGCCGTAGGTGACGGGATTGATGCTGCCTCCGCGGCCGCCGCTGAGCACCAGGAGGCTGTGGCCGTCGGGCAGCGGGAGCAGGCCCCGGCTGTAGCCGGGAGCGACGGTGGAGGCGATGCGCGTCCAGGTGTTCGCGGCGCCGTTCTGGGTGTTGAGGAACAGATCACCGGTGCTCAGGGCGCTGACGGCAAGCGTGCCGTTCGGACCGCCTGTGGGCAGCCACGTGATGAACGGGGTGCTGGTGGGGACCACGCCGTCCGTCGACCGCAGGGGAATGCCCGTGACGGAGTTGAACGCCTCCGGGTCGGAGGAGATCTTGTAGTAGACGGCGAAGTTGCCCGCGGGGGAACCGCCGTACTCGTACGTCATGACGTAGTTGCCGTTGGGCAGCTTCGCGATGGTGGCCATACCCGGGCGCTGGCTGTAGGTGGGCTCCGCCACGTCGTCCACGACCGGGCCCCAGTTACGGACGTCCGTGGTGACCTGGTGCACGAGCTTCTGGCCGTGGGCGGGGTCGCGCTGGTCGGAGTAGTAGACGATCAGTTTGCCGTTGGCGTAGAGGAAGAACGGCTCCCATACGGGGGTGTTGCCGTTCGTGTCGAACGCCGCGCCGCCGGTGGCGATGTTGCTGACGAACGTCCAGCTCTGTCCGCGGTCCGTGCTGGCATAGACATCGATCTTGATGGCGGAGCGGTCGGCAGGGACGGAGGCTCCGGCGGCCAGGATGGTGCCGGCCGGGAACTCGCCCACCGCCGTGGGCAGTTCGAAGAGCTCGGGCTCCCAGCGCATGCCCCAGCCGTTCTGCGTGTCGGCGACCTCCGAGATCTTCGTCCAGGAGTTGCCGTTGTCGGTGCTGCGGTAGATCGGGAGGACCGGAGTGCCGGTGGTGTACTGCTCGAAGGTGGCGAGGATGGTGCCGTTGGCGGAGCCGTTGTGCTGCAGACGCATCGCCCGCGGGTAGAACGACCCGGGGGAGGGCGCGCCCGACGGCGGTGTGTACATCGTCTGCGACGAACGGGCCAGGGCGTCCGCCCGGCCGGCGGCCGGCAGAACCAGCGTCGCCACCGCGGCGAGCAGGGCGGACATCAGCGTCAGGAGGAAGAAGGGGCGGGAACGCGGAGCGGCGCCGGGTCTGGCGCCTGTCTGCGCAGGGGACATTGCGGCTCCCAGGGGGAAGGGACGGGGGGTGTTTCGGTGCCCGCCGCACGCCGGAGCGATCCGGGCGTGGAACGGCGGAGTCGAGTGGGTGACGTCGGCGGGCACGACGGTGCGGACGATGTCCGGGTGAGGGGGTGTGGTGCGACGGGGCAGGTGTTCAGGTAGGGGGAAGTGCCTGGCCCTGGTGGGGCGGCGGGGGTGCGGTCGAGCCGCGAACGACGAGTTCGAGCGGTGGTTCGCTCGCCGGTGGCAGGTCCTTCTCCGGCTGTTCGATGGCGTGCACGAGCAGCCTGATGCCCTCTCCTGCCGCAGCGTCGAAGGGCTGACGCACGGTGGTCAGGGGAGGGGTGACGTAGGCGAAGA
>NZ_JBEOWF010000087.1:0-13873 GCF_040295925.1 Streptomyces sp. NPDC002588
GGGGCGAGCCCGACAACGCGGCTGGGGGTCCCCCCTCTGGGGGAGTGCGTGCCAGGCGTCGCCAGGCAGGCGGGACTTTCGAAACACGCCCTAGGCCGCCACGGACGTGTAGTGCGCCGCGTCGCCCTCGATCGAGTAGCTCTCCTTGCCCTCGATGCCGACCGGCACGTCGCCGGCGACGGTCACCCGGTGCAGCCGGCGCGGCAGGTGGTCGTAGTTGTCGACCGCGTAGTGCTGGGTGATGCGGTTGTCGAACAGCACGAGCTGGTTCTCCGACCAGCGGTGGCGCAGCAGGTTCTCCGGGCGGGTCACGTACGACTGGAGCAGGTCGAGGATCTTGCGGGACTCGCCGGCCGACAGCCCGACGATCCGCTGGGCGAACCCGCCGATGAACAGGCCGCGTTCACCTGTCAGCGGGTGGACGCGGACCACCGGATGCACCGTGCGGTACTTGATGGAGGTGAACTGGGCGCGCGCGGCGGCCTGTTGCTCGTCGAGCGACTCCTCCGGGACGGCGTAGTCGTAGTCGTTGGTGTGTTCCGCCCACAGGGTGTCGGCCAGTCGGCGCAGCGGCTCGGGCAGGTCGCGGTAGGCGGCCGCCGAGCTGGCGATCAGGGTCTCGCCGCCGTACGGCGGGACGGTCAGGCTGCGCAGGCTGGTGGCCTGGGGCGGGTTGAGGACGAAGGTCACGTCGGTGTGCCAGTGGTTGGCGGCCCGGCCGCGCTCGCTGTCCACGGGCAGCACGTTCGGGGTGCCGTCGACGGAGGGCACGGTCGGGTGGGCGGTGGTGATGTCGCCGAAGTGGCGGACGAAGGCCTGCTGGCCCTCGTCGTCGAGGCCCACCGCGTCGAAGACCAGCGCCTTGTGGACGTTGAGCGCCTCGCGCAGGGCGGCGTGGGTCTCCTCGTCGAGCGGCTTGGAGAGGTCGACGCCGGACACGTGGGCGCCGATGCGCGCGGTGACCTTGCGGATGTCGATGGTCATGGTGATGTCCTTTCAGACCAGGGCGGGTGTCGGGACGTACTGGTTGGCGGGGCGGGGGAGGCCGTAGCGCTCCCGGAGGGTCCGGTGGGGGCCGTATTCGGTGCGCAGCAGACCGCGGGTGCGCAGGATCGGGACGACCTGGTCGACGAAGGCCTCGAGGCCCGACGGCAGGACGGCCGGCATGATGTTGAAGCCGTCGGCGGCGCCCCGGGTGAACCAGGTCTCGATCTTGTCGGCGACCTGCTCGGGGGTGCCCGCGAAGGTGAGGTGCCCGCGCCCGCCGCCGAGCCGCCCGATCAGCTGCCGCACGGTGAGCCGGTCGCGCCGGGCCAGTTCCACCACCAGGGTGTAGCGGCTCTTGGCGCCCTCGACGGCGTCCTCGGAGGGCAGGTCGGCCGGCAGCTGGGCGTCCAACTCCAGGGTTCCCAAAGGCAGTTGCAGTAGCCGCTCCAGGTTGGCCACCCCGTGCTCGTGCACGATGTGGTCTTCGAGCACCTGCTCGTTCGCCCGCGCCTCGGCCTCCGTCGAGCCGAGCACCGGGACGATGCCGGGCAGCACCTTGATGTGCTCGGGGTCTCTGCCCGCCTGAGAGGTGCGGGACTTGAGGTCGGCGTAGAAGGCCTGCGCGTCGGCGAGGGTCTGCTGCGCGGTGAACACCGCCTCCGCGTACCGGGCGGCGAACGCCTTGCCGTCCTCGCTCGACCCCGCCTGCACGAGCAGCGGGTAACCCTGCGGCGAACGCGGGACGTTGAGGGCGCCCTCGACGCTGAAGTACGTCCCCCGGTGCCGGGGCGGGTGGATCTTGGCGTTGTCGCCCCAGACCCCGGACGCCTTGTCGGCGAGGATCGTGTCGTCCTCCCAGCTGTCCCAGAGCTTCAGCGCCACGTCGAGGAACTCGGCGGCCCGGGCGTACCGCTCGGCGTGCGCCGGCTCGGCGTCCAGACCGAAGTTCCGGGCGGCCTCCGCACCCGCCGTGGTGACGATGTTCCAGCCGGCCCGGCCGCCGCTGACGATGTCCAGGGAGGCGAACTTGCGGGCCAGGTTGTAGGGGGAGTTGTAGGACGTGGAGGCGGTGGCGATCAGGCCGATGTGCTCGGTGGCCGTCGCCAGCGCGGTGAGCAGGGTGAGCGGCTCCAGCGCGCCGGCCGGGCGCTGGGCGACGCTGCCCCACAGCTGCGGCCCGTCGGCGAGGAAGAGCGAGTCGAAGGTGCCGCGCTCGGCGGTCCGGGCCAGCCGGACGTAGTGGTCGAGCCGTACATGGGCGTAGGGGTCGCTCTCGGGGAGCCGCCAGGACGCTTCGTGGTGGCCGGTGTTCATGAGGAAGGCGTTGAGGTGGAGCTGGCGGGGCATGGTGGTCCTTTGCGTTTCGAGCGCGGGTGCGGAAACAGCCCGTCGGCGTTTGAGGACGAGGCCCGTTCAGGGCCGAAGCGGGGGTTCGGGGGCGGCAGCCCCCGAGACGGTCAGCGAGCGTCCGGCGTCACACCCAGCGCGGTCAGCAACCGCGCCCGGTACTCCTCACGAGGGTGGTCCTCGATGGCGAAGTCGAGTGCGATCCGCCCGTGTTCGAGCACAAGAACCCGCTCCGCCAGCACGATCGCCTCGTCCACGTCGTGCGTGACGAGCAGCACGGACGGCCGGTGCCGCTCCCACAGCTCCCGCAGCAGCCCGTGCATCTTGATCCGGGTGAGTGCGTCGAGCGCTCCGAACGGCTCGTCGGCGAGCAGGAGTTCGGGCTCGCGGACGAGGGAGCGGGCGAGCGCGGCACGCTGCGCCTCACCGCCGGACAGCTCGTTCGGCCAGGCCCGCTCACGCCCCTTCAGCCCCACCTCGGCGAGCGCCGCCCGCCCCCGCTCCTCACCGTCCGTGCCCAGCAGTACGTTGTCCAGCACCCGTCGCCAGGGCAGCAGCCGGGAGTCCTGGAAGACGACCGACACCCTTTCCGGTGCGCTCAGCCGCCCGCTCCCGTTGACCTCGTGGTCGAGGCCCGCGACCGCCCGCAGCAGGGTGGACTTGCCGGACCCGCTGTGCCCGAGCAGGGCCACGAACTGTCCGGCGGGGATGTCGAGATCGATGCCGTCGAGGACGGTACGCCCGTCGAAGGACCGGGTCAGGCCGCGCAACCGCACGGCGGGACGGGTCAGTTGCTCAGTGTGCGGCGCCACGACAGCACCCTCCGTTCGATGAGACGGACCGCGCTGTCGGAGATCAGACCGAAGACGCCGTAGATGAGCAGGCCGACGAGGATGACGTCCGACTGGCCGTAGTTCTGCGCCTGGAACATCATGTAGCCGAGGCCGCTGGTGGCGTTGATCTGCTCCAGGACCACCAGGCCCAGCCAGGAGCCGGTGACGCCCAGCCGGAGTCCCACGAAGAATCCGGGCAGGGCGCCGGGGATCACGATCTGCCGGACGAACCGGAGCCTCGACAGGCCCTGCACCTCGGCGAGTTCGACGAACCGGTGGTCGATGCCGGACAGCGCGGCATGCGTGTTCAGATAGACCGGGACGTAGACGACGATCGCGATGATCGCGATCTTGAAGGTCTCGCCGATGCCCAGCCAGAGGATGAACAGCGGGATGAGACCGAGGGTCGGGATCGCCCGGTTGAGCTGTACGGTCCCGTCGATCAGCGCCTCTCCGGTCCGGCTGAGCCCGGAGGCGAGGGCGAGGACCACCCCGGCGGTGAGACCGATCGCGAAGCCGTATCCGGCGCGTTCGAGGGAGGTGAGGACGTCGGTGGGCAGGGTCCCGTCGTTCCACAGCCGGACCCCGGTGTCGAGGACCGTCCAGGGCGCCGGGATCGCGCCGGTGTCCAGCCGGCCCGCGGCGGACGCGGCGGCCCACAGGGCGAGCAGGACGAGGGGGCCGGCCAGCCGGGCGGCGGGCAGCCGCCTGCCGGGGGCGAGACTGCGGCGGCGCCTTCGCGCCGGCTCGTCGGCGACGGCCGCGGGGGCCGTGCTCAGAGCGGTCGTGGTCATGGCGGTCAACTCCGGTACTCGGCGGCGACGGACTTCGCGGCGATGCCCTCGAAGCGGTGGTCGAAGAGGGACGACACGTCGAACTTCTTCACGAAGCCGCCCTCCGCGAGCAGATCCGCGGTCTCCTGCTCCCACTTGACCGCCTCGTCCCAGCTCGGCGGGAACAGCGGCTTGTTGGCGAGGTCGGAGATCGACTTGGCCTGGGCGGCGGTCAGGTTCTGCGTCTTGACGTAGAACTCCTCGTTCCAGACGCCGGGGTTCTCGTACGTCCACACCTGGCCCTGCGCCCACTGCGGGATGTAGGCGGCGATCGCGGCGGCCTTCGCCTCGTCGTTCAGCACGGACACCGGCGCCCACAGCAGGTTCAGCAGGTCGACGACATCGGTGGTGATGGTGCGGGCGCCCTTGGACTCGTACTGCTGGAGGTAGGCGGGTGCCTGGCTGTTGGCGAGCGGGGCGATGTCGACCTGCCCGGACTGCAGGGCGGTGAGGAACTGGTTGCTGGTCAGCGGGACCAGCTTCACGTCGTCGTACTTCAGGCCGGCCCGCTTCAGCGCCCGCAACAGGACGACACCCTGCGCCTGCCCCTGCGAGAAGGCGAGCTTCTTCCCCTTGAAGCCGGCGACGGTGTGGATGTCGCTGCCGGGCTTGGTGGCGAAGAGGTAGTTCGGCTTGCGGGTGAGGCCGATCGCGACGATCTTCGCGTCATACCCCTGGTAGTGCGCCTGGATCGGCGGGATACCGGCATTGTTCGCGAGGTCCAGGGACTTCGCCCGGAAGGCGTTGATGACATCGGGGCCGGCCCCGATGTTCACCCAACTCGACACCGTGAATGGCAATTTCGGCAGCTTCGCCAGTCTGAACTGCAACTGCTGGGTGTTCTGGTACGAGGCGATCTTCAGGCTGGTGCCGGCGGGCACCTTGTCGGCGAGCGGGGCCGTGGAGGCGCCCTCGGCACTCGTGGCGGCGCTGCTCTCGGCGCACCCGCTGAGCCCGGCGACACCTGCGGCGACGCCGAACACGGAGGCGAGGAACGCTCGACGGTCATAGGACGAAGACATGGGTGGACCCCCAGGGGAAAGCGGTGAAAAAAGGCAGGCGGAATTCAGGCCCGGCACAGCACGGCGCAGGGCAGAGCAGGGAATTCACGCGTGAAAAAACGAGAGAGAAAGAGTGCGCTCCCGGCGCACCGGGGCGTCAGCAACAGAGAGTGCGACAGCTCATGGAACGATGGTCCTGTTCTGGTGCGCGGCCTGTCAACATTCGGAGTTTCTGAATTAAGTCGCCCGTGACGAGAGGGTGAGCGGGTCCCGGAACAGCACGTCCAGAGCCACCGATCCGCCCGCCACCGCCAGCACCGAGTCCGGGAAACTCGACGGCACCACGCACTCCGCCCGCGCCGCCCCGACCTCCGCCCGCAGCGCGGCGAGGCAGTCCTCGCGGTACAGCACACCCACCTCGGTGACCACGACCCGCTCCGGGTTGAGGACGTCCAGCAGCAGCCCCGCCGCCCGTCCCGTCATCCGCGCCCGCTCCCGCAGCAGCCGCACGGCCGCCGGATCGCCGGCGTCCGCCGCGGCGAGCACCCGCATCGGGTTGACCCCGTCGACGATCCCGGCCTCCCGGGCCCGCCGGCACAAGGTGCGCTCGCTGAGCTCCGCCTGGAGGCAGCCGGTCCGTCCGCAGTCGCAGGGCTCGGTGCCGCCGGCCAGCGGCAGATGCGCGATGGAGCCCGCCTGCGAACGCGGCCCGTGGTGCACCTCGTCGTGGGTGGCGAAGGCGGCGTCGACCACGTTCCCGACGAACAGATGCAGCACACTGCGGCTGTCGCGCGCCCGCCCGAACAGCCGCTCCGCGTTGACCAACGCCCGGGCGTGCCCGTCCACATGGACCGGCAGTCCGGTCCGCGCCGCGAGGAGTTCCCGCACCGGTACGTCACGCCAGCCGAGCAGCGGATGCTCGACGACGGTCCCGGAATCACGGTCCACCCAGCCGCCCGCGGCGAACCCGACCCCCAGTGGGCGGCTGTCCGGCGCCCCGGCGAGCAGCGCCGCCAGCCCGTCGGCCGCCCGCGCGAGCACATCGTAGGGAGCGACGCCGCGGTGCTCGAACTCCCGCCGTGCCACCACCCGTCCGCGCAGATCGAGCAGCGCGACGGTGGTGTACGGCACCGCCACGTGCACCCCGCCGACCACGAACCGCGAGTCGTCCAGGTCGACCGGGACGTGCGGCCGGCCGACCCCGTTCGACCTGCGGGGCGCGGCCGACTCCCGGATCAGCCCGAGTGCGGTGAGCCGGGAGCAGTGGTCGGTGACGGCGGCCGGAGACAGCCCGGTCAGCCGGGCGATGGTGGAGCGCGCCACCGGCCCGTGCTCCAGCACGGACCGCAGGATCACACTGGCGCTGGTGCGCCGCCGGTCGCTGTCGGCGACACGGGGCACGGGGGACGTCGTACGAACAGGGGGTGCCGCGGTACGGGGCATGGTTGACCGTCCTCGGGAACGGGGGCCGACACGTCTCGGAAGCCGAGGCGCGCGGGGCCGCGCCTCAGACCGGGCGGCGACAGGTGGCCGTGCCCTGGCGTCGCAGGTCGACATAGCGACGCGACGTGAGGTTCAGGGCCTGGGCAACCATGCCTGGAAGGGTAGGGCAGGAACGGTGAATCCGACCAGTGCACTAGGATTCATTTGGTGATACCTCACAATCCCGCCCACGACGTCGGGGTGAGTGAAACATCGTCACCTCAGTGATCGGCATCACTTCACACCGGGTGTAACCGGCACCCTTTGTGTGGAGTCGACCATGGCCGGGTTCCCCCCTTTGTCGAGCGCTGACGGTGGGCGGCCCCCGGCCGCTGGGATAGCGTCGCGGTGTCCCGTACCCTCCCCACCCTCGCGGAGTCCCCATGAGCACCGCCGCCGCCCCCGCTCGCACCGGAACGGTCCTCGCCGATCTGCTGCCCGCCTCCCGCGTCCGTGACGTCGCGCTCGTGCTCGGCGGCGCCGCGCTCACCGGTGTCGCGGCCCAGATCGCGGTGCCGGTCCCCGGCTCCCCGGTCCCGGTGACCGGCCAGACCTTCGCCGCGCTGCTCGTCGGCACCTCCCTCGGCGCCCGCCGCGGCGTCGCCTCGCTCGTCGTGTACGCGCTGGCCGGGCTCGCCGGGGTCCCGTGGTTCGCCGACGGCACCTCCGGAGTCTCCGTCTCCTTCGGCTACATCCTCGGCATGATCCTCGCCTCCGCCGCCGTGGGCGCCCTGGCCCGCCGCGGCGCCGACCGCTCCGTCCTGCGGACGGCGGGCGCGATGCTGGTCGGCGAGGCGATCATCTACGCCGTCGGTGTCCCCTACCTCGCCTACGCCGCCGGCCTCTCCGCCTCCGCCGCCGTCGCGGCCGGCCTCACCCCGTTCCTGATCGGCGACGCCGTCAAGGCGGCCCTGGCGATGGGCCTGCTCCCCACCGCCTGGAAGCTCGCCCAGCGCCCCTAGGGCTTGTTGCGAAAGGCGTACCCGAACTCCCGGGCCAGGACGCCGATTTCACCGCCCGGCGGGTAGCCGGCGAGTTCGTCGTCGTACCCGGGCCCGGCGGGCCGGAGGAGGGGAGGCCGGCGAGGCCGTCACGGTGTCCATGGGCACGACGACGGCCGCATGACCTGATCCGTCTGGAGCAGACGACGTTCCGGGGTTACCCGGCGGTCGTCCGGGAGTGCACCGTCTCCTTCTTGGCCGGCTTCTCCTTCACCAGGGCGACCGCGACCACGGCCGCCGCGACGAGCAGCGACAGCAGCACGGTCGTACGTCCGCTGCTCTCGCCCTCCGTGTCGGTCAGCATGTAGCCGAGCACGAACACGATCAGCGCGGCCGTCGCCCAGGTCAGATACGGGTACAGCCACATCCGCACGACCAGCTTCTCCGGCGCCTCGCGCTGGATGATCCGCCGCATCCGCAGCTGCGAGAAGCAGATGACCAGCCATACGAACAGGGCCACCGCGCCACTGGAGTTGACCAGGAAGAGGAAGACCGAGTCCGGGAAGCGGTAGTTGAAGAACACCGCGACGAAGCCGAACACGACCGAGGAGACGATGGCCGCGAGCGGCACGCCCCGGGAGGTGGTCCGCGCGAACGCCTTCGGCGCGTCGCCCCGCTCGCCGAGCGAGAAGGCCATGCGGGAGGCCGTGTAGAGACCGGAGTTGAGGCAGGAGAGCACGGACGTCAGCACGATGACGTTCATGATCTGGCCGGCGTGCGCGATCCCCAGCGAGTCGAGGGCGGCGACGTAGGAGCCCTCCTTCTCGATGGAGGCGTCGTTCCACGGCAGCAGCGTGACGACGACGAAGATCGACCCGAGGTAGAAGACGCCGATCCGCCAGATGATGCTGTTGGTGGACTTGGTCACCGCCTGCCGCGGGTTCTCCGACTCGCCGGCCGCGAGGGTGGCGATCTCGCTGCCCATGAAGGAGAAGACGACGAGCAGTACACCGGTGAGGATGGTGCCCGGTCCGTTGGGCAGGAAGCCGCCGTGGTCGGTGAGGTTGCCGAACCCCGCCTTGTCGCTGTCGACGCCCGGCAGCACGCCGAACACCGCGAGCCCGCCGGTGAGGATGAACGCGCCGATCGCCACGACCTTGATCCCGGCGAACCAGAACTCGAACTCGCCGTAGGAGCCGACGGAGACCAGGTTGGTGGCGGTGAGCACCACCATCACGATCAGCGCCCACCCCCACTGGGGCACGGCCGGAATCCACCCTTCCAGGATCTTGGCACCGGCGGTCGCCTCCACCGCCAGCACCACCACCCAGAAGAACCAGTACAGCCAGCCGATGGAGAACCCGGCCCAGCGGCCGAGCGCGCGGTCGGCGTGCGCGGAGAACGAACCCGAGGTCGGATTCGCCGCGGACATCTCCCCGAGCATCCGCATCACCAGCACCACGAGCGTGCCGACGAGCGCGTAGGAGAGAAGGATGCCGGGCCCGGCGGTGGCGATCCCGGAGCTGGATCCGACGAACAGACCGGCACCGATGACACCGCCGATCGCGATCATCGACAGATGCCGGTTCTTGAGACCTGCCTGGAGACCGGGACCGGGTTCTCCGGTGCCGGGTCCGGCCTTGGTGAGGGTGGGCCGAGAAGTCATGGGCAGCCAGTGAATCGGAGGTAAATGGATTCCGGAGCCTATGATTCCGGATCGTCACTTGAGTTTTTCTTGAGGTTCCATGGTGTTGCCTGGATTTTTCGGCGCCACCACCCCGCGCTGCTACCCGGCAACACGCATGTCACACTCATTCCATGCGCGTGTATCTCGGCTCGGACCATGCCGGCTTCGAACTCAAGAACCACCTCGTCGAATGGCTCAAGGCGGCGGGCCACGACCCGGTCGACTGCGGGCCCCACATCTACGACGCCCAGGACGACTACCCGCCGTTCTGCCTGCGCGCCGCCGAGAAGACGGCCGCCGACAAGGAGGCCCTCGGCGTCGTCATCGGCGGCTCCGGCAACGGCGAGCAGATCGCGGCGAACAAGGTCAAGGGCGTCCGTGCGGCCCTGGCCTGGAGCGAGGAGACGGCGTCCCTCGGCCGCCAGCACAACAACGCCAACGTCGTCGCCGTCGGCGCCCGTATGCACTCGACCGAGGACGCGACGAAGTTCGTCGAGACCTTCCTCAGCACCCCGTTCTCGGGCGACGAGCGGCACATCCGCCGGATCGACATGCTGGCCGACTACGAGACGAGCGGGGACCTGCCGGCCATCCCGGCCCACCACCCGCAGCAGGACTGACCGCCCCCGGGGGGGGGCTGGAAAGGAACAAGGAACCGTGCCAGAGGGGCACACGATCCACCGGCTGGCGCTGGACTACGCCGACCGCTTCTCCGGCACGTCCCCGCGGGTGACCAGCCCCCAGGGCAAGTTCTCCGACGCCGCGGCCCTCCTCGACGGCGCCGAACTCACCCGCACCGAAGCCCATGGAAAACACCTCTTCCTGGGCTTCCGCGGCGACGAATGGGTCCACATCCACCTCGGCCTGTTCGGCAAGGTCGCCTTCGGTGACGCCCCCGCGCCCCCGCCCACGGACACCGTCCGCCTCCGCCTGGCCAACAGCGCCGCCTACGTCGACCTGCGCGGCCCGACCACCTGCGCGCTCATCTCGGACCCCGAGAAGCAGGCGGTGCACGCCCGCCTCGGCCCCGACCCGCTGCGCGCCGACGCCGACCCCCGGGCGGCCTGGGCCCGCGTCTCCCGCAGCCGTACGACGATCGCCGCGCTCCTGATGGACCAGAAGGTCATCGCCGGCGTCGGCAACGTCTACCGCGCCGAGGTCCTCTTCCGGCACCACATCGACCCGTACCGCCCGGGCAAGGACCTCACGCCCGCCGAATGGGACGCGATCTGGGCCGACCTGGTCGCCCTCATGCGCGAGGGCGTCCGCAACAACCGCATCGACACGGTCCGCCCCCAACACACCCCCGAGGCGATGGGCCGCCCGCCTCGCGTCGACGACCACGGCGGCGAGGTCTACGTCTACCGCCGCCACCAGCGGCCCTGCCACCTCTGCGGCGACGAGATCCGCACCGCCGACCTCGCCGCCCGCAACCTCTTCTGGTGCCCGACCTGCCAGAAGAACTGACCCGCCGGAGCAACTGACCCGCCGGAAGAACCGCCCGCCGGGAGAACCCGGGTCGCTTCAGAAGCCGTGCGGCAGCCAGGGTGCCACCGGTGAGCCGAAGCCCACCGCGGCCTCCGCCAGCGCGCCCTGGCGCAGTTCCCGCACCCGCCCGGCCGCGCCGAGCGCCGCCAGGCTCACCCCGCCCAGGTACGCCGCCCCCAACTCCCGCACCGACAGCGCGAGGTCGGCCGGGTCCGTCGTACGCCCGCACACCGCGCCCTTGGCGTCGCCGGACAGCCGCCAACGCCCCGAGTTCCACGGACAGAAGGCGTCCTCGACCTCCAGCACGACATCCACCGGCGTCTGGTACGTCCGCGCCCGGAGCGCCTCGCCGACGTCCACCAGCCGCACGTAGAGCGCGTCCCGCACCCGCAGCTCACACCGCCGGATGTCCGACACCTGGAACTGCCACCCGTCGTCCATCGGCCGCCCCCGCACCTTCAGCGAGGTCGTCAGGTCGATCCCGAACAGGAACCGCCACAGCGCCGCCTCCGACGCCGGATCGAGCCCCGCCAGGTCCTGGAGCAGCACCTGCCCGTTGTGCCCGGAGTCCGTGTACTCGGGCCGCACCCGGAACCGCGCGTACCCGGTCACCTCCCCGTCCCGCTCGGCCAGCACGCACTGCAGCGGCGACGCCCCGTCCTGCGCGGCCTCCGGGGGGTGGCGCTCCAGCACCCACAGCTTCTCCCAGCCGGGCCGCCGCGCCAGCATCCCGGGCCGCCCGGGCACCGTCCGCGCGTACACCGCCTCGCACGCGTCGAGCCCGGCCTGCGGGTCGACGTACCGCAGCCGTACGGCGTCGGCGCCGGCCGGGGCCGCGAGCCGGACCCGGCCGGTGTCGATCTCGGCATGCATCCCGAAGCTCGCCGCCCCGTACCCGAACCGGCCGTAGATGTCCGGCTCGGAGGCGGTGAGGGCCGCGACCGGTTCGCCCCACGCGCGGATGTCATCCAACTGCCGCCGCATCATCGAGGTCAGCACCCCGCGCCGCCGGTGCGTCGCACTCACCGCGACCGTCGACACCCCCGCCGTCGGCACCGAAGCCCCGCCCGGCACCGTCAGCCGGAAGTCGTACGCCCCCGCGGTGCCCACCACCTCGGCCCCGTCCCACGCCCCGACGGCCCGCTCGGCCGGGATGAGCCGCCGCCACAGCTCGCGCTCCTCGGCCGGCTCCGGAATCCCGCCGAACGAGCGCAGCAGCATGTCGTACCAGGCGTCCCAGTCCTCCTCCCGCAGCACCCGCAGCTCAGCCGTCGTCGTCCCCGTCGCCCCAGTCGTCCCACTCGTCATGGACCCATGCCTAGCAGCCCAATGCGGGACGAGCCAGGGAATTTCTCTCTCTTGCCGACGGGAGCGCTTTCCGTGAAGTTCACTGTGAAGTTGAGCCTCGGACGGGGGACAAGTGGGACCTCCCGTGCCAAGCGGTGGGTTGGATGGATAGGGTCCCGAACTAATGGCAGCAGGACGACAGCGGCGCGCGGAAGCCGAGACGTGGGCGGCCCGGTTGAGGCACTGGTTGCACCGGGTCCGCACCGGCGTGCGCAGAAGCGCCGTGGACTACTTCCGCGGCGACGGCTCCGACTGGATCGCCCTGGCCTTCCTGCTGTTCACCGTGCCCGTGATCGCGGCCACCACACTCGCCAACTCCGTGTGGTGCTCGCCGGCCGCCCTCGTCCTGCCGATCGTCGCCGGCGGTCTGCTGCTGCGCCCCTCCAGCCTGCTCGGCCTGTACGCCGCCGCGGCCACCGCCCTGATCGTGGAGTCCGTGCAGCTGGGCCCGTACACGCAGGGCCCGTCGCGCGTGACCCCGGGCGTGGTCCTGGTCGTCGCCGCATGCGGTTTCTTCGGACTGCTCATCGCCCAGTTCCGCAGCCGGGTCGGCGTGCCCTGGCGGCGCGGCGGCACCATGCTCTTCGACCTGCGCGAGCGCATCCGGGTGCAGAGCAAGCTACCCAAACTGCCGCCGGGCTGGCACCGCGAGATGGCGCTGCGGCCGGCGGGCGGCCAGTCCTTCTCCGGTGACTTCGTCGTCGCGGCCCGCACCAACGGCGGCCGCACCATGGAGGTCGTCCTCACCGACGTCTCCGGCAAGGGCATGGACGCGGGCTCCAGGGCGCTGCTGCTGTCCGGCGCCTTCGGCGGCCTGCTCGGCTCCCTCCCCCCGCACGCCTTCCTCCCGGCGGCGAACGGCTATCTCCTGCGCCAGGACTGGGACGAGGGCTTCGCGACGTCCATCCACCTCGTCCTCGACCTCGACTCGGGCGACTACGAGCTCTACTCCGCGGGACACCCGCCGGGCCTCCAGCTCAGCGCGGGCAGCGGCCGCTGGGAGGAGAAGGCGGCCGAGGGCCCGCTCCTCGGCGTGTACGAGGGCGCGCAGTTCGATCCGGTGAAGGGCTCCCTGCGCCCGGGCGACGTCCTCATGCTCTTCACCGACGGCCTGGTGGAGACCTCCGACCGGGACATCGTCGAGGGCATCGACCGCCTCACCGGCGAGGCCGACCGCTATGTCGCCGGCGGCTTCCAGGGTGCCGCCTGGCATCTGATCGAGGCGGTCGCCAAGGACGTCAACGACGACCGGGCCCTGCTGCTGGTCTGCCGCGAGGGCCCGACGGCGACCGCGGCCGCGACGGCGGCGGCGACGCCCGCGTACTGACCTGTCCCCGTCCGTTTGTGCCACCCCTGTAACTACCGTCGCTTCGCGATTGCACTGGTAATCCAGGACTTGCTACAGATGAGATGCGTACAGTCGTGAAGGTGCGGCCGTGACGGTACGGCCGCGACGGACACGGACGGGGACGGACCCCACCGGGGGAGGCGGTTTCGGTATGAAGTTCGACATGGGTGCGCAGACGCTGTCGACGCTGCAGCGCGATTCGCGTGGTTCGAGCGACGATCTGGGCTCGCTCATCAAGCAGTTGGTGCAGGCGGCGACGCCGTTGGAGGGCAAGTTCAACGGTACGGGCCGTCAGATGTTCGACCAGTTCAAGGGGCGTGCGGATGAGATCACGAACGAGCTGAACGCCTCTCTCTCCGCCATCCTGGGCGGTCAGTCGGGCATGGACTCGGCGTTCAGCTCGGGCGACCAGGAGCAGGGCGACAACGCGCGTCAGCAGATGTCGGCGGCCAACTTCGACGCGGCGCGTTTCGGCGCCCGCTGATTCACGGGGAGTGATGTGTGATGGCGGGTGCGGGTTCGGATCGTCGGTCGTACGACACGGGTGCGTCGGCGGATGCGCAGGGGAACATCCAGGCG
>NZ_JBEOWF010000088.1:0-12937 GCF_040295925.1 Streptomyces sp. NPDC002588
CTGTGGGCGGTCGAGATCATCCGTGGCGTCGAGCGAGCGGCCAGCAAGAACCGGGTCGGCGTGATGGTCTCCGAGTTCGGGCTCCATGACGCACCTACCCGGACCGTGGAGGACATGGTGGGCCGCCGCCCGCACTGCGTGCTGTCCGTGGCCCAGCTGTCCGACGAGGAGCGCGAGCAACTCAGCGCCAAGGGCATCCCCTTCGTCGTCTTCGACCCGACGGAGGAGCCCCCCGACGGCGTGCCCTTCGTCGGCGCCACCAACTGGCGTGGCGGCCAGTCGGCGACCCGGCACCTGATCGACCTCGGGCACCGCCGCATCGCGATGATCAGTGGCCCCCGGGAGGTCTCCTGTTTCCGCGCACGGCAGGCCGGCTACACATCCGCCCTGGACGCGGCGGGCCTGCCCGCCGACCCCGACCTGGTGGTCATCGCACCGCTGACCAGGGAAGGCGGCAGCGAAGCCGCGCGTGAGCTGCTGATGCGGAGCGAGCGGCCCACTGCCATCTTCGCCTCGAACGACCTGCAGGCACTGGGTGTCTACCAGGCTGCCCGCGAAGTGGGACTCACCATTCCCGGCGGCCTCAGCGTCGTGGGTTTCGACGACCTCCCTGTCGTGGCGTGGGTGGACCCGCCGCTGACGACGGTTCACCAGCCGCTGACGGAGATGGCGGCGGCGGCCACTGAGCTCGCGCTCTCTCTCGGCCGCGGAGAGAGGCCGGCACAGATCGGCGTGGAGATCGCCACCACGCTCACCGTGCGCAGCAGCACCGCCAAACCCGCGAAGAAGCAGAAGAAGGTCTGAGGCCACAAGGACAGGAACAGACTGACAAGGGCTGAGGAGTACGAACACCTCTCACTCACTCTGACCGGCAAAGACGTCATGGATGAGCGTTGATCGGCAAGGACCACCAAGATCCTAAAAGGACTCATGATCCGCCGACCGTTGGTTCGAGTCCCACCCGCCCCGCCACGCACGCCTGTACCTGAGGAAACGTCTCAGCAGGCGACTCACGAGTTCAACACCGTCGCCTTTATAGGGCTGTTCGCAGAGGACGGCCCTACGGCGGCCTTGGCCACCTCATCGGTCGGTCCAAGCGGCGCGCGCGTTGCCTCGATCAGCTCCTTGCCCGCTCGGCCGGTGCCTGGGCCGGGCCCCTCGCCTTCGCCGGATTCCTCAACCCGGCAGGCTCGGTGCCCGCACTGCAGGCGTGCCGCAAGGTGTTCGTCCCCACCCAACTACGGCTCCGAGACTCCAGGCGATACTCAGCGTCAGCGTGTTCGCCGCCGACACCGACGAAGAGGCCCACCGCATGACCTGGCCGATGCGTGCCGTCTTCGCCTACGCGGGCCGCTCCGGACGGATCCCCGACATCGTGTCCGTCGACGAAGCCTCTCGCATGCTCACCACGGCGCAGAAGGACGAACCGTCCCGGATCGTGGGCGGGCGGTGGCCCCGCCAGGTCGCCGGCAGCCCGGAAACCGTACGCGACCAGCTCCTGCAGATGATCGAGCAGACCGGCGCGACCGAAGTCATGCTCCAGAGCATCAGCCCCGACCCGGAAGCCCGCCGTCACTCCCACGCGCTCGTCGCCGAGGCACTTGGCATCAAGCCCGATGTGCGGTCGGCCACGACCAGCGCCGCCTAGGTGCTCCGGGCTTCCTGACCCCTGCTCGGCGGGGGCTGCTGGTCAGGACGACACGGCCGGTGACCGACTGCGGGTTGTCCAGGAGGCTGTAGATCGGGCACTTGCGCTCGACCGTCTCGTGCAGTGCGCGGATACGGGCCTCGCCGGCGGGTGATGTGATGCGCACGGTGTAGGAGATGTTGCGCGGGTGGATCGCCACCTCATCGAAGCCGGGCCGCCCGGCGCGCGGTTCGTGGTCGGCCTGGACCTCCACCTCCAGGGAGTCTAACGGGATCCGCAG
This sequence comes from Streptomyces sp. NPDC002588, assembly GCF_040295925.1. Classification (NCBI taxonomy): domain Bacteria; kingdom Bacillati; phylum Actinomycetota; class Actinomycetes; order Kitasatosporales; family Streptomycetaceae; genus Streptomyces; species Streptomyces sp. NPDC002588. Next base: position 1,929 of record NZ_JBEOWF010000088.1, read on the forward strand.
GTTGGCGGCCTGAGCCGCGGTCAGAGCGGCCAGCACAGTGATCAGCAAGCCGGTGCGGCGTGGCGGCCCTGACGCCGCTCGCGTAGCAGACTGCCCGGCGGTGGTTGTGGAGGAGGACGAAGTCATCGGCGGTTACCCGGCCCTTTCGGCAGGTGCTGCGCCGGCGGCCGGCTGCAGGCAGGCGACCTTGGCGAGCGCCCAGGCCGTGCTGCTGGTGCCTGTCGTGATGTTGCCGGGTGGCCGACGCGAACGTCGGTCACCCGGCAGGGGGAGGGAGTCAGCTGGTGGCGTTGCTCTGGGAGATGGCGTAGACGCGGTTGTCGGGGGCACGGAAGAGCCGGAAGCGGTAGTCGCTGCCGCCGGCTCCGGCGCCGGGGACCACCTGGACGGTGGAGACCCACTCGGCGCCGTTGTTCTGGAGCTGGGTCATGGCCTTGTCCAGATTCGTGGTGTTGAAGCCGAAGGCGATGGAGGTGGGGCTGGTGCGCCAGGGGTACTGGGGGGCCTTCGGTCCGTAGAGCTCGAACAGGTTGCCGTTTTCTGTTCCGAAGACGGAGAACTGCTTCGCTTCGTTGAGGGGGGTGAGGCCCAGGCCCTTCGCGGCGAGCGTCTTCATCGCGGGGTACTGCTCGGCGGTCAAGGCGACAGCGCCCCATTGCAGCTTGTTGATCCCTGCGGATCCGGTGTCCTCATTGCTCACCGGTTTCCGGGGGTCGGTGCCGCTTTGAGCGATGGCGTAGACGCGGTTGTCGGGGGCGCGGAAGAGCCGGAAGCGGTAGTCGCTGCCGCCGGCTCCGGCGCCGGGAACCACCTGGACGGTGGAGGCCCACTTGGCGCCGTTGGCCTGCAGCGCCTTCTCGGCGGTGTTCAGGTTGGTGGAATCAAAGCCGATCGCTGTCGAGGTGGGGCTTGTGCGCCAGGGGTACTGGGGGGCCTTCGGTCCATAGAGCTCGAACAGGTTGCCGTTGGGCGTCGTGAAGACGGAGAACTCCTCCGAGCTGTTCACCAGGTTCAGGCCGAGGGCTTTCTGGGCGAATTCCTTCATCGCGGGGTACTGCCGGGCGGTCAGGGCGACCGCCCCCCACTGCAGCCTGGTGGTACCCGCGTCAGCGGTGGGGGCGGTCTCATTCGTGCTGGGACCGGTCTCGGGCGACGCCAGCGCCAGGCTGGTGGCCGTGAGGGATGCGCCTACCACCAGCGCCCCTGCTATCACGGTGCGGCGTGTGAAGGAAATGGTCATGAGAGGTGCTCCTGAGGGTGGGGGGCTGCAGTGTCGTCGGTGGGTGTCGCCCCGTGCTGTGGTGCGCAACCGGCAAGAACCCGAATTCCATGACGAGCCCGCTCCGAGCGACGCACCAGCGAATAGTTGATGCGTGAACAACCTAGAGCGAGTTGGTATACGTGTCAACTATCTGTAGGTGAAGCCGGGCGCTGGGCCCCCCGGTCCCACTCCTCGCCTTGATCGCCTCGACCTGCGTTTCTGCTCGGCGGCGATGCCCCTGGATCGAAGGTTGGAGCGGCTGTCGAGGTGTGGCGGCTTGAGATGGGGGTTGGGTTGGCGCGCGCGGTGATCCGGCGCTCAGTGCGGTCGAGCCGGACTTCTGTGTCGTGTTCCGTTCGTGCGCGTAGGGGCGCAGGTGCATGCCCCCACTGGACAGGTCCTGGCCGCACCCTGATTAGTTCACGCATGAACTAATCAGGGTAGGATGGCGCGGTGAGCACGGAGCACTGGAATGCGCGAGAGAGTCAGGCGTGGCGAGGTCTGCTGGATGCGCAGCGGCTGGTACGCGAGCAGGTGGAGCGAGATCTTGCGCGCGAGACGGATCTGTCCCCGCAGGACTACACGGTGCTGGTCGCGCTGACCGAGGCGCCGGAGGGGAGGATGCGCCCCACGGACCTTGCCGCGGCCATCAGCTGGGAGAAGAGCCGGCTGTCGAACCACGCGGTGCGCATGGAGAAGCGGGGTCTGGTGTCCCGCGAGGGGTATCGCGGTGACGGACGCGGTTCCGTGGTCGCGGTCACCGATGCCGGGCGTGCGGCGATCCGGTCGGCGGCGCCGCTGCACCGCGCGCACGTGAGGAAGTACTTCCTCGACGCACTGACCGCAGAGCAGCAGGAGGCGCTGATCGACATCTCCGCCAGCCTCATCCGGCATGTGACCGCCGCAGGTCGGGCCGAGGGGGCGGCCGACGCCTGATACCCCTCGGGCGTGTAGTTGACGCGTGTACTACCTCCGGGTTAGGTTGTACACGTATCAACTACTTGGCGGGTGTGCCCGCCCGGAAGGTCGCGTCATGGAGTTCGGAATTTTCGGCGTCGGGGACCTCTCCCCTCACCCGGTCACGGGGAAGACGGTCAGCGAGACCGAGAGGATCCGGGGCATCGTCCGCATCGCGCGGCACGCCGACGAGGTCGGCTTCGACGTCTATGCGATCGGCGAGCACCACAACCCGCCCTTCATCTCCAGCGCGGGCGCCGCGATCCTGGCCTCCATCGCCGCGCAGACGACGAACATCACTCTGTCGACGTCGACGACCCTGATCACCACGACCGACCCGGTGCGGATCGCGGAGGAGTTCGCCACCCTGCAGCACCTCGCGGGCGACCGGGTCGACATCATGCTCGGCCGCGGGAACACCCCCGAGGTCTATCCGTGGTTCGGCCAGGACATCCGCCAGGGCATCCCCCTGGCCATAGAGAACTACGCTCTGCTGCGCCGGCTGTGGGACGAGGATGTCATCGACTGGGAGGGGAGGTTCCGGGCCCCGCTGCGGGGCTTCACCTCCATGCCCCGGCCGCTGAACGGCGCCCCGCCGTTTGTCTGGCACGGCTCGATCCGCTCGCCCGAGATCGCCGAGCAGGCCGCGTACTACGGCGACGGCTTCTTCGTGAACAACCTGTTCATGACCATGGAGTACTTCAAGGACTTCGTCGATTACTACCGCGCCCGCTTCGAACACCATGGCCACGGCCCCGCCGTCGGCGCGATCGTCGGCGCCGGAGGTGGCGCCTTCGTCCGCAGGAACAGTCAGGACGCCGTCGCCGAGTACATGCCCTACTTCCGTGCGGGCAGCCGCTTCCACTCCGGCGACTTCGACCAGGTCACGAGGGAGACCGGGCTCACTGTCGGCAGCCCGCAGCAGGTCATCGAGAAGGTCCTCTCCTTCCCCGACTACTTCGGCCCCTACCAGCGCCAACTGTTCGGCCTGGACTTCGGCGGCGTCCCGGAGAAGACCATCCACGAACAGCTCGACTTGTTCGGCTCCGACATTCTCCCCGTCCTGCGCCGCGAGATGCCCACACCTCCGGCAGCCGGAAAGACGCGCACAGCCGCCTGAGCCGCGGCATTCCCGCCGCGCCACCCCCTCGCCTCCCCCTGCGCAAACGCTGTGCGCGGGTCGCCCCCTCCGCAGTGGCGTGGGGCACCCCAGTCCCCTCTCTCTGTCCGCATCCGACCTCACGGAGAACTACGCCATGACCATCGCCTTCTGGATAGTCGCGGGCCTCGGCACGCTCGTCTTCCTCGCCGCAGGCGGCATGAAGCTCGCCCGAGACCGCGCCGCCCTCAAAGAGGCCAACATGCCCTGGGTGGACGACTTCTCCGCCGGGCCCATCAAGCTCATCGGCCTGGCCGAGGTGCTCGGTGCACTCGGTCTGATCCTGCCCGCCCTGACCGACACCGCGACCGTCCTCAGCCCGATCGCCGGCATCTGCCTCGCGCTGGTCATGCTCGGTGCCGTCAAGGTCCACACCCGCCGCAAGGAATCCCCGGCCGCGCCGGCGGTACTGGCCGTGCTCACCCTCACTGCCGCCGTCCTCGGCTTCGCCGCCCTGTAGAGCCGCGGGCGCGGGACCGCCCACGCATCCAAGTCGCCGGGTGGCTGCCCCACGCCACATCACACGGCACGTCTATCGCGCCCGCGATACACCCGACCTCCCCACGACGCCCGTCGTCCGACCTTCCGGAAAGAAGTCCGTATGTCCTCCGCTGTCTCCTCCCGCCCCCTGGCCGCTTTCGTCCGCACCGTCCTGCCGGCAGCCATCGCCGCGGCGGTCGCTGTCCTCGTGGCCTACTTCCTCTTCGACATGGCGGGAGCCGACTACACCGTCACCATGTCCGGCAGCCAGAGCACGGTGAACGCGCCGATGGCCGGCATCATGACCCTCCTGATGACCCTGGTCGGAGGCGGTATCGCCCTGGTCATCGCCCGGCGGACCGCACGGCCCGGGCGGACCTTCGTCCTGCTCGTGGCGCTCGCCATCGTCGTGATGGCGGCAGGGCCCCTCACCTCCGCCCACCAGGGCCTGACCATCGCGGCCCTCGAAGTCCTTCACCTGATCGCGGCGGCGACCGTCCTGCTCATCGTCCTACCGCGCCTCGGCAACAGCCGGACTGCGTCATCCTGATACCCGCCGACCCAGGCAAGCCCCGTACGCCAAGTCACGTTCACCGTGCTTGGTGTACGGGTTCCTCGCTGTTCAGCTCCGAGAATGTACGAACCCGCGTGCTTCCGTCTTCGATGTTCTGGAGGTGGCGGGGGTGTGGATCCGTTGCGCTCACTACCGCGAGCACCGTGCCGCCCTCGAAGACCTCATCGCCTGCTGCCGCAATCGGCTCGAGGGTGCGTTTCTTGTTGAGTGAGGTCGGTGAGAGTGCCGTGTCCGCGTGGTGACTGTCTCGTTGCGGTAGCTGGGTTGATCAGCTGGCGTGAGGGGTAGGCCGGATGAGCTGCGACGAGGTGCTGCGGGCCGGCTCGCTATCAGGGCAGGTCGCTGTGTGGACGTGCGCGAGCGGCTGAACACTGGATTCGGGACGCTGGCAGGACACAGGTCATCGGAAGCGACGTCCATAGGGCTTCGATCATGGCCGCTCGGACGGCCTGCGGATGGGCCGGCGCAGCGGGGCAATGGGGCCACGGAGTGCCGCACCGGGACCCACCTGCCGCCTGTCCTGGCAGGTCATCTGACCACTCGGGGTGGCGGTCAGCAGCGCGCCGCCCGGCGGCAGCTGGCCGTCACTCGCGGCACGGGCCCGAGGCTGCCGGTGCAACTCGATGGCGTGGAGCACCAGGTCCAGCCGAGTGAGATCGCCCGCGAGCGGGCGCAGCGCCCCGATCCGGGACAGGCGATGCGTGAGGGCGCGCTCTGGAAGCCATCGATCACCGCCCCGCCTTCGGCATCAACTTCGACCCCAGCCACTTCGTCTGGCAGGACCTGGATTACCTCGGCTTTGCCTGGGACTTCCGCGACCGCATCTGCCACGTCGATTTCAAGGATGCGAAGAAAAACCTCAACGGCCGTAACGGGCGCCTGGGATCTCATCTGGCCTGGGCCGACCCCCGGCGGGGCTGGGACTTCGTCTCACTGGGACACGGCGACATCGACTTCGAAGCGTGCGTACGCGCCCTCAACTCCATTGGCTACACCGGTCCCCTCTCGGTCGAGTGGGAGGACGCCGGCATGGACCGCCTCATCGGCGCCCCGGACGCCCTCGCCCGGGTGCGCGCCCTCACGGCCATCGAGCCGCCCGCCGCCTCCTTCGACGCAGCCTTCATTACAGGCCGCTGAGCAGGGCGTTCGCTACCCAAGGCTCACGCTCGACTGAGGCAGGAGAGCGGAGTCGACGCGGGCCGCCCGGACGGCAGGTTGCGCGCCGCGACCATCACGCCCAGGTCGTCGCCGTAGACGCCGAGGTCGGCGGCGGTGATGTTCTGCGCGACGCGCTCGGGGCTGCGGGATCCGGGGATCGGGACGATGTAGTCCTTCTTGGCGAGCAGCCATGCCAGGGCGAGCTGCGACAGGGTGACGTCCTTGCTCTCCGCGATCTTGGTGAGCTCGTTGCCGATGGAGAGGTTCTGGTCGAAGTTCTCCGGGGCCCACCAGGGAATCATCTGACGGAAGTCGCCCGCGTCGTAGTGCTCGCGGGACTGCACGGCGCCACTGAGGAAGCCGCGGGCGAGCGGGGAGTAGGCGACGAGACCGATGCCGAGCTCCTCCAGGACGGGGAAGAACTGCTTGCCGTACTGCGGGTGTGAGCCCCAGCGGCCCTCCAACCGCAGGGACTCGCCGACCTGGGCGCCGAGCAGCGCACCGACCACGGTGAGAAGGTCCCCCGCCCCTCTTCCCGTGTCGACCCGGGCGACCGTGTAGCCGTTCTCCTCGTTGGCGTACGTGATCCGCTCCAGCACGCCTTCGAGGACGGCGAGCCGCCGTTCACCCGTGGTGTTCTCCGCCCCGCCTGATTGCCCATGATCCGACGGTACCGGCGGGGACCGACATCGCCCGCGGTCTCCCCGCACCGGGTGTGGAGAACCCGGACACCGTATGCCGTACCCGGCGGCAGCCGACGGCCCGGCCGGGGAACTCCTGGCCGGGCGCGTCTGCCTGACTCCTCGGGGCGGGCCGCCAGTGGTCCCGTTACTGGTGCTTGCGCATCGCGAAGCGGAACTTGTGCGCCTCTCCGGGCGCGGGGGACGCCTTCTTGAAGTGCTTGAGGGACACGTGCTTCTTCGGCGCCGGCTTCTTGGCGGGCTGGTGCTGCTTGGAGGTCGGCTTCTTGGCGGGCGCGTGCTTCTTGAAGTGGTGCTTCTTCAGGGAGTCGGGAGCCGTGGAAGTACCGTCCGCCGACTGCTGCTCGACGGTCCCGACGATGATGTTGATCTTGCTGCCGTAGGTGGCGACGAGCGGGTTGGTGGCGGACGAGGGGGCGTTGGTGGTCACGTCCACCTTGTCGGTGTACGGGTTGTAGGCCGAGAGGGCGGTGTAGCCGGCGTTGCTCAGCTGCGTGGAGGTGTTGTTGATGGTCGCGTCGACGTCGCTGTTGGTGGCGAACTGGCTGTACTCGCCGTAGAGGACGAGGTTGCGGTCCTGGAACCCGTGGAAGTCCGACGGCCACTGCAGCTGGGAGGGGACATGGCCTCCCGTGAAGACCAGCGTGGGCTCGTTCTGGCTGTCCAGGAACACCGTGTACGCGCCGTTGTAGTCGGCGATCTCCTGGATGGAGGCCCAGTCCGTCTCACTGATGTCGGGGACCCCCACGACAATGTGGATCTTGCTGCCGTAGCTGGAGACGAGCGGGTTGGTGACGGACGAGGGGGCATCCGTGGTCACGTCCACCTTGTCGGTGTCCGGGTCGTAGGCCGCGGACGCGCCGTAGCCGGCCGCCTGTATCTGCGCGACGGTGTTGCCGATGGTCGCGTCGATGTCGCTGTTGCTGGGGAACTGGCTGTACTCGCCGGTCAGGACGAGGTTGGGGTTGGAGAACCCGGTGAAGCCCGACGGCCACTGCAGCTGGTCGGGGACATGGCCTCCGGTGAACACCAGCGTGGCCTCGCCCTGGTTGTCCACGTACTCCATGTACGCGTTGTTGTAGTCGCCGACCTGCCCGACCAGCGACCAGTCGGAGTCGCTGATCCCCGCGGCCTGCGGGGTCATGTCCGCGTACGACGGGATGGCGCCCAGGACGAGCGACGTGGACAGGACGGCCCCGATCAGCAGCGATCTGGCGGTAGTCTTTCTCTGCATAATTCGTGCCCTTGTCTTTTCTGCGCATGAGGGGGCCGAATTCGCATTTCCCTCTGCGCGCCAAGGGATGCCGCCGGCACGTGCCGGGCATCTCCATAACGGGATCGGAATGCGATTTTTAGGCCTCGCAGGTTGATTCACAACCCCTTCCGGTCGTGAATCAAATTCCGGCAACCCCGATGCGTGAGGCTCCCCCGAGTGGGAGGATGGGGCCATGCCCGGCAGCGCCATGCACACGGGGAACCTGCCTGCGACGTTCACCAGCTTCGTCGGCAGGCAGGCCGAGCTCGGCGAGATCAGCCGCCTGCTGCTGACGGCGCGGTTGGTGACCCTCATCGGGGCGGGCGGGGTCGGCAAGACCAGGCTCGCGCTGGAGGCGGCCACCGTCTCGGCGAAGACCTTCCCGCACGGGGCGTGGCTGGTGGACCTGGCCCCGGTGCGGGAGCCGGCGGCGGTGGCGGGGGTGGCCGCGACCGCGCTGGGGGTGCCGGATCCGGGTGCCCGGACCGTCTTGGAGCAGCTCGCGGGATATCTGGCCGAGCGGCGGGCGCTGATCGTGCTGGACAACTGCGAGCACCTGGCCGGCGCCTGCGCCGAGCTGGCGAAGACCCTGCTCTCGGCCGCCCCCGAGCTGCACATCCTGGCGACGAGCCGCCACACGCTGGCGGTGACGGGCGAGCACGTCTTCACCGTCCAGCCCCTGCACCCGGACGACGCGGTGGCCCTGCTGCGGGACCGGGGCGCGGCTGTCCGGCCGGGGTTCCAGGTCGGTGAGGCGAACCGGGACCAGGCCGCCCGGCTGTGCGCCGATCTGGACGGGCTGCCTCTGGCGATCGAGCTGGCCGCGTCCCGGTTGCGCACCCTCACGGTGGAGCAGGTGGCGGACCGGCTGGAGGACCGGTTCGGGGTGCTCACCAGCGGCTCCCCGACCGCGCTGCCGCATCAGCGCACGCTCCGTGGGACGGTCGACTGGAGCTACGAGCTGTGCGCCCCGGCCGAGCGGCTGCTGTGGAACCGGCTGTCGGTCTTCGCCGGCGGGTTCGATCTGGAGGCGGCCGACGGCGTCTGCGCGGGCGACGGTATCGAGGAGCGCGAGGTGATGGACCTGCTCGACCGGCTGGTCGGCCAGTCCGTCGTCCTGACCACCGAAACCGAGGGACTGCCGCGCTACCGGCTGCTGGAGACCATCCGGGAGTACGGACGCGAACGGCTCGCCGCCTCCGGAGAGGAGGAGCGTCTGCTGCTGCAGCACCGCAACTACTTCCTCGTCCTGGCCCGGTGCATCGCCGAGGACTGGTACGGCCCCGGCCAGGTGGAGGCGCTGGGCCGGCTGCGCGCCGAGCACCCCAACCTGCTGTCGGCCCTGGACTGCGACGCCGCCCCCCGGGTCAGGCTCGCGCTGGTCGCGGCGCTGAGCTTCCACTGGTGCGTCGGCGGTTTCCTCAGCGAAGGGCGCCGGCAAATCGACCGGGCGCTGGCAGCGGCGACCGAGCCCACACCGGAGCGAGGCCGGGCGCTCGCCATCGCCATCTGGGTGGCGCAGGCACAGGGCGACCTAGCGGCGGTTGACCGGTGGCTGGACGAACTGGCAGCACTGAGCGAGCAGTTGGACGACCGGTGGATGGGCGCCCAGGTGATCGGCTTCCGCGGCCTGTCGGCGTACCGCCAGGGGCGGCCGGAGGAAAGCGTCTCCCGGTACGAGGACGCGATGACTGCATCGAAGGCGCTGGGCGACAAGCTCGGGGCGGTCGCGTGGCTGCACGCGCTGGCCTGCGGCCAGGCCTTTGCCGGCGACCCCCGTGCAGCGGAGACGGGCAGGCAGGTGATCGCCGCGTTCGAGGCGAGCGGGGAGCGGTGGGGCCGCGCCCAGGTACTGATGGCACTCGGCCACAACGCCTGGGCCCGTGACGACCGGGAGGCGGCCAAGGCGCTGACCCGGTCCGCACTGGAGAGCATGCGCGGCTTCAACGACTACGCGCTGACCGCGCGGATGCTGGAACTGCTCGCCTGGGCCACCGCCGCCGACGGTGATCACGGGCAGGCGGCCCGGCTGCTGGGCGCTGCCAGTGCCCTGTGGCGCGATGTCGGCACGTCCGTCTCCGCGTTCGGCCCGCAGATGGCCGAATACCACGAGCACTGCGAGCAAGCGGCCCGCAAGGCCCTGGGCCCGGCGGCGTATGCGCAGGAACTCGCCGAGGGCGGCCGCCACGACACCCCCGGCCGGGCCATCCAGTACGCCCTGGGCCATGGGCCGGCGACATGGGCCGCCGGGACAGGCCCGCTCACCCCCCGGGAGCGCGAAGTGGCGGACCTGGTCGCCAAGGGGATGTCCAACCGGCAGATCGGCTCCAGGCTCGGGCTGTCGCCGCGCACCGCCGACCGTCACGTGCAGAACATCCTCGGCAAACTCGGCTTCAGGTCTCGCGCCCAGATCGCCGCCTGGTGGTCCACGACCCAGGTACCGACCGACTAGCGGCTCGATACCCAACCGCCCCGGGGCGAGTACCCACTGTCCGGGACCCCGGCATCGGTAGAACTACGCATAGCGCGGGCGTCGGCCGCGCAGCGATGCTCCTGCCACGAAGACGGCGCCCCACCGACCGCTGGAGGGGCGACCACCTCGGCTGACACCGCCTTGTCGGCTCACTGGCCGGCACGTCGGGGATCGTCTGCCTGATCGCCTCACCGACGAGACAAGCCGCCTTCGGAATTCACCCCCCACGGATGACAGCCGTCCGGGATTCAATGCGCCCCGGTCGGCATGCGAGGAATTTCTACGGCAGGGAAACAAGCGCTGTTTCTTTTTTCCCGCCAGGAGAGGAACGCGGAATGGGACGACCGGAACGCCCATTGGATTCCGATGGTGGGCCCGTCACGTCTCTGGCCCACGAGCTGCGTGGGCTGCGGCAGAGGGCCGGCGGTATCACCTACCGGGAGATGGCGCGCCGGTCCGGTTTCTCGGCGGTGACGTTCTCCCGGGCCGCGGCCGGAACCCAGCTGCCCACCCTTGCCGTGGTCCTCGCGTACGCCGAGGTGTGCGGTGCCGATCCCCGGGAGTGGAAGCGGCGCTGGTGGGCGACTGCCGAGCAGCTGTCCCGGGCGCAGCAGAGCGACGGCTCCCGGCACCAGGTGACCGTCCGCGGCGCGGTGACCGGCGCACAGCCCCAGCCTGACCGGGCGCAGCCGATGGCGGTCCTCGCGGACATGGGCAAGTGGCGCGCGATGCGGGCACTTGACGGCGATTCGCGCCGGCGAACCATGACCGCGGCCGGCGGCCCGACGGCCGTCCGGGGTCTCAGCCGACCGCCGTCGGCCGATTCCGCTACCGGCCGGTGATATTCGTCCCGTCCTCAGGGCGGGTGCGGCGGAACCAGGTCCCGGTTCCGACACGACACGAGGAGAACAAGTGAGACCTCTCTCGACATCAAGACGCCGTGCAGGACTGCTTGTCGGCGCTGTCCTCGCCGCCTCGATCCCCCTCGCGG
>NZ_JBEOWF010000089.1:0-12165 GCF_040295925.1 Streptomyces sp. NPDC002588
TTGACGATGCACAGTTCCAGGAGGCGAAGGCAGGCATCGTAGACACCCTCAGCCGTGCTTACGGCGCCAACCAGGCCACCCAGGGCTGACGACGGCCCTCCCCAGCATCAGCCGCGATCCACAGGGCCAGCCGATCTGCGCCACGTGCTACCAGCGACACCGCACCGGCGAGCCGTGCGCCCGCTGCGGCCGGACCAAGCCGGTCAACGCTCGATGGCCGATCGGGCCGGTCTGCATGACCTGCTACACCGCCGTGCTCCGGTCACCGGCCGAGTGCCCGCGCTGCCGCATGATCCAGCCACTGATCGCGCGCGGTGACGACGGCACCGAGGTCTGCGGACCCTGCGTCGGCTTCGCCGCCGACTACACCTGCAAGCAGTGCGGCCGGGCGGGAAATCCCCACAGCCGCGGCCGATGCGCTCACTGCGTCCTCGCCGAACGAGTCAACGCCCTGCTGGCCGGACCCGACGGCACGGTCACCCCACAGATGGAACCGCTCGCGGCCGCGCTGATGGACGCTCCCTCACCGTTCCCCGCCATCCAGTGGATCAAGGAGAGCCCGAACACCAAGCTCCTCGCCCGGCTCGCGGCCGAGGGCCACGAACTCAGTCACGAACTGCTGGACGAGCTCCCGCCCAGTCGGAACCAGCGCTACATCCGACAACTCCTCGTTCACACAGGCATCTTGAAGGAACGCCACGAGGACCTCGAACGCATCCCGGGCTGGCTGGAGCACGAACTAGCTGACAAGCCGGCCGCACACGCCAACCTCGCCCGCCCGTTCCTGCACTGGTTTCTGCTCGACGAGCACGCCAACGGGCCGCCCACCGCCACCATCCCGCCTCCGCCGACCGCGACCCTGCGGCGCCGCGTCAGCGTCGCCCTGGACTTCCTGGCCTGGATGGACCAACGCGACCTGGTCCTCGCCGACCTCGCCCAAGAACACATCGACGATTGGATCGCCGGAGCCACCAGCCAACGCCGCTACCTGATCCGATACTTCCTGAAATGGACCACGAGCCGTCGCCTCACCCGCGAACTGACCGTCCCCTCCATCCCGAGGCAGGAGCAGCCCCAAGACCTGCTCGACGAGGACGACCGGTGGCCCCTCCTCCAAAGCTGCCTGACCGACGATGCCCTGCCCACGGACGTCCAAGCTGCCGGTGCGATCACCTTGCTGTTCGGTCCGTCCACCGAACGTCTCTGCCATCTGACGCCCGAGCACCTCAAGTTCGACGACAAGCACGCCCACCTCATGCTGGGCCGCCACCCCGTCCTGCTGCCGCCAAGGCTCGCCGAACTGCTCCGTCAACTTGCCGAACAGCCCCAGCTGCGGCCGCAGCTCTCACGAGTTCAGCCGGGCCCACGGTGGCTCTTCCCGGGCATGGTCCCGGGCAGGCCGATCTCGACGCACGCCATGACCCAGAAATTGGGCCGGCACGGCATCCCTGTTCGTACCGCTCGCAACGCGGCGCTGGCCGCCCTCGCTGCTGATCTCCCCAGCCCGATCCTCGCCGACGTGACCGGGATGCACCGCCACACCGCCCTCCGCTGGGTCGCCTACGCCCGACGCGACTGGGCTGAATACCTCGCTGCTCGGGCGGAAGACCCGTAGAGCAGGCCAGCAGAGCCGGGGGGTGAGCCGCAGTGTCAGGTACCTAAGGCTGGGGCTCATGAAGCGGGGCGCAGCCCTCCCCGAGATGCAACCCGAGTTAGGGGGGCGCACGATGAGAAAAGGGCACCTTCCCGGAGGTGATCAGGATGCAACGTATGCTCATCGCTGCAGCGGCCCTGGCTCTTCCAATTTCCCTTGCAGGAGCTCCAGCTGTAGCGGCATCGCACGGCACTTCTGCGACCGTCGCAGTGACCAGCCCCCAGGCCGCACACACGTTAAACCGTCCAACGACCCTCGTGGCCCAGGGACCGGACGACGTGTGCAACTACACCGATAGTCGACCGAACCTTCACCTGGGGTCATCCGGGTCAGCAGTCCAACAAGCTCAGTGCTACCTAAATCAAGCTATAGGCGCCGGCCTGGACGAGGACGGAGACTTCGGGCGGGTCACGCAATCAGCAACAGAAGACTTCCAGCGATGTGCCGAAATCGTCGTCGATGGGCGCATCGGAGCCCAGACTTGGTCGTTCCTTTCCTTCTGGGCCAACGCGCCAGGCGCTCCCTTCTGTTGACGGGCCCGGCGCAGTGTGGTGCGGTCCCAAAGCTAAGTGAGCACTCCTATCCAAAGGGGACTCATATGCTCAGGAAGCTAGCTTTTTGCTTCGGGGCACTGGTTCTCTGCTTTGGCATAGCAACGCATCAGGCGACTGCCAGCACCAGACAGCCGATACCCGAGCATTGCCGAGACCTCTACTTCTTTGGCGGGCACGGTCTAGGCGAGGGTGGAGCGGGCGACTGGGGGAACACAGTCCAAGACGTATACAATAACTACGTAAAGGGCATAAACGATGCCGACCCTGACGTGTCAGTAGACGGCGAAGCGATTGCCTACCCAAGGACAGAGTTTCCTAAATTCGGGCCTGCCGAATACGTGAAAGAGAGGTTCAAAGGAGAACGGCCAGAGGTGGTTGCCGGGGCCGCTGCACTGAAGAGGCAACTCGCAAGCAGGATAAGCGATTGTCGAGGTACGGAGCACTATGTTCTCGCCGGATTCTCGCAGGGCGCATGGGTGATTCACCAGTACCTGAAGAGCGCACCCAAAGAAGTTCTGGATAAGATCTCGGGGGTTGCAGTACTCGGCGATCCGCAGTTCAAAAAAGCTGGAATCATCCCGAAGCTGCTTCCAAACTACGTAATCAATCCTTATTTTCCTCCCGGGGTCAGGCATCAAAGTTTGTGCCTCTCATATGACCTGCCAGGAGCAGGGCGCGCCGTGAGCGACCCAATTTGCCGATTCTCCCTAGTAGATTTCACGAGAGGAGATGAATCAGATCTAAGGAACTGTGAACTGGCCGCCAAAGGTCTGATCGACACAATCTGGTGCCCACATCTTCGCTACGTTCAGTCAGGCGGCACTAAGCGCCTCGCCGATTTTCTTGTCAATGCGAGCTGAAAACACAATGCCCTCTCGCCGTCTAACGTGGGTAGGCGATGCCTGGGCTCCGCGGCTCGACCCGCCAGGCAGGAGCGTGATGGACGATGTCGGAGGCTATTAGCTGCCCCCATTGCGGCGCGCTGGCTGCGCACGATGACACATTCTGCGCTATTTGCGGCCACCGAATTGCACCGGAAGGTGGGATTGATACACGCAAGCCAAGAACTGAGGCGGGCTTGGATTCCGCGGCCCCCGCCGTTCCAGAACGGGCATATGTTAACCAAGCGAGGGAGATCAATTCGAACGCTCTTTACGCAGAGTACGATTCCCGGAAGCTCGCCGTGCTGACAGGGTACGTGGCGGGCCTCATAGGCTTCCCTATCGGACTGCACAGGCTGTACGCCGGGAAGCCGCTGTGGTGGATCTATGTGATTCTATTCATCCTTGGCGCCATCGGAAGCCTCCTTCTCGTCGGATTTGTTTTCTTTGGAGTCATGTTCATCTGGTGGATTATTGACATGGCGCTCATGAAAGGGTGGGTGGAGAGGCGCAACCAGATCCTGCGCCACCAGATATTCGGCTGGGCAAAGGAAGCCGATAGGTATCCCCACTCGGACTGGGAGACGCGAGCGAGCTGACGCTTATTGCGTGGAACTAGAAAGTGAAGTCTCAATGTATTCGGGAGCTAGTAGTGGCAGGCCAACCTCGACTCCATTGCACGAACGGGCATATGCCGCCGCCTGACAAGGAGGCGTCTAAGTTCTGCACAATTTGCGGTGCTCCCGTAGTGATCGCTTGTCCCAATGACCACGAGGTCAAGCCGGCCCCCTATTGCAGCGTGTGCGGTGAATCCTTGCCCTCCACCGGCCTTCCCGCCGGTGACAGATCCTCCGAAACGTCACTGCCACCGACCGGTCCGAAGAAGTTCCGACGTGCACCACCAGCCCTCCTAATCGTCGGAGCGGTGCTACTGGCCATGCTCGTTGGGATCGGGTCCTACTTCGGTATCTCACGGCTGAGCAGCTCAGATTCCAGCCCCGAGCAGAGCCCGCCCGCACAGCCACCGCCCAGTACCCAGACGTCCTCGGCGCCGGTAGCCAGCGAGGTCCCTCAGCAATACCTCGGCACCTGGGACAGCAGCATCGACGACGCCTCCGGACACCACACCCGCCGTCTCGTCATCCAGCAAGGCGACGTCGGCGACACAGTTCTATTGCTCACAGCAGACGGCCCCACCAAGGACGGCGGCACGTATCACTGTGTCTTCACAGCGCAGTTGGCCTCAACACCCACGGGCGACGGTCCCCTCCGTATCGGGCCGTCCACAGTGACCGTGGCCGAACCGGCGTCAGCTTGCACCCCAGGTGCCGCCAGCACCGTCACTCTGCAGCCCGATGGCCGGCTCCGGCGCGTGAACGGTGAGCAGTTGACATACACAAAGGCAGACTGAACCAGGTCAGGGGCAGTCCCGCACTCGCTGCGGGACTGCCGTGAGCAGGCCAACGAGCAGACAAGCAAGACCTGACCAAGTGATGGTTTCGGACGAAGAGGACAACATGTCACGGGAATACTGCACAGTGGGAATAACCCCCCTGCGCCAGTAATCAAACACCTGCAGCGCGGCTGCGTGAGCGCCCAACGCGACACCGACGGCCACATCTACCGCTACCGGCTTCACGGACTGGCTTTCAAGGGCGAAGGCGTCCACGGCGCGGCCGCCACCTGGGTCGTCACCGCTCCCGTCGCACGAGCCGTCGCCGTCCTTGAACGCTGCCAGCCGGCCGACGAACCCTACCTGTTCGCGCACCCGCTCAAATCGGCCAACCATCAACGCCACCACGGGGCCGGGCGCGTGCGGACCAGCGCCACCACCATCAAGGACATCACCGCACTGGCCAAGTGCACGCCTGGACGCGATCCCCAAGGACAACGGACGCCTGCTGCGACTGACGCCTCGGCAGTTCCGTCGCACCCTGGCTTGGTTCATCGCCCGCCGTCCCGGCGGCACCATCGCCGGCGCCCTGCAGTACCGCCACCAGCGCATCCAGATGTTCGAGGGCTACGCCGGCACCAGCGACTCCGGCTTCCGCGACGAGGTCGAGGCCGAAGAAGCCTTCGCCCGCGGCCAGTTCCTCGCCGAGCTGGGCGCCGACGACGACCGGCCGTCCCTGACGGGCCCCGCCGGAGAGGAAGCCGAAGCCCGGCTCGCCGAGCTCGCCCGCCACACCGTCTTCGACGGCCAGGTCGTCACCGACGAAGCCCGCCTGCGCCGCATCCTGGCCCGCCACGACACCCGCCTGTACCCGGGCACCTTTATCACCTGCGTCTACAACCCCGACCGTGCCCTGTGCCGCATCTCCGAGGGCCCCGCCGATCAGCCCGTCATGGCCGACTGCAAACCGCTGGTCTGCCGCAACACCGCTCTCACGCCCGCCAACCGGCAGGCCCTCACCGGTCACTTCGCCCGCCTGGACGAGGCCCTCGCCGACAGCGACCGCCTCGCCCCCTACGTCCGTCACCGCCTTGAGGAACAGCGCCGCGCCACCGCCGCGTTCCTCACCCGCCACACCCCGGAGACCGCCGAGTGAAACGTGCCCTGCCCGGCACCGAGACCGTCAAAGCCGCCATCGACACCGTCCTTGCCGAGGCCGCAGCCCGCGGACGGCGCCCCACCGTGACCGCGATCGAGCGGCTCCTGGACATCCCGCACGCCACCTTCCACCGGCACTACGCCGACCTGATCGACGTGCACTTCCGGCCCCGCATCCCGGCGCTGGCCCGGCCTGCGACGCCGACGGAACCCTCCGGATCCGACGTACGTACGGAAGCCAACCTGAGCCGGCTGCGGAAGGAGAACACCGACCTGCGCCGCACTCTCGCCCTGTACGAGGAGGCCATCCGCCAGTTGGCTCTCGAAAACGAACGCCCTGCGCAGCGGCGGCACCGTTCTTCCACTGCCCCACCGCAGCAGGCCCGCGCCACCCGGGCCGTCCTGAATGCGACACCCTCCCGCAGGCGCCTGGCGTGGATAAGGTCGCTGGGCGTGGCGCTCAGCCGACTACCGGTGATCAAGGGGAGTTGATCAAGCCGTGCGTGCCGACGGCGTGCTCGTTCCCGCCCGGGTCGCGTCCGCGCCCCAGCTGGCCAGCAGTCGCAGAGCCTCCGCCGACGGGGAGTTCGGTTCGGCGTGGTAGGTCACCAGCATCTGCTCGTGGTCGTCGGCCTGGTGGAACGACTCGAGGCGGAGATCGAGTTCGCCGACGAGCGGGTGGTGCAGGCGCTGGATACCGTGGCACTTCTCCTTGACGTCGTGGGTGGCCCACAGCCGCCGGAACTCCTCGCTCTTGACGGAGAGTTCGCCCACCAGCGCGGACAGCCGGGGGTCGTTGGGATGGGAGCCGGCGTCCATGCGCAGCTGAGCGACGACGTCGCTGGCTTTGTGCTCCCAGTCCACGAACAGGTCGCGGTACTCGGTCCTAAGGAAAACCAGCCGCGCCCAGTTCTGCTCCCTGGCCGGCAGCTCGGCCCAGTCGCCGAAGACCGCCGCGGCCATCCGGTTCCAGACAAGGATGTCCGAGCGCCGCCCCACGAGGATCGCCGGAACACCGTCCATGGTGTCCAGCAGCGTCCGCAGGGGGCCCCGCACCTGCTGGGTGCGGCCAGCCGGCTTCTTCTGTTTCGGCTTCGCCAGGTGTGTGAGGTGGGCGTGCTCGGCGTCGCTCAGCCTGAGGGCGCGGGCGATGGCGTCGAGGACCTCCGGCGACACGTGCCGCCCGTTGCCCTGCTCCAGGCGTGTGTAGTACGCCACGGACACCCCGGCCAGCTGCGCCAGCTCCTCGCGGCGCAGCCCCGGTACCCGCCGGTACCGCCCGTAGTCCGGCAGTCCCACGTCTTCCGGCTTCAGCCGGGCGCGTCGGGTGCGCAGGAACTCACTGAGCTCGGCACGCAGGTCCAGAGCGCCGGCGGCCAGCTCGTGCACCGGTTCGGGGTATTCGTCCATGTCTCGAGTATCCACGGTCGGACGCACACCTTCCTGACCCAACCAGTGGTAGGCATCGCGCGCGTACGCAAAGCCGTGACCTGGGTGGATGCCGGATCGTCCAGCACGCTGGCCACTGTGCCCGGCTGGAAGACGGCCAGGGCGTGGCCTGGATCAAGAACGGAGTACATCCCATGAGCGCAACACAGGGGATCGAGTCGAGGACGCACCAGAGCGAGACGGCTGCGGAGGTGGTGGGCCGCCTTCGTGCGACGTTCAACACCGGTGTCACCCGCCCACTGGACTGGCGCGTCGACCAGCTGCAGCGGCTGCGGGCACTGCTGGTGGAGAACGAGCAGGAGCTGCTCGATGCGCTCTGGGCGGATCTGAGGAAGAACGCCGCCGAGGCGAAAATGCAGGAGATCGACTTCACCGTCGCCGACATCGACGAGGCACTGGCGAACCTCGAGAGCTGGCTTGAGCCCCGCCCGGTGGAGGTTCCCGCCCACTTCGGTCCCACGACCACGGCCTACACCACGTACGACCCGCTCGGGGTGGTCCTGGTGATCGCTCCGTGGAATTTCCCGCTGCACCTTCTCATCGACCCCATCATCGGCGCGCTGGCCGCCGGGAACACCGTGGTGGCCAAGCCGAGCGAGATGTCGGTGCACACCTCGGCGGTCGCTTCACGCCTGCTGCGCCAGTACTTCGACGCCGACGTCCTCACCGTGGTCGAGGGGGGCGCCGAGGAGACCACGGCCCTGCTGGCACAGCGTTTCGACCAGATCTTCTACACCGGCAATGGCACGGTCGGCCGGATCGTCATGGCAGCGGCAGCCAAGAACCTCACCCCGGTCACGCTTGAGCTCGGGGGCAAGTCGCCGGTCTTCGTGGCGCCCGACGCCGACGTGGACGAGACCGCGAAGCGGCTGGTCGGCGCCAAGTTCGGCAACGCGGGGCAGCAGTGCATCGCCCCCGACTACGTACTGGCCGATCCTGCCACCGCCGCCGCGCTGGTCCCCGCCCTGCGCGCCGCGGTCGAAGCCCAGTTCGGTACCACCCCGCAGACCTCAGCCGGCTTCGGCCGGATCATCAACGAGCGGCACTTCGACCGGCTCACCCGTCTGCTGGATTCCGGCCGGGCGGCGGTGGGAGGCCAGCACGACCGCGACGACCTGTTCATCGCACCGACCGTGCTCACCGATGTCGACCCCGCATCGCCCATCATGCAGGAGGAGATCTTCGGTCCGATCCTCCCCGTCGTCGAAGTCGAAGACCTCGATGCCGCCATCGCCTTCATCAACGAACGCGACAAGCCCCTCGCCCTCTACGCCTTCACCACCTCCGAGGCCATCAAGTCGCGCCTCGTGAAGGAGACGTCCTCCGGCGGCGTCGCCTGGGGCCAGCCGGTGATACAGCTGCTCATGCCGGGACTGCCTTTCGGCGGCGTCGGCGAAAGCGGCTTGGGCCGCTACCACGGCCGGTATTCCCTGGAGACGTTCAGCCACCTCAAGGCCGTCGCGGACGTGCCGCTCAGCTAGGCCCGCGCTTTCGTGGAGCAGGCTGTCCGAGGGGCGATCGGCCGGCGGAAGGCCTCAGGCCGGTGAGCATGAGGAGCACTGAGATCGCTGTTCCCGCGACCGCCGGAAAGCGCGTTCCAGGTGAGCCGTGTATCGGTCCTTCGCGGGGGCGCGTCGGGGGAGTCGGTCGCGGCGCGGCCTGCAGACACCGATCCGTACCGACTCCGGCGGCGGCACCCGTGACTTCGTCACCTGGCTGACTGCTGATCGTGTGCAAGCAGCGAACGCCCGTACTGCGGCGGGCAGTTGCGCTTGGCCGGCGTCGATGCCGATGGCATGCGGTTCTCGCCGCGTTCGCCGCCAGCACCACCCACACCCGGCTCGCGGTCGTGCAGCCGCGTCGCCGTCAGCGGGCCTTCATCCCGTTCTCCTCCGTATTGCAGAAAGAAAGAAACCCATGACTGTCAACATCTCAGAAGTCTCACCCGTCCCGTCGCTCTTCTCCCCCGTCTCGCTCGGGAAGATCGAGCTCGCCAACCGCATCGTCATGGCACCGCTGACCCGGGTCCGGGCCGGCTCCTCCGGAGTCCCCGGGGACCTGATGGTCGAGTACTACCGGCAGCGGGCGAGCGCCGGAATGATCATCACCGAGGGCACCTACCCCAACCACGCGTCGCAGGGGTATGTCGGTGAGCCGGGCATCGCCACCGACGAGCAGGCGGCCGGTTGGCGGCGGGTGTTCGAGGCGGTGCACGCCGAGGGCGGCCGCATCGTCCTGCAGATCATGCACGCTGGCCGCGGCACCCACCCCGACATCAACGGCGGCCGCCGCATCCTCGCCCCCAGCGCGATCGCCATCGACAACAAGACGTTCACCGAGAAGGGCGAGCAGCCCTACCCCGTACCGGAAGCGATGGCCACCGCAGAGATCCGGGCAGCCCTGGAGGACTTCGTCGCCGCGGCCCGCCGGGCCATCGAGGCGGGAGCGGACGGCGTGGAAATCCACGGCGCCAACGGCTACCTGCTCCAGGAGTTCCTCTCCCCGGCGGCCAACCAGCGCACCGACGAGTACGGCGGCTCACCGCACAACCGCGCCCGCTTCGTCGTCGAGGTCGTCACGGCGGTCGCCCAGGCCGTCGGTGCCGAGCGGGTCGGGCTGCGGATCTCGCCGGAGGTCGACCTCGGGGACGTCTTCGAGACCGACCGGGACGACGTCCTGGCCACCTACGGCACCCTGATGGACCAACTGCGCCCGCTGGGCCTGGCCTACCTCTCCGTACTGCACGCTGAGCCGGGCGGTGACCTGGTACAGGAGCTGCGGCGGCGCTTCGACGGCAAGCTGATCGTCAACAACGGCCCCTTTGGGGGGCAGACCACCCGCGAGCAGGCGCTCCAGCAGATCGAGGCCGGCCACGCCGACGCCGTGGCCGTGGGCCGGGCCCTCATCGCCAACCCCGACCTGGTCGAGCGCTGGCAGGGTGGCCACCCGGAGAACGAGCCGCGGCCGGAACTGTTCTACGGGCCGGGCGCCGAGGGCTACACCGACTACCCCTTCCTCGAAGCGGCTTGAGGCCCGCGGTCACGCCTGTCCATGCGGCAGCCCCACTCACCCATGGACAGGCGCCCGACCGGCGACACTGTGCCCGCCCCTTTGAGCCCGCGGTCACAGCGGCGATCACCGGCTCGGGGACCGTCGGGTCCGTCAGGGCGTTGACGGTCCGCAAGTTCCTGGTCAGCAGCCTGCGTTCAGTGACCTCGGCGAGCACATCGCTCTCGTGCGTGGCCACCGCGGCGGCCTTCGGCCACAGCTGACGCCTATGACTGTTTTCCAGCGGCGGCCCACCCTGGCCTTGCCGATCGCCAGTTCCCCGCCACCCCGCAGGGAACGTGCCGCCGCCTGTCTCTTTCACCTGACCCACTCTTCGAAGGAAGCTGCCATGACCACCGCGTTCGACCCGATCGACCTGAGCGGCAAGACGCTCGCCAACCGCATCGCGATGGCGCCGATGACCCGCAGCCGCGCCGACGCTCCCGCAGCCACGGCGACGGAGCTGATGGCCACCTATTACGCCCAGCGCGCGAGCGCCGGCCTGATCATCACCGAGGGCATCCAGCCGTCGGCCGGCGGTCAGGGCTACGCCAGCACCCCCGGCCTACACTCCGCCCAGCAGGTCGACGCCTGGCGGAAGGTGACCGACGCCGTCCACGCCCAGGGCGGCACGATCTTCGCGCAGCTCATGCACACCGGCCGGATCAGCCACCCCAGCCTGCTGCCCGACGGACTCCTCCCCGTCGCCCCTTCCCCGGTTACGGCGGCGGGTCAGGTGTTCACCTACCAGGGCCCCCAGGACTACGTCACGCCGAAGGAACTGGATCAGGACGGCATCACCCAGACGATCGCCGACTACGCCGACGCCGCGCGCAACGCGATAGCCGCCGGTTTCGACGGCGTGGAGATCCACGGGGCGAACGGCTACCTGATCCACCAGTTCCTCGCCCCCAACACCAATCTGCGCACCGACGGCTGGGGAGGTCGCGCTGCGGACCGGGCCCGCTTCGGTATCGAGGTCGCCACGGCCATCGCGGAGGCGATCGGCAGCCACCGGACCGGCTTCCGTATCTCCCCCGGCAACCCCTACAACGACATCGCCGAGACCGACCCGGCCAACGTGCTGGAGACCTACACCACCCTGATCGCCGGACTCGGCCGGCTGGACCTCGCCTACCTGCACCTGGTCGAGAGCCCGGACCGCGACCTGACCGCCCGGCTGCGCAAGGTCTGGCCGACGGCGTTCATCCTCAACCCCTTCACCCACCCCGAGACCACCGGCCCCAGCGCACTCGCCCACATCGCGGACGGCACCGCGGACATCATCGCCTTCGGCGCGCTGTTCCTGGCCAACCCGGACCTGCCCGCCCGCCTCGCAGCCGGCGGCCCCTACAACACCCCCGACGCGGCCACCTTCTACGGCGGCGACCACCACGGCTACACCGACTACCCGACGCTGCCCGCCGACAGCGCGTGAACCGAAAAGGGTCATCGCCGGCGAGTGCGGAGGCGGGACGCGGCGTTTCAGGCCGCAGGCCACCGGCGTCCCTCTGGTCCTGACCTATGCGCCTGGTGGCGGCACTCGCCGCCTGCCACATCTGGCGGACCACCTTGGGGAACCGGCAGCTGAGAGAAGAGCTTGAGGCCGCGACGGGCGGCGCTCGCGGCGCGGGCGATCCCGGACACGGTGCCCTGCGTATCGCCGCGCAGGGCACCATCGAAAGCTTGGACGACGCGTTCGCGACCGCGTCGGAGCACGGTGCCAGAACCGACGCCACCACTGGTCCAGGGCCCTTCACACCGGAGGGCCCTGCCCCATGCCCGCAGTGGACAGCGGACAGAACAAAACCCCATCCATAACTTCGGCTCGAGCGTCCAGCCTGGCGACTCGGGGACGGCAGTGACTGCGCGGGCCAGAGCGAGTGGGGCGGGCAGAGCGAAGGGCGGCACCAGGACCTCCTGCGGGACCTTCAGCTTGACTCTGACGCGTAAATATCACCAGGTCAGGGTGGGTGTGGACATGACTGTGTGCCCGGTGGCCGCGGAGGACCGCCGGGTGTTCGGGCT
>NZ_JBEOWF010000090.1:0-11396 GCF_040295925.1 Streptomyces sp. NPDC002588
GAGAGGACGTCCCGCGGTGGCGAGGCCAAGGTGCCGTGCGATGTCGCGGGTGCATGGCCTGGTCGGAGTTCGCGGCCAGAATTTGGCAGACCTGGCCAATGCGGCCAGCGGAGGCCCGGCCTGGATCGTGCGCGCCGGGGAGGGCCGGTGGATAGACGGTGATCACTTCCACACGAGCCGGTCTCCTCGTACTCGAACATCGAGGTAATACTCCGCGACTGCACCCCAAAATCCGCCTCAAACTCACCGACAGACTCATGTGTTCTTTGCGGGTCGGCGCCACGATCTGGTCGTGATGGGTATGCTCGCGCACGAGTTGCCCAGCCGCACTCGATGAGCGCCCCGTGAGTTCGACGTTGGGTCTCGTGTTCGACGATGGCCTGAGTAACAGCGTTGACCATCCTGCGGAGTGAGGGACTTGTGGGGCGTCCGGAGAAACCGATCAACCCGGAGAGTGGCCCCGTACAGCGCCTCGCCTATGAGTTGAGGATGTTGCGCCAGTCTGCTGGCAACCCGTCGTACCACGCCATGGCCGAGCGGGTCGGCCTCTCCGTGTCGACGCTCTCGCGTGCCGCGGCCGGAGACCGACTGCCTTCGCTCGCCACGGTCCGGGGGTACGTCCTGGCATGTGGCGCGGACCCGGAGGAGTGGGGCGTGCGGTGGAAGGAGGCGGAGGCCGAGGATGCCGCAGCCGCGTCGCTGGAGAACACGGGGCCGGCGCCCTATCGCGGGCTAGCGCGGTTCGAGTCCGGCGACAGGGCGCTGTTCTTCGGACGGGACAGGTTGGCCGCCGAGCTGTCGCAGACAGTGTGCGACCGCCGGTTCGCCATGGTCCTGGGCCCGTCTGGCAGCGGCAAGTCCTCGCTGTTGCGGGCCGGCCTGCTACCTCGGCTGAGCGAGCAAATTGCTCAGGAGCAAGGGTTCGCCACGTTGCGGGTGCTTACCCCGGGAACGAGGCCTGCATCCACCCATGGGGATCTACTCACTTCCAAAGAGGGAGAGCCGGAGCGCTGGGTGCTCGTGGACCAGTTCGAGGAGGTCTTCACCCTGTGCCATGATCCCGCGGAACGCACCCGCTTCATCGACCTCCTGCTGGCTGCTCGTGAACCGGACAGTCGGCTGCGGGTGGTACTCGCGATGCGGGCCGATTTCTACGTCCGCTGTGCAGAGCACGGAGGACTGGCCGACGCCCTGCGCGGCGCCGACCTGCTGGTGGGGCCGATGACGGCTGAGGAGCTGCGGGAAGCGGTGACCAGGCCGGCTGCCGAGGTGGGGCTGCGCGTGGAGCGGGCTCTGGCCGTGCGGATCGTTGAAGAGGTGCTGGGTGAGCCCGGCGCCCTGCCGTTGCTGTCTCACGCCATGCTGGAGACCTGGCGGCGGTGTCGGGGGCGGATGCTGACGCTGGCGATGTACGAGGCGGCCGGCGGAGTGCGCGGTGCGATCGCCGCGACCGCCGAGGCCGTGTACGAGCGGCTGTCGGCGGCCCAGGCCCGTATCGCGCGGCAGTTGCTGCTACGTCTGATCGAGCCGGGCCAGGACGGCGCCGACACCCGGCGTCCGCTCATCCGGTCGGAATTCGAGGCGTGGGCGGGCCCGGAGGCGCGAGGGGTCGTCGAGCAGTTGGTATGCGCTCGATTGGTCACTGTGGAAGAGGATTGCCTACAACTGGCTCACGAAGTCCTGATCACGGGTTGGCCGCGGCTGCGCCGCTGGCTTGAGGAGGATCGGGAACAGCTGCGGGAGCATCGACGCCTCACCGAGGCGGCACGCACCTGGCAGGAGTCCGGCCGCGACCTCGGCGCTCTGTACCGGGGTGCCCGCCTGGCCCGCGCGGCGGAAATCTTCACAGGCACCTCAGCCGATGGGGCACTGAACTCGGACGAACGGGTATTTCTGCATACCTCGCTCTCGGCCCAGGAGAGCGAACGCCGGGCCGCCACCCGCACGGCACGCAGAGCACGGCTCCTGCTGTCCGGCCTCTCCCTCGTCCTAGTGACCGCACTCGTCTCCTGCCTCGCTGCCTGGCACCTGCACCAGGACAACGAGCGACAGCGCGCCGACGCCGATGCCCGCCAGGTGGCCGAGATCGCCGACGCGCTGCGTAGCACGGACCCACGGACCGCCATGCTGCTGGGTGCCGCCGCCTGGCGTCTTTCGCCGCTACAGGAGAGCCGCCGCGCTCTGCTCGGCTCCCTTACTCAGCCGCT
The DNA here is from genome assembly GCF_040295925.1 of Streptomyces sp. NPDC002588. NCBI lineage: Bacteria > Bacillati > Actinomycetota > Actinomycetes > Kitasatosporales > Streptomycetaceae > Streptomyces > Streptomyces sp. NPDC002588. Next base: position 2,208 of record NZ_JBEOWF010000090.1, read on the forward strand.
GCGGGACAGTTTCACCGATCCGGATCCGGGAGATCGCCCCGACCGGTTCCTGACCGACGCAGGCCGTACGCTGGTGAGCGTCGATGGCCGCGACTGGCACACCTGGGACGTCGTCACAGGTGGCGCGATCGCCTCGGGTCGCCTGCCGGATGCCCAGGTGGCGGGCGTAGGTTCAAACGCAAGGGTGCTGGCGCTGCGAACCCACGCCGGTATCCGGCTATGGGACACGGTGACCAGGCGGTGGACCGGCGCCGCCCAACCAGCTTCAGCCAGTTCCGCGATGCTACGCCTCGGTGGGAGCGGACGGAGCTACCTGGTGTCAGGCACCGACAGGGACCGGGTGGAGCTGCGGTCTGTGACGAGCAACGGGGTGCTGTTGTGGGTACCGGCCGCCGACTGGACGTATGCGGCGATGAGCGCCGACGACCGGCAATTGGCGGTTTGCCCGTTCAGGAAGCCACCGCAAGTCTGGGACGTCGCCCGTCATAAAAGGTTGGCCGGTGTCTGGGAAGGCGCTGATTATATATGCGACGGGCATTCCATGCTCGTATTCGCTGGTGACGTCCCTAGGCTGGCCGCCGTATCCGACACTGCTGTCCGCGTCTGGGACACGCGATCAGGACGGCAGGTAGCCCAGCTCAAGGACCCAGGGGCGAGCTTCGCCGTTTTCCGGGAGCAGGGTGACTTCCTGGCAACCGCAGGTGGCGGAGAAATCAGAGTTTATCGGCTGTCGTCGCCCGGCACTCCGGTCTTTCGTTACCCCTTGAATAACCAGGATGTACGCGACCTCGTCTGGGACCCCCATAGCCCGGTGCTGCGCTACCTCGATGGCAGCACGGTCCGCACTCTCGACCTAACCACAGCTGTCACCACGGCCTGGAGCCAGATGCCATTGAGCGACCTGTGCCTCAGCCCTAACGGCCGCGTTCTTGCCACCGTCCAGCACACCGGTGGCCAATACCGCTTCCAATTGCGGGACACCCGCGACGGACGACTGCTGCGCACACTTCCCCCGCCGCCGCTCCCTGTCTCCCGCGACCATCCGGTCGAACCACAACACACCGTTCCTCTGCTCACGTTCAGCCCTGACAGCACCATGCTCGCCTACGTCATCTCGGCCCCCGACGAGGAAAGTACTAGTACTCGCCAGCGGGTCACCGTGTGGAACCTCAAGGACGACCGTGTCCGCACCACACTGGACCTGGCCCCGACCACGCCCGCCCGGGGTCCCGTCTCGGTGGCCCTGGGACCCGGCGGGAACAGTCTGTACGTCGCCCGCCAGACCCCCGGCGGCTCGCGCAACGAGGTGTGGGACACGAATCTGCACCGGCAAAAAGCGGTGCTCGCCGGCCTGGATAGTGTTCACCTAGCCGTTCGTCCCGACGATCGACTACTCGTCGGGGATAACCGCAGCGCCCGTCTCCCCTCCGGGATGATTGAGGGGCACGATCTGGTGCAAGGCGGCCCGATCCGAGCCCTGCTCTACACACCGGACGGCTATGGCCTGGTGGCGGGCGACGCCACCGGCCGTGTTGCCCTGTGGTATGGCGACCTGCACGGCCGTGCAAGCATCCTGCGTAACGTCTTCCCTCCGGCTCTGGGCGACACCGTCGAGGGAGTCAGCGCCCTGGCCGTGAGCCCGGACGGATGCACGATCGCCGTCGCCGGCGACCACGGAACCCTCCAACTGTGGGACACCACCACCCATCAGCCGTTGGGCGGACCGCTGACCACCTCCGGTGAGAGAATCAGCGCTCTGGCCTTCAGCGAGGACAGCGCCACCCTGTACGCCGGCAGTGCTCACGTACCGCTCCAGCGCTACACCATCGACATGACACAGGCCCTCAACGAGGTGTGCGCCCGCGTTGGGGGGAACCTCACCAGAAGCCAATGGCATGTCTATATCCCTGACGTCCCCTACCGCCAGGTCTGCCAGCCAAAGCACACCACAGGTCACAGCGCTGCCGCGAACAGCCCTCAGGCATCCAGTTGATCTCGAATTGTCGGTCAGGTGTGTCAATTTAACGACTGACCCTGGTTGTTGACACTTGCAGCGACCCTGATGACCGCAGTTGGGTGCAGCTCGGATGGAGTGATCGTTCGGGCAGGTTTCGTCAGGTCGTGGCTGAGCGCCAAAGCCAGCGGAGCGCATCGGGGAGTAGGACTCCGCCGTGGTTGGGGCTGTGGCCACCGTCGCCGAGGACGAGACGGAAGTCGTAGCCTGCTTCCGCGAGAACGGCTGCCACACGCAGATTGCTGGCGAGCCAGTTACTTTCGGGCCCGTTCCAGTTGAGGTCGCGGTGGCCTGCTTGCATGAAGATGCGCAGCGGTTTGCGGGGGGCGTTGGGGATCAGGGCAGGGTACGGGTTTCCGTTCGGCATCTGCGTGAAGCTGGAGAGGTAGCAGATGACTCGCCGGAACTTGTCCGGGCGCATCCACGCAGCGGTGAAGGCGCAGTTGCCGCCGCTGCTGCCACCGCAGATGCCCCATTGGTCGGCGTCCTCGGCGATCGAGTAGCGCCGTGTGACCTGGGGGATGATCTCAGTCAGGAGAAAGGTGACGTAGCGGTCGTCGAACGCGTCGTACTCGGCGTTGCGGTTCTTCGATTGTTCGGCGTTCTTGAGGACGCCAGGGTCGACGAAGACACCGATAGTGACCGGGATCTCGCCGCGGTGGATGAGGTTGTCCAACACGATGGCGCCGCGGACCTGCCCGTCCGGGTCCAGGTACCACCATCCGTCCTGGAACACCATCAGCGACGCGGGTTCGGAGGGGTCGTATTGCGCGGGCACATGAACCCAGTACCGCCTCGTGGTGCCGGGGTAGATCGTGCTCTCGCACCACTCGAACTCCACGGTCGAGCCGGCGGGGACGCCCGGCTGTATATCCGAATCGGGCCCGTAGGCGTAGCGAACGTCTTGCTGGTCGATGGGGAGCGGACGAAAGGGCAGCTCGATGGTCACGTCCGCACCCTAGAGATGCTGTCCGATCGTCTCAAAGGGATTGTGTGCGGTTTGTTCGGATCGACGGCCGCGATCAAGAGGTGAGGGCGTAAGTTCGCTGGTCGGGGGTGGGGTAGAGGCGTTCGTGCTCGCGGGCGGCGTGGTATCGCCAGTAGGGGTCGAGGTCGCCGTTGGAGACGACGGCACGCAGTCGCAGGACGGCTTCGGCTCCGGGAAGGCCCCAGCGGGCGCCGGTGATGTCGAGGCGGTCGGCGATCAGGTGGCGGCAGGCACCCTCCACCGCGCCGGTGGCGATCGGCCACCCGTTGTTGAGCGCGGTGTCGTAGTGAAGCTGGTCGAGATGCCCAGTCAGGTAGCGTTCGCAGGCGTCAACGGCCTCGCGGCGGGAGGCCGACAGGTGCTCCCGCTCCGCCTGGCCGGTCATCTCGGCGGCGACCCGGGCGGCGTGGCCTGCCAGGATTCCGGTCAGATATTCGGCTGCCCAGGACTCGGCCTCGGTGGTGCCGGGTTTGTGGAAGGCGTGGGCGGCGGCCCAGACGTACTCGGCGACGTGCACGAAGTCCAGCAGAACGTGGACCGTGACGCCGCGTCGGCCGGTCTCAGCTGCGATCAGGTCGAGCTGGTGGCGGGCGCCGTCGACCAAGACGACCCATGGCCGCAGGTGCTTCGGGTCGCGAGCCTCGGCCTGGTCGAAGGCGTCGGCGATGACCTGCTCGGGTGGGCGGACCAGCGAAGCAGTGCACCACTTGCTCTCTGCCCTCGGCCCCGGACGGGCCGTGCGTTCCCCGCTTCGGCCGCCGGGCGGGTGGATCACATCATGCGGCCGCCTGGGTGCCGGATGAGTGTCGAAGACGCAGGCCACGGTCGCCATCCGCTTCCGGTTCGGCTTCTCGCCCGGCGCGAGCCGAGCGCGGTGGCCACCGGCAGCTTTCTCAGCGGCCCGGCGGGTGGCCTCCCGCAGGGCCGCCGGGCGCATGACCACGTCCTTGCCGTCCACCTGGACCACCAGTGGCATCTCGCGGCTGCACGGGACCGGGATCATAGTCCGGTAGAAGCTGTCGACGTCGACCGCGGCGGCGACCACGAGCTCTTCGAGTCTGCGCTTGCCGAGCACGTTCCCGCAGCGGCGTGTCACTGCATCGTGGGCCTGGTCGAACGAGCCGCGGACGGCTTCGGTCACCGCGAGCCGTCGTAATCCCGTCGAGTGCCGGCCCGCCGGCAGCGACAGCACAGCGTCGGCAGGGTGGACGTTGCTCACACCCTGCCCCCGGTGGGCGACCCTGGTCACCCGGACCATTCCGAACATGCTGGCCAGCCAGCGCGGGTGCCCGGTTTCGCGCCAGGGCCGCACCTGGCCTTCCGGCCCCACCACGAGATGCCGGTCACCGGAACGAATCTGCTCCTCCTCCCGCATCGCGCGCAGGTCGAGGTGATCCTGCAGCAGCAGGCGAAGCAGTTCCCGCCCCGCCAAGTCGAGGTATTCCTCCAGGTCAGTGTGGGTCCACGTGCCCGCATCGCTGCCCGACAGGGTAGTGGTCAGCGCCTCGAAGGCGCTGAGGGAGTCAGCAAAGGGGTCAGCGGTGGCATGCGTGTCGTACGGTGTCATCTCCAGGGCTCTTCCCGTCCAGCATCGATTGGGTCGCACCTTCGAATGTAGGCGCGGAAGAGCCCTGTTGTTAACGGGAGTTGGGCGAAACGCCACCCCGGCGCCGGGCCGGGGTGAACAGGCCGGGGACATCCTCGTCCAGCCAGCCCCGTTCCACCAGCCGCTTCAACTTCGACCGGGTGCCCTCGATCTTCCCAGTCTCGGCGGGCAGCCCGATCCTGGGCACGATCTGCTTGGCGCGGACCGGCCCCGGCGCGTCCGCCACCACCTCCATGATGTCCCGATACACCTGCGGCAGGACCTCCGTCCCCATCCCGGGCTGCCAGTTCGGCACCGTCAGCACCCCGATGACCTGCCGCTCGGCCCCTGCATACGCAGACGCCACCGAATCACCCGCGCTCGGCCGGGCGCTGTCTACCGCGACCGCCGACTTCTCCGGGGTCATCTCCGCGAGGACCTCGGCGATCGTCTCCCGCGCGATCCGCAACCGCTCCAGGCTCTCCCGGGCCAGTTCCAGCTTCCCGGACAGCTCGGCGACCTCGGCTTCCAGCTCCTCCACCCGAACCCGGGCAGCTGCTTCGCGTGCTTCCAACTCCTCGAACAGCGAACCCATCCGCCACCCCCTCCACCACCACGGTAGAGACGAGCGGCCCCAAGTGCAGCCCCGCTCAGCGTTCCTCCAGCTCAACCCTTCCCTTCAGAGGAACCGCACCCACCGCAGTTTGACGAACATAGGGGCATCAAGCACAGAAGGCACGGCGTGAACGTGTAGGAGATCACCGGTCCGGGCCGTCAACTGCCGTGGCTCTCACCCGTATTGCCGGGCCGAGCTCACAACCTGACCGCCGCCTGCACCCACCGGATCATCCCCATCTGCGAGCGCCAGGGGTCCCGATCCTGGCCGATCTCGCCTACCAGGGCGGCGGCCTCTGGGTGGGCCCAGGTATCAAACGCAGGCCCCTGCAGGAACTCACCCTCACAAAAAAGACCGGCAACCGGGCCCTGGCGTGGCACGGGCACCGGCCGAGCGCGGCGTCGCGCGCCTGAAGTCCTGGCGGATCGTCCGCAGATCCCGTTGCAGTCGTAACCGCTTGACCCTCAATCGCAAAAGCCGTCCTCACCCTGGACCGGTGCTCAGTGAACGCGGCACCGCTGATACGCGGCGCCGAGCAGGACCTTGCGGATAGCCCTGACAGCCTGGTGTGGTGGTCGGCGATGACCAGGCGGAGCCGGCCAGACCGCGCTCGTCCCGGACACACCACGGCCCAGGACACTAGCTGGCGCAGTCGGGATCGCGACATGTCCGGCAACCATAGGATGGCCAGGCCTCCCGCCGTGAGCCGCTTGGTTACCGCATGGCAAGCCGCAGGCGTTCGGGGCGGATCGCAATTGTTTCTCCTAGTGATCATGTTGTGCAACAACTCTGCGGTTGCCAGGGTGGGGTCCCCCCCCCAGCTGAAATCCCGGTGTACGGAGCGCTCAGTGCAGCACTGCGCGCGAAGCATGTCTTCGGGTGTCGGCGGTGATCATTGGACGGTGGCATGAGCCCTGCGAATCTGTTGATGAATCCGTTCCAGAAGCCCCTGATGAAGAGCTGTCGTGCTGGACCTCCAGCGACGCGTCCTGCACGCCGTCTCCCTCCGCAGCACCGTCGCAGCACTCGAGTCCACGCCCTTCGCTGTGTTGCAGCAAATCGCCAAGCTGCGATGGGAGATCAGGGCCCTCCTGTAGTGGGAGGGGCGCGGGGTGCGGCTGACTGCGGAGGTGCAGCAACCGCTCGGCACCGCACAGGCACTGCCAGCGATCGTGGAGTGGTCGGAGACCGAGTTGGACGAACAGTGTGGAGCACCGGTGGTACGGCTGACGGTGGCCGCGTTCGCGTAGCGGCATCCCGCGCTCGGCAGCCGACTTTGCGAGACCGAGCGGCACCTGCCTATCGCCTCCAGGATGTTCTCGATATGCCCGCTGCGCATGGCTCGGACATCGCCTCACTATCCGTGCCGCCGGTGGGCGAGCGCGGGGTCTTCGTGGGACAACCAATGTGCGCTGCTCGTCCCCGAGGAGCGTCCCTTCGCCGAGCTGGCGTCCGTCCGGCTGAGGGCCCCGGCGGGAAACTGTGGGCGCACCAGCTGCGGGGGCACGTCTGCCATGAGTGGCTCGGCAGAGGCCCTGTAGGAGACCAGGCGCAGGCCGGCCGGGCACAGGCCGGAACCTCTTCGCACTCGGCGGCGACTTACTCATGCTCATCGAGAAGGCGTCACCAAACGGTGCGCCAGTGCGACTGCCCAAGATGCCTTCCCCGAGAACTCCATTGCTCGAGCGCTCATCAGTTCAGCGCACATAGGACCTCCCATGGTTTTGATTGGTTAGGTGCTCTCGAGCCGGGTCAGCGTCGATGCTTTGGATGTGCTGAGGCTCGTGAAAGCTAAGAGGTCAGCAAATATGCGGACGCTCTATCACGGCTCCCTGCCTGTCCCAACGCGTAAGCCTCTTCGCCACCTCCTTGCCCCGGACTGTCGCAGTTGATCGTCTAGGTCCTTTACATGGCAGACCGCCTGATCCGTCTGGAACGCGACTGCGTCATCTGTACCGAACGCATATCGGAGCAAGTTTCCGTTAATCCGGGTACTGGATGCACAAGTTGGTTTTCCGAATGGCGTGGCGGAGCTGCTTTCCTCCGCAAGACCTCTTGACATACTTCAGGAAAGATATGATCTCCGCTCCGGAGCCAGCAGAAGCGATGGCGCCCCCCACTCGCTCGTGCGCCTCCAACTGCACTCCTCATGTCCCGACTTCTCACGTGCCAGACAATCCCATGTGTCCGGTCGCTCGTCTCCTACGCCGGTCATACGTTTCCTGGGCTAGCGGCAAGCTAAATCAAGGCCTGTATTATGCCGAACAGGCAGCCAGCCAGAAGACGACCGAATCTGCGTGTTCCTGCGAGGACTTCTCCCGTTACTGGCTTGCCACCGTTCTGATCCGCCTCCGAAGAATGGATAGAGTGCACGATCTCCTCTATCCAGATGTTTCCTACGTCGCACCGCATCCGCATGGCACAGCTCGGGTTTCTGTTTCGACGGCGTTGGCTGGGGCCGATCTAGCCTACACGAAGGGAGAGCTGGATAAAGCGGCCTTTTTGGGGAAGCAGGCGCTCGCGCAGGCGCAGCGATTGCAACAAGGGTCGTACTCGCCAGTGGCTCATCTATTGCTGGCATCAATCTCCTTCCGTCGCCGCGACGTAAAGGCCGCCTCGGCCTACGCCAAACTAGTTAGCGAAGACGCGCTGCTCGGTCGGTGCGTTTGGCTAACAGGGCAACGTGCATGGCTATATATGCAGATACGTGAAGCGGAAAGCGGAGCGGAGGAAGCAGCGCCTTTAATCAGAGAACTCATTGACTTGGGGGAGGTGAGTCGAGAAGTTCTAAGTGCTAATCCAGCCGCCGCAGCCTGGCTCGTGCGGCTGTCCCTCAAAGTCAATGACGGAGCGATGGCCAGGCAGGGGGTGAGCGCGGCTTGGGAGCTGGCGTCGATGAACCCTGAGGTTGAGTCGTTGGTCGCAGCTGCCGTGCATGCAGAGGGGCTGCTTGACGAGGACCTCAACGCCCTTTGGAAGGCTGCCGAAACTCACCAGGACCCATGGGCGAGGGCTTCCGCTCTGGAGGACATCGGCAAGCGCATGGTCTGTGAGAAACTCCACCGTGAACGGGCAATCGAGGTCCTGGAACTTAGCGGTGACTCCTACTTGGCTGTAGGGGCTTCACGTGATGTCTCGCGAATAAAAAGCACCCTGCGGGGCCTCGAAGTCAGGCACAGTGTCTCTCGCTGGTCGGATCGGCGAGAGAGGGAAATAGGAGACCTCACCCGTACTGAATTCGAGGTAGCACAGCTGACAGCACATGGTTTGACCAATAGTCAGGTGGCTGCGCAACTATTTCTGTCCCATCACACGGTTGCTTTCCATCTGAGGAAAATATTCCCAAAGCTGGGAGTGACTTCACGTGTGGAATTGGCGCGAACATGGAACGCGAAATTTGATGGCGGCTGACGGTGGCATAAAATCCCCAGCGCATCGAATCCGGTAAATCGGTCACCTGTCTGTGCCTTGTCACGTGGTGAAGACCAGGTCATCCAGGTCTTCACCCGAGCGAGACGGCTACAGGCCCCGGGAGTCGTATCTGCCGCGCCCGGCCGGTTCGCTGGGCGACGCAGCCGTTTCCAAGGCGGTGGTTGGCGCCTTCGGCCAGCGCGAGCCAGACCAAAATGGCTACTGGCGCGAGGTTTACTACCCGCTGCAGCCGCAGTTGAACCTGATGCTGGTCAATCCCTCCCATCTCAAGGGCATCCGAGGACGCAAGAGTGACCCGAGCGATGCCGCATTCCTGGCCCGGGCCAGCGCCTCGGGCATGGCGATGGGTTCGTTCGTGCCCGGGCGGGAGATCCTGAGCTGCGGGATCTGACCCGGAGGCGCACGCAACTGGTCACGACCCGGGGAATGGGCCCAGCGGCTGGAGAAGGAACTCGAGGACACCGGGATGAAGCTCTCCACGGTGCTCAGCGACATCACCGGGGCCACCGGCCGGACCATCCTCAACGCGCTAATCGGCGGGGAGCGGGATCCTG
>NZ_JBEOWF010000091.1:0-9732 GCF_040295925.1 Streptomyces sp. NPDC002588
CCCCGACACCGAACTCGCCGCCATCCGCGCCCTCGGAGTCCCCGTCGAGATCGTCGAGACCGTCGAAGCCGTCGAAGCCGACACCGCCGGACCCGTACCCCCGGGCGGACAGGGCCGCGGGCCGCTCCGCCGGCCGGTGGTACCGGCGTTGCCCCCTTCCTCTCATCCGCGCTGATCAGGGCCGGTTTCCCGGCCGCCGTGGCGATGGGAAACAGGAAACCCGTCGACCTCTCCCGGCCCGGCGGACAGTCTGATGCCGACAGACCGAGCACGCCCTGCGACCAGGCAGGACGAACGCAAGGGGGAAAACATGCACAAGATGTTCCGCGGAGCCGCCGCACTCGCCACCGCCGCCACCGCCGTGATCGCCATGAGCGGCACGGCGACGGCCAAGCCGGCCGCCGACTGGGCAGGGTGCCCGTCCGGCGCCGTCTGCATCTACCCGCAGGGCCAGGACCCCGCCCAGAGCCCGAGCAACGTCTACTGGAGCTACGGGGCTCACGACCTGAGCAACCAGGTCGGCTGGCACTGGGTCCTCAACAACCAGACCGGCGGCGCCTCGGCGGAGCTGTGTCTGAACTACGGCGGCACCAACTGCAACTACACGATCGGGGCCCAGCACGGGGTGTGGGCCGACCTGACGCCGGTCAACTCGATCAAGCTCAACCGGCCGTAAGGCCATTTGCCACGGGGGAACTTCCGGAACCGCCCAGGCGGTTCCGGAAGCCCGTGTTCGCGCCACACCGGTGAAAGGTCCGATCGACCGTCCCGCCCCCGCAGTAGTCTTGGCATCGCCGTTTTCACGGCTCATGCGCGCGCGACACCCCGGGGGGACGTGTTGGGGGAGCAGCAGCACACCAGCGACCGACGTGCAGCAGAACCGACTGACGACGCCGTTGTGGCCTTCCCCGCCCAGCTGAGACGACTCCGCCGGCAGCGCGGGCTGTCCCTGGCCGATCTGGCCCGGCAGGCGCACTACAGCAAGGGCTATCTCAGCAAGATCGAAACGGGTGCGAAGCGGGCCACCGTCGATGTCGCGCGCCGTTGCGACCAGATCCTGCGGGCCGAGGGCGGGCTGCTGCGGCTGCTGGCCAAGGACACGGAGGACGACGTGCGGGCAGGGCGGAGCGAGGCCACCGCGCCCGGTGCCGCGCAGCTCGACGGCGTCTGTCCCTACCGGGGACTGTCAGCGTTCACGGCGCGGGAAGCGGAGTGGTTCTTCGGCCGCGAGCAGGCCACCGCCGCGCTGGTCGAGCGGGTCTTCGAACGAATCGGCGGCGGACCGCTGATGGTCGTCGCCCCCTCGGGGGCCGGCAAGTCGTCCCTGCTCAACGCCGGTCTCGTGCCGGCCTTCCGGAAACCCGGCGGGTTCCCGATGCCGGGGGCCGAGCGGTGGCCGGTCATCGCGTTCACGCCCACCGCGCATCCGCTGCGGGAGCTGCTGACCGCGGCGGCGAAGGCACTGGACGGCGACCTCGGCATCACGTCACGGCAGGTGCGGGAGCGGCCCGAGACCCTGTTGGAAGCGGTACGGCGCCGCACGGCGCACGACAGCGCGTCCGCCGACCCGGAACGACCGGCGCCGCCGGTGCGTCCGGTGCTGCTCGTCGACCAGTTCGAGGAGCTGTTCACCCTCTGCTCAGACGAGGACGAGCGGCGGGCCTTCGTCCGGGTGCTGTGCACGCTGTCGACATCCCGCCCGGCCGACCCCGGCCTCCATCCGGCGGTGGTGGTGCTGGGCGTGCGGGCCGATCTGTCCGGCAGCTGCCTCGAACTCCCCGAGCCTGGCCCAGGTGTTCACCGACGGGCTGTTCGTGCTGTCCCCCATGTCCGTCGCCGGGCTGCGGGAGGCGATCACCCGCCCCGCCGAACGCGCCGGACTCACCCTGGAGCCGGGCCTCGTCCCCCTGCTGCTGCGGGACGCGGGCCTGCGCGACGAACAGGACGGTCCGCCCGGACACGGGTCGGGCACCCTGCCGGACGTCACCCCTTCGGGTGCGCTGCCGCTGATCTCCCACGCGCTGCTGACCACGTGGCAGCGGCGCGAGAACGCCACCCTGACCGTGGCCGGGTACGAACGCACCGGCGGGATCCGAGGGGCGGTCGCGCGGACCGCCGAGGACGTGTTCGCACGCCTGTACCCGGCCGAGCAGCAGACGATCCGCCGGATCCTGGTGCGTCTGGTCCATGTCGCCGACGGCACCGGACCGACCCGGTGCCGGATGAGCCGGGACGCGCTGCTGAACCGGTCGGACGACGCGGACGGTGCCACCGCCGCCCTGGACGCCTTCGTACGGGCGCGGCTGATCACCGCCGACCGCGACACGGTCGAGATCGCCCACGAGGCACTGCTGCACGCCTGGCCCCGGCTGCGCGGCTGGATCGACGCGGACCGCGCCGGACTGCTGATCCACCAGCAGCTCGCCCACGCCGCCGAGGAGTGGGAGCGTGAGGGCCGCGATCCGTCCGCCCTGTACCGGGGGACCCGGCTGGACACCGTCCGGGCGTGGGCCGAGGAACTCGACGGCAGGAGCCGGCTCAGCGCGCAGGAGGAGGCGTTCCTGCGCGCGAGCCGGGCCGAGGAGGCCGACCGGCAGCAGCAGGCGCGGCGGCAGGTCCGGCTCCGGCAGGGCACGCTGGCCACGCTGGTGGTGCTGCTGGCCCTCGCCGTCGTCGCCGGGGCCACGGCCTACCAGCAGCGCTCGGGCGCGCTGAACCAGGAGCGGGTCGCGCGCTCCCGGGCGCTCGCCGCGCAGTCCGCGTCCCTGGCCGCCGGTCAGCCCGAGGCCTCGATGCGGCTCGCCGAGCAGGCCTACCGGGCCCGGGCGACGCCCGAGGCGCGCGGCGCCCTGCTGAGCACGCAGGCGCAGCCCTTCTCCGCGCGGCTCGGCGGGCACCGCGGGCCGGTCAACTCGGTGGCTTTCGCGCCCGACGGGCGGACGCTGGCGACCGGCAGCTCGGACGGCACGGTGGCGCTGCGCCGGCTCGCCGACCGCCGTACGACCGCCACGCTGAGGATGGCGGGGCGGGTGCGGTCGGTCGCCTTCAGCCCCGACGGCCGTACGGTCGCGGCGGGCGCCACGGATGTGCCCGTACGGCTGTGGGGTGCGGCCGACCACCGTACGAAGGCGGTACTCCCGGCGAGCACCGCGGGCGCCCGGGCGGTGGCCTTCGATCCCCGGGGCCGTACCCTGGCCGTCGCGGCGGGCGACGGCACGGTCCAGGTGTGGGACACGGACCGGGGGCGCCGGGTCGCCACCTTCACCGGACATGCCGGACAGATCGATGCGCTGGCGTACTCCCCGGACGGCCGGACGCTGGCGTCGGCGGGCGCCGACCGGACCGTGCGGCTGTGGGACACCGTGCGGGACCGGCCGTACGCGGTGCTCAGGGGGCACAACGACGAGGTGTACGGCGTGGCGTTCGCGCCGGACGGGCGCAGCCTCGCCAGCGGGGGCGCCGACCGGACCGTACGGCTGTGGGACGTGGCCCGGCTTCGGGCGACCGCGGTCCTGACCGGGCACAGCGACGACGTCAACGCGGTCGCCTACACCCCGGACGGCGCCGCCGTCGTCAGCGCGGGCGGGGACGGTACGACCCGGCTGTGGGACGTGCGCACGGGGACGCAGACGCTGACGCTCACCGGCCACACCGACTACACGATGGGCGTGGCCGTGAACGCCGACGGGACCCTGCTCGCCACCGCCGGGTTCGATCAGTCGGTGGTGCTGTGGGACCTGCGCGGGTCGACGCTGGCGGCCCGGCCGTTCACCGAGGTCTGGCAGTCCGCCTACAGTCCCGACGGCAGACTGCTGGCGACCGCCGACACCGATCACACGGTGCGGCTGTGGGACGTGACGGCGCGCCGGGCCGTCGCGACACTGCGGGGGCATCGCGCGGCCGTGTTCTCGGTGGCGTTCGCGCCCGACGGGCGGACGCTCGCCTCGGCCGGTTCCGACGGCACGGTCCGGCTGTGGGACGTGGCCGGCCGCCGCCTCCTCGCCACGCTCACCGGGCATCACGGGGACGTGTTCTCGGTGGTCTTCGCTCCGGACGGCGCACTGCTGGCGTCGGCGGGCTCCGACCGTACGGTGCGGTTGTGGGACGTGGCCGGCCGCCGCCCGCTGGCCACGCTCACCGGCCACACGGACTTCGTCAACGACGTCACGTTCAGCCCCGACGGGCGCACCCTCGCGAGCGCGGGCGACGATCTGACCGTACGGCTGTGGGACGTGGCGGGGCGGCGGCCGCGGGCCACGCTCACGGGCCACACGGGTGCGGTGCGGGGGGTGGCGTTCAGCCCGGACGGGCGGGCGGTGGCGAGCAGCGGCAACGACGGGACCGTACGCCTGTGGGACGTCCGTCTGCACCGTCCCGCGGCGGTGCTGCGGGGCCATACCGGCTCGGTGCGCGGCATCGCCTTCTCTCCCGACGGCCGGCTGCTGGCCAGCAGCGGCAGCGACCGCACGGTGCGGCTGTGGGACGTGGCCGGGCGGCGGCCCTGGGCCACGCTGACCGGTCACACGAACGCGGTGTGGGGGACCGTGTTCGCCCCGGACGGGCGGACGGTGGCCAGCAGCAGCAACGACGGGACCGTACGGCTGTGGGACCTGGACGTGCCGGCACGGTTCACCGCGATCTGCCGGCTGCGGCTGTCGCGTTGCTAGGAACACGGACTCGCGAGAAACAGGGACACGAGGAAACGGGGGTGGCGGTATGTTCCGCCGGACCGGACTGATCAGCACACTCATCGGCTTACTGGCTCTCCTCCTGTGGACGCCCGGAGCCGCCCGCGCCGCCGACGGCGAGTGCGCGGTCCTCGCACCGGGCGCCTCCGCGGCGGCCGAGCGGGCGGTGGGCGCGGCCTGCGCGCAGGTCGCGGCGGGCGTCTGGTACACGTGGGGCGGCGGGCACGGCGCACAGCCCGGCGCCACGTACGGGCAGGTGGATCCCACCGACCCGGCCAGCGAGCACGACCCCGAGCGGCTCGGCTTCGACTGCTCCGGGCTGGTCCGGTACGCGTACGCCCAGGCAGCCGGGTCGGACATCCTCGACGGGGTCGCCGCCGGCCAGTACTACACGCACCGTGCCGCGGAGCGCTTCACCGCCGATCAGGGGATCGCCCCGCTGGTGCCGGGCGACCTGCTGGCCTGGGGCACCTCGCAGAAGCTGCACCACATCGCCATCTACCTGGGCGCGGGCAAGATGGTCGAGGCCCGGCAGTCGGGCACCAAGGTCATGGTCAGCGACGTCCGGCTGAACGGCGACTACTTCGGGGCGCTGCGCGTCGACACCGGCGCGGTGACCGGCCATGTGTTCCAGACCTGGGGCACCGGCGTGTGGACCAGGGCCGCACCGTCCGTCGGCGCCGCCCGCGTCTACGCCTTCCCGCAGTCGACGACCATCCGCGTCCAGTGCCAGAAGCACGCGGAGCTCGTCACCTCCGACGGCTACACCAACGACGCCTGGTCCTACCTGCCCGACTACAAGGCCTGGATGACCAACATCTACATCAAGGGACCCGCCTGGCTGGACGGCGTGCCGACCTGCACCTGACCGGCCGTGCTCCGGCGCCGGACGGGCGGCGCCGGTCACCGCGATAGCATCCGACGGGGGACGAAGGGCGAAGGGTCTCAGGGAAGGGTGGGTGTGGAGGCGCTGGGGAAGAGGGCGGCCGCGGCGAGAGCGGGCCGGCCGCCGGTCAGTTCGCGGAGTTCTCTCGAACGCATCGGTTTCGAGCTCTTCGCGCGGCAGGGGTTCGACGGCACGACCGTCGACGACATCGCCGCCGCCGCGGGCATCGGCCGCCGCACCTTCTTCCGCTACTTCGCCTCGAAGAACGACCTCGTCTGGGGTGACTTCGAGGCGGAGCTCGTCAGGCTGGAGGGTCTGCTGGCCTCGGCCGATCCGGCCACTTCGATGATGGACGCGCTACGGCGTGCCGTGGTCGAGTTCAACCGGTTCGACCCCGCCGAGGTGCCCTGGCACCGGCAGCGCATGCTGCTCATCCTGCGGGTGCCCACCCTGCAGGCCGATTCGACGTTGCGCTACGCGTCGTGGCGGGAGGTGGTCGCCGGGTTCGCGGCCGCGCGTACGGGCCGGTCGTCGTCGGACCTGCTGCCTCGCCTGGTGGGCCATGCCGTGCTCGCCTCGTGCATCGCCGCGTACGAACACTGGCTGAGTCGGGCGGACGCCGATCTGGGCCGCCTGCTGGACGACGCCATGAGGCAGCTCGAGGACGGCTTCGGCCGCTACTGAGCCTCCCGGCGCCGGACGAGACGCGGGCGAAGTGCCCGGGTGGACCGGCCCTTGACCGCGGAGTACCAGACGCCCGCGCCGTAGGCCAGGTCGTCCAGGCGCCGGGCGATGCCGTAGCGGACGGGGTCGAGGCCGGCGCGATCGCGCCGGTACTCGAGCGTGACGTCGGTCAGCGCGGCGACTGCCGCGGCCCTGCGGACCCGGCCCGACACCGTGCAGCCGAGTGCCGTCAGCGGCCACCAGTGCCTCGTCAGCAGCGCGGAAGCCTGACTCAGCGCGTTCAGGGATCCATTGGCCGTGAGGCGCACGGCCAGCCGGTAGGGATGCCCGGTGCCTTCGAGCTTGCGGGCGATCCGCACGGTCGCGACGCAGAACACCGACCCGGCCACGGGCAGGGACCAGCGCCGCTGGGCGAGCAGCGCGACCGTCAGCGCGGTGCTCCACGGGGCGAACACCGCGGGGGCGATGAACTGGGGGTGGCGCCGGGCGAGCGGGGTGGCGCCGGTGCCGTACACCGCCTTGCGCAGGAACCAGTCGTCGAGCCGTACCCGGTGTTCGTGGCCGGCCTCGACGGCCGGCTCGTAGCGCACGCGCCAGCCGTGCTCGATGAGCCGCCAGCACAGGTCGACGTCCTCGCCGACCCTCATCGTGTCGTCGAAGCCCTCCTTCAAGGCGTCGACGCGGGCCACCACGCACGCCGTACTCGCCCAGGAGACGGGGGTACCGGGGCGCACGGCGGCCGGGTAGGGGCCGAGGTCGAGCGACGAGCGGGCATCCTCGAAGCGTCCGATCCAGTTCGGGGAACCGACGGCCGGCAGGCCGGAGATGCGGGGTACGGCCATGGCGACCCGGGGATCGGCGAAGTGTCTCAGCAGGGTCGCGACCGTCCCGGGAGCCAGGACGACGTCGGAGTCGGCGAGGACGACGTAGGGGGTGGTGACGTGCCGGAGTCCCGCGTTGCGCGCGCCGGCGGGGCCGAGGTTGACGGGCAGGGGGACGAGGCGGGCGCCGTGTTTCGCCGCGACGGCGGCGACGTCCTCGGGGTGGTGCGAGGCGTCGTCGACGACGATCACCGGGTGGTCCCTGCCGAGGCCGGTGAGGAGGCGGTCGAGTTGGCGTGCGCGGTCGCGGACCGGGACGACGACGGTGTAGCGGGGGTCGGGGCAGGGCGGCAGTGACGCGACGACCGGGTTGGCCATGCCGGACTCCAGCAGGCGGTCGGCCAGGACCGCGCTCGCCCGGTCCGTCACGCGCAGGGTTCTGCCGGACAGCAGCGGCCTCGCCCGTGGGGTCAGGCGCAGCAGGCGGGTGGGGAAACCGCCCAGCAGGGCCCGGCCGTCGTCGAGGACGCGGGTGTGCCGGTCGAGGGTGACCAGGAAGCCGTGCGGGAGTGTCATCGGCGCGCGACCCCGTTCTCCGCCGCGGAGGGTGACTTGCCGGGCGCGACGAGGTGCCCGCGGCTGTCGGCGGCCCCCTCGGTGATGCGGCGGACGGTGCGCGACACCATCAGGTCCAGCAGCTCGCGGCCCTCCCCGGCGGTCGCCCCGGTCGGGTCGCCGAGCACGCCGGAGGGGGAGATCGCACGGACTCCGTGGGCGATCAGGTCCGGCATGAGGGTGGCGACGGGGCGGGTGTCGCCGGTGACGGCCGCGTCGATCGCCACGTCCCGGGGTGCCAGGTGCAGCATCAACGACGTCTCCGTACGGCCGGCGTGGGCGTCGCCGCCCGGAACGCCGCAGCCGGTCCAGGCCACGTCGTGGCCCTCTTCCCGCATCCGCGGCACGGCGGTGCCCAGGCTCGCCGTGTTGCCGCCGTGGCCGTTGACGAAGACGACGGATCCCGCCCACAGCGACAGGGAACGCACCAGCTCCACGAGCACCGAGCACAGCGCCTCGTGTCCGATCGAGACGGTGCCGGGGAAGTGGGCGTGCTCGCCGCTGGCACCGTAGAGCAGGGTAGGCGCCACGAGAGCCGGGCCGGGCAGCGCCTTCGCCGCCCGCTCGGCGACGGCCCGGGCGATCACGCTGTCCGTGTCGAGGGGCAGGTGCGGTCCGTGCTGTTCCGTGGACCCGACCGGCACCAGCACCAGGGGCTTCGACGGTACGGCCGGCCAGACGGTGCGAGCCAGCTCGTGAGCGGTGTCGTACACCATGGTCAGGAGACGCCCGGGCCGGCGCCCAGGGTTCTGGTGAAGCCGGGCGGGACGACCAGGTCGTCGGGCGAGAGCTCGTGGACGGATGCCCGGCCGAGGCCCAGGACGGCGGAGTCGAGTCCGCCGCGCAGGATGTCCAGGACGTTCTCGACGCCTGCCTGGCCGTTGGCGGCCAGGCCCCACAGGTAGGCCCGCCCGATCAGGACGGCCCGAGCGCCGAGGGCGAGGGCCTTCGCCACGTCGCCGCCGCGGCGGACGCCGCCGTCGAGGAGGACTTCGACGTCGTCGCCGACCGCCTCGACGATCGAGGGAAGGATCCGGATGGTGGCGGGGGTCGTGTCCAGGTTGTTCCCGCCGTGGTTGGACACCGACAGGGCCGTGACGCCCGCGTCGACGGCCCGTTTGGCGTCGTCCACCCTGCTGACGCCCTTGAGCAGGAAGGGGCCGCCCCACTCCTCGCGCAGCCACTTGACGTCGTCCCAGGTGGGCGGGGTGGTCTGCATCCACTCGTAGTAGGCGCCGAAGAACGTGGGGGCCGGGCCGCCGTCGGAGGGCTTCAGGTTGGGGGCCGTCAGGTCCGGGATGCGGCCCGACCTGGCGAACTTCCACAACCAGCCGGGGCGGGTCAGGACGTCGGGGGCGAACCGCACCATGGTCTTCAGGTCGACCTTCTCCGGGATCGCCGGGCTGCCCCAG
This sequence comes from Streptomyces sp. NPDC002588, assembly GCF_040295925.1. Classification (NCBI taxonomy): domain Bacteria; kingdom Bacillati; phylum Actinomycetota; class Actinomycetes; order Kitasatosporales; family Streptomycetaceae; genus Streptomyces; species Streptomyces sp. NPDC002588. The sequence goes on from NZ_JBEOWF010000091.1 coordinate 9,107, forward strand.
TCGCGGCCGTTGGAGAAGGACCAGTCGAGGGTGACGATGAGCCCCTTGGCGCCGGCGGCCCTGGCGCGGTCCATGCGCTGGACCATGGTGTCGCGGGTGCCGCTCCAGTACAGCTGGAAGAAGGTGTCGGGGTTGGCTTCGGCGACCTCTTCGACCGGCTTGCCGGCGAAGGAGCTCAGGCCCATGATGACGCCCCTGTTGGCGGCGGCGCGGGCCACGGCCACCTCACCGTCCGGGTGCACCGCCTGGACGCCGGTCGGGGAGATGACGACGGGCAGTGCCGTCTCCACGCCCATCACCGTCGTCGACAGGTCGCGCTCCGCGTGATGCCCCACCACACGGGGGGCGAAGCCCAGTTCGGCGAAGGCGCCGATGTTGTCGTCGATGGTGTGACCACGCTCGGAGCCCGCGACCAGGGCACCGTAGACGGTGCTCGGAAGACGCTTCTCGGCTCGGCGCTGCGCCTCGGCGACCGTCTCGAACCAGGGATTCCTGCCCATGTGTCCTGTCTCCTCTCCTGAGGTCTAGGGTCCTTCTGATGGATCTCCGTGGGAGAAGGAGCGGCGTTCGGTGCGTGCTCTCGGCGTGCCGGGCGGAAGCCCTCGTAGCGGAGCTACTAGGGCTTT
>NZ_JBEOWF010000092.1:0-8610 GCF_040295925.1 Streptomyces sp. NPDC002588
CCCTGGAACAGGGCGGTCAGGACCGCGCGCGGCGCACGCCGACCCATTTACTGTGCCCCCGGCGCACGGCGAAGCCGCGCTGAGTTGCTGTCGGGAATCTTGGGGTTGCCGGTGCGCCCGCATGATCAGCGGGCATGCTCGTGGCTGTTTCGAAGACCGATGCACTTGTCGAGGTGTCCGTTGTCGCTCCGTCCCCGTTCCGGTGAGCAAGTCCCGTCTCTGACCGTGCAGATCGCGCGGGCGAGCAACCCGGGCGGTCTGGCTCCAAACACGACCGCACACCCACGGCAATCACGATCATGAAAGCCCGGCCCCGCCCCCAGCAAGGCGCATCAGCGGGATGACCTCCTGATGCTGCGAGGTGAGTCGGTGCGCTGCGTGGTGCGTTCTCGCACGAGACCGGACTCATCAAAACGCCCAATACCACATCAACGATCCGAAGACTCGGAAGCAACCCGTAGTAATTGACGGCCCCAATGGCTGTGCCCTGGGTGTGGAGGGCCACCAGGCCAGATGTTCCGCTCCGCTCTGCGCGCCGTCAGGGACACCCGGCCCGACCTCCACTGCCTCGCGGAGGCGCCGGACGGCCGGACGGCGATCGCGGAGGTGACCCGACTCTCTCCCGCCGTCGCCATCCTGGACCTCCGGATGCAGCGCCTGGAAGGGCTGCGCGCCACCGAGGCGATCCTCGCCACCCCGGCGAACGTCACCAAGGTGCTGCTCGGCATTTGCGACAGCGACGCGTACGTGCACCGCGCGCTGCGTGCGGGGGCCAGCGGATTCCTCCTCAAGAGCGTGCCCCCAGGGGAGCTCATCGCGGCTGTGAGGGTGGCCGCTGCCCGCGCGCGGGGACGTACTGATCGACCCGTGAAGACGGAGGGCACCGGGTCGAAGATCTCCTCCTGGACGATTCGCATGTCCGGCGCCACCCGGTCGAAGATCGTCGGCTCCACGAAGAAGCCCCGGTCGTACGCCTCCCCGCCGAGCCGGCCACCGCCGATCACAACCTCGGCGCCCTCCCCCCGGCCGATCCGCAGGTAGTCGAGGACCCGGGCCTGCTGGCGGGCGGGAGAGCGGACCGACAGCGGTGAAGTCGCGCCCCCATCTCGGTCAGCTGTGATATCGATGTCATGTTTCGGCCAATGATCGCCTCCATGGAGTCATTGCGTGAAGATCCCTTGAAAGCGGGATCATTCCTGGGCGACGCTGGGGCGCGTTCGTGTCCGATCGCCAACTCCGGTCACAGCAAGGAGACTTCCATGGGCGTGGCCATCCGTGCCTCGCTGGTGGCTGTTGCTCTCGTCGGGGCTGTCGCTGCGCCCGCGGGCGCCGCCTCCCAGGATCAATCACGTTCCGAAGCGAAGCCGTTGGCCGCGCAGTCCACCGTGGTGAGCGGGACGGGCGGTCTCAGTGTCGCCGCCAAAGCCGCGAGCGGGACCGAAGAGGTCCTGAAGGCCGACACCGCCGCCGCGGTCGCCGCCGCCAACGTGTGCGGATCGGGCTACACCATCTCCGTGAGCGCCGCGCGGTACGGCACCTACGGCACCGCGTACACGTGGTGGAACGGCACCTACAGCGGTAGCAACACCCTGTACGACCGGCCCATCTGCGCCGTGTTCTTCAACGACACCGGCATCACGCACTACATGGGCGTCCGGCTCAAGGACAACTACACCGCCACCGCGGACACCGAGGACTTCGGCGCCTACTCCCAGTACGCCGGTCCCGTCTACCAGAGCAAGGGTTACTGCGGCCAGGCGTACTCCTACATGGAGGACGCCACCGGCAAGGTCCTGGTCGACAACTACCTCAGCGTCGGAACATGCAACTGACGCACCTCCCCTCCCGCCCGCTCCGCCCCGGCCCGGCCACACCGTGGAAGGGCCGGGGCATGTCCGGCCTCGCCGTACTGCTCCTGACGACCGGTTGCGACGCCGGGGAGGATAACGCCCGCCCCCTGAGACGCCGACCGCGGTGGTCTCTCCCGTCGGCGCGGCCGGACACGCCGTCCGCCGTCGCCACCTCCGGGGAACCGGCGGAGGGGGACGCCGAGCCGACGCCCTCCTTCTCGCAGGACGGCGCCACCAAGGTGCTCTTCTACGGCAACCTGAAGGTGTCCGCCACCCCGGAGGCTGACGGCGTGCGGACCACGGTCACCGTGCGCAACGACACCGAGGACAGCGCCAACTACTACATCGAGATCAGCGTCGGGAACGGCGTCGACTGGGTAGCCTCGAACACCTACCGCCTGACCGATGTGCCTGCCCATGGCAGCGACAGCCAGACCAGCACTATTGGCGGCGTCCATCTCGGGCCCATTCCGCAGCACCCGAAGATTTACGTCGACGGGATGGAGCAGTACTGAATCGGGACACGGCGTCTACCGGCCCGAGGAGGCGCTGTCACGAAAGATCCACCATAGCCGCGTCGATCGACACTCGCTTCAACCGCCTCACCGCCACCGAAGTGACCGTGGAGGACACGGGCGGCCGCGACGCCGATCACATATCTCTGGCGTTCCCCCAGGACGCCGACCAGAAGATGGCCCGCGTGAACGGGGTTGAGGCCGCCGGCGTGTACTGGAAGGTCCGCCTCGCGTCCGACGAGTCGGTCCGCTCATCCCCGGTCGGCGACAGCAACGGAGCCGTCTCCCAGACCCCGGTGATCGCGGCCTCTTCCGGCGTGCTCGCCGCAGCCAGACCACACTTCATTCAGGGCCGCGGTTACGACCCGTTCCACGACGCACACCACCAGTCCGTCGCCGTGATCGGTTCATCGACGGCTGCCCGTCTGGACATCAGCACGCTCCGTACCCAGCCCGCCCTCTTCATCGGCAACACCGCGTTCACGGTGGTCGGCATCTCCGACGACACCAAGCGCATGCCAGATCTCCCGCTGTCCATCATCATCCCCAGAACCACCGCGGAAGGAGTCTGGGGACCCCCGCAAGACGAGCGGGCAAAGATGCTCGTCTCCACGCAACTGGGAGCCGCCTCCCAGGTCGTGCAGGAGGCAGCCCTGGCCCTGCGGCCCGACCACCTTGAGTACCTGCGCGCCCTTCCCCCGCCGAACCCCAAGGCCCTTCGCAACGCCGTCAGTAGCGACCTGGGGCAGCTGTTCCTGCTGCTGTCGATCGTCTGCCTCGTGATCGGGGCGGTCGGCATCGCCAACACCACCCTGGTCGCGGTCATGGAGCGCATCGGCGAGATCGGGCTGCGGCGCGCCCTCGGGGCCCGCGCCCGCCACATCACCTGGCAGTTCCTGACCGAATCCGCTGCCCTCGGCCTGGTAGGCGGGATCGCCGGAACAGCACTGGGCACAGCAGTTGTCGTCGGCGTCTCGTTCCACAACGAATGGACGCCCGTCCTCGACCCGGGGACCCTCGCCGCTGCCCTCCACTCGGGCTCGCCACCGGTCTCCTCGCACGGCCTGTATCCGTCCTGGCGCGCAAGCCGCATCCAACCCGTCGAAGCACTGCGGCACTGACCTCACCTCCCTGGCGCGGTCCGCCCGGATCGCGCCGCTTGCACCTGGTTTCACGCGAAAGGAAACAGCTGTGGCAGACGAACAAGTCCTCAGAGCCCAGAAGTGGGTCAACTCCAACTACGGCAGCGTCGCCGGCTACGTCGCCTGCCCGGAGAACGGCCAGACCGGCTGGGGGACCATGAACTCCCTGGTCATGGCACTTCAGCACGAACTCGGCATCAGCCCTGTCGTGGCGTCCTTCGGCCCCACCACGGCCTCGAAGTTCGCCGCCCTCGGCGACATCGGCTTCGAGTGGGACACCAACCGCAACATCGTTGCCATCCTCGAGTACGCACTGTGGTGCAAGGGCTACTGGGCCGTCGAGCCAGGCAGTGAGGGCTGGTTCACCGGCGTCACCCGTGATGCCGTCTCAAAGCTGCGGTCCAACATGGGCATTGGTGGCGAAGGAGTCATCAACGTCCAGGTCGCCAAGGCCTTGATGAACATGGACGCCTACGTCGTCGTGGCGGGCGGAACCGACGGGATCCGCGAGATCCAGCAGTGGCTCAACGGCCGCTACTGGACCAAGAGCGCCTACAGCATCGGCCCGTGCGACGGCATCTACTCCCGCGACGTCCAGAAGTCACTGATGATCGCCCTGCAGTACGAGCTGGGCATCGCCGCTCCGAACGGTAACTTCGGGCCAGCCACCCAGGCAGGGTTGCAGTCCCACACGCTCACCCAGGGCGACTCCGGAGTCTTCGTCCAACTCTTCTCCGCCATATGCCTCTTCAACTCACCCACCTACGACAGCGACGGCAACGACGTCAACACGACATGGCGCTCCTCCTACGACTCCGGGCTCACCCAGTGGGTCCAACTATTCCAGCGATTCAACAAGTTGACCGTGAACGGGAACGGTGACTACGAGACATGGGCGCAGCTCCTAGTCTCCATGGGAGACCCGGATCGTGCTGTGACCGGCTCGGATACGCGGTACGAGATCACCAGCTCCCGCGCCAAGTGGCTGTTCGACAACGGCTACCGATTCGTCGGCCGTTACATATACGACCCGCCCGGCTCCACTCTCGACAAGGAGATCAAACCGGGTGAACTGGACGTCATCTTCGGTGCTGGCCTCAACGTCTTCCCGATCTACCAGGACAATGCCCGCCAGCTCGCGGACTTCACCTACACCAACGGCTACTCACACGGTCTGAACGCACACAAGTGCGCCTCCGACTACGGCTTCAACCGCGGCACCACCATCTACTTCGCCGTCGACTACGACGCGACCGGCGAGGAGATCGCCAGCTCCATCGTGCCGTACTTCCACGGCGTGCAGGCAGCCCTGGCCAGCCAAGGAAAGAAGTACACGCACGGTGTGTACGGGTCCAGGAACGTCTGCAGCACCGTGAGCAACAAGACGTTCGCCCGTTACTCCTTTATTTCCGGCATGTCCTATGGGTTCTCCGGGAACCTCGGCTTCCCCATCCCCAGGAACTGGACCTTCAACCAGATCAAGGAATTCCACGTCACCAACGGCTCCGACGGGTTCGATCTGGACAACGACGCGGTCTCCGGCCTCGACCGCGGCGTCTCGTCGGTGAGCGACGCCGGTGGCCCTGCCGACGACTTCATCGCCTACGTCCAAAAGCTGTACGACCTGGCGGGCTCCTACGGTGCCAGCGGCCAGAAGCGCAGTCAGCTCGTCATGGAGTACATCCGCCACCACTCATACGGCGACAAGGACCTCGCGAACAAGGTCGGCTGGTGGTACCTCATCGGCTCGTACGACAGCGGGTTCGTCGACTACTGCAACTCCAACGGCATGAGCGTCAAGGCCCTGTTCACCGATCCCTTCACCGGCTACCAGCTCGGCGCCGAGCACATGATGGCCACGGCCAACGCCCACCTCCTGACGGCGCAGCCGGACAACAAGAAATCGGCCAACGGGGGCGATGTCGGCGGTTGGGCAGGCGACTTGATGACGTTCTGGGCCGATTGGCGCAACTCCGAGCAGGAGTATGCCGATCCGCTGCAGTTCGCCCACGCCAAACTCGCGGTACCCGGAGTCAATTCATCGTTCGGATTCAACGACCTCATCGAGGACGCCGACGGATACCTTCTCGCCCGGGCCGTAAATGGCGGCAAGACCATCGTCGATGCTGTGAGGGACCACTACAACGGCGGCGGCGGCCTCAAGCGTTTCAACGACTACTTCACCAACAGGTGGGGCAACGCCACCGACTGCAAGACTTCCGCGCACAACGCCTTGACCGCGGTGGACGCGACGCTATCCGTCGCTCAGCTCCAACTCATCACCCTCGCCGGAGTGGTGTCTCCGAGCGACTACCAAAACCTCCCCGGCGGCGGTGACAAGCTCAGCAACTTCGAGCAGGGCTTCGTTGACGCACTGCTGGCCCGTATGGGAACGGAGACCACCAAGCTGTCTCTGTACCAGGCGAACCACGAAAAGTACCTCAAGGCAGCCCGCTCACGCGCCGCCCAGTGACGACGGATAGAACTACGGAATGAAGCAAGCCGGAGCCCTTATCGCCGCAGTGATCCTCGTCGTCTGGTTGGTGTGGAACCTATGGAATGTCTTCCGTATCGTGACCGGACTTCGAGACCGATCATGGCGGCGCCCGCTGTGGTGGGCACGCGTGTGCTCTGTCTCTCTCTTCGCGGGCCTCTTGGCGTGGATCTGGGGCGTGTTCAGAACAGGGCTCGATGTCCGCGAAACGTGCCAGTTCGTCCATCACGTGCACTACGACAGGGCGTACAGGGATGCGCACGCTGCGGAGTTCCAGAAGTTCTTCCCACTGCACAACAGGTGCAATGCACGCTTCGATCTGGTTCCCGCATGGGTCAACCCGTCCCTTGTGGTGTGCGCCGTCATCTCCATCGTCGCCATTGCCGTCCTCGTGAAGTTCGGCATCACGCACCTCACTCGCTTGCCCCGAAAGGAAAGTCAGTCATGACCCAGACTGGTCTGTCACGACGCCGGTTCATCGGCGCCACGTCCGGCGCCGCGGCAGCCGCAACACTCGTCAACCTCAGCGGAACCGCAGTGGCCTCCGCCGACACTCGCACGTGGAAGAGCGCAACGTCGAAGAACGGCTGGTCCGTCCTGGACGAGGCAGCAGCATTCACCATTGAGGGCAGCGGCCGGAAGGTCTCACTCGCTAAGGGCGACGCGGCCACGATCCTGCTGCACGTGGCCCGAAGATTCCACTACGAGATCGACTCCCTGCGGGCCGGTGACGTTCACGGTTGGACCATCAACCGTGAGGTGGCCGAGGCATACGAGTCGAACTACCTGTCCGGAAGCGCGATAGCAATCCGGCCCGTCGCGTATCCGGTCGGCGCGAAGGACAACCTGTACCCGAACGAACTCGTCGTCGTCCGCGACATCCTCGCTGAACTTGATGGCGTCGTGGCCTGGGGCGGTGACTTCAAGACGCCGAAGGAATCCCACTTCGAGATCGCGCTCAAGCCCAGCCACCCCCGTGTAAAGGGGGTGGCTCGCAAGATACTCGGGTGGAACGACGGCCCGGGCAACCACGGTGCCGGCGCAACCGACGCCTTCGACCCAAAGCGCCTCAAGGTATCTCGCACGTTCACGCAACGCACATCTTGACTGGTTTGGTGGTCTCGCTCCCGCGAGTTGATCTTGGCGTCCAACTGGTTGATCATTGAGTAGGGTCGGGGACTGGCGCGGTGGCCCGTGAGGGCTCCGTTTCCAGCCCCCGCCCGTCAAGTAAAGTAGGCCGCTGACGAGGTGGCCGTGGCGCGGGTCCCTTTCCAAGGGCCCCCTTCCCGAACCGGGCGGGCGGTTGGGTAGGCCGCCAGCGAGGTGCCTGTAACCAGGCCCTTTTCCAACGGCCCCCCACCGAACCGGACGTGCGACGTTAATCGCATCCGGCTCTCCAGTGCCTTCAGACCGGCGGTGCTTCCCGTTCCTTGGAGAGGTGCTCGACCTTCAGCCGGACCAAGGTGCCCTCGACGACGGGGAGTTCACCGTCGTGCTCCAGCCAGGCCGAGCGGTGGGTCAGCCTCGGGTGGACCCGGTCCCACGCTTGGGCTTCGGCCTTGCCGTAGTTGGCGGTGTCGGTGACGGTGGTGATCGCCGCCCCGGGCCAGGTCTCGGGTTTGGCGAAGCGGAACTCCTTGCCGTGCTTCGGCGGCCTGCCGCCCTGGGGACAGGCCAGGGCGTACTCCTTGAGCGAGGGCTTCGGCAGCCGCATCACCCGGTCACTGCGGATCCGCCCGACCAGCGCGACAGGGAGATCCAGCAGGACCCAAGCCAGGCGGGTGACGTCGTAACCCGCGTCCATGACGATCGTGATGTCCGGGTCGCCTGGCGTCCACTGGCCGGCCGAGATGAGCCGCTCGGCCACGGCGCGGAGCTGGGCGGCGGTGACGGCGGTCGCATCGTCTTCGGGTCCGAGCCGGATCACGTCCAGGATCGACGTCCACGAGGTGGCTCCCGGTTCGAGGACGGCGACGAAGGAGTACGGCCAGCCCGGGATGAACTGGGAGGCGGACTTCGCCCGGCCGTAGACGTGGCAGAACAGCCGGTCTGCCGAGCACGGCGCGTCCGAGCGCAGCCACGGCGACACGTCGACCGCCGGCACCAGGCGCCCGCCCTCGAACCGGGGCAACGGCAGCCCGGCGAGCAGGGTCCGCAGCCTCTCGACGTCGATCCGGCCCCGGTTGAGAGCTCCGTACAACGCACCGTGCCCACGCCGGTGCTCGGGCACCATCGTCAGGTCCACCAGCGAGGTGACCGGCCCGTCGACGCACAGCAGCGCGTCGGCCAGTTCGAACATTTCGTCACGCCGGGCGGTCAGACACTCGTAGAACTCTGCTCGGAAGCGTGACGCTTCCGCGAACGCTTCCCGCCGGACATCCGGGCACACCACACTCATGACAACGGCCTTCGACTGGTTCTCCTCGTGACGGAGCACAGGATCAGACGAAGGCCGCCCTCAAGTCCGGCGAATGCCCAGGTGAGTGACCGCGTTCGGGACACCGTTCGAGGCCAGAAGAAAAAGAACTTCCCAATGACGATGTCAAGCTGCCGCCGTATCGGCTGGTAGAACCTCGTAGCACTCTCCGTCTCGGAGCATGGCCCACAAG
>NZ_JBEOWF010000093.1:0-6870 GCF_040295925.1 Streptomyces sp. NPDC002588
CGGCGGTGGGGGCCCCTCCCGCTCGAGCGAAGTCGAGAGTGGGGGAGCGTGCCGGGCGTCGCGACGGGGCGAACGTTGCCTGCCGCGGCACTAGGCCTGGGCCGGCACCGGCCACGACGCCCCTCGCTCAGCCGTCCACCTCGTACTGGCCGACCTCGATGAAGTAGCGCAGTTCCTCCGGGGTGCCGTCGATCACGGCCTCCGCCGCCGCGCGCAGGGCCGCGCTGATGTCGGTCCGGGCCAGGATCTTCGCGACGGCGACCCGGTCGTCCTCGGCCTGGGCGAGCCGGTATCCGGTCGACAGGAAGTACACCCGGTCCTCGATGCTGCCTTCGAGGGCCTTCACGGCCTCGCGGTAGACGCCCTTGCCGCTGGAGGGGAGGCCGATGATGCGGAAGATCTCCACCTTGTTGTCCTCGTCCTGGGCGAGCCGCAGGCCCGTGGCCAGGAAGTTCGCCCGGTCCTCGGCGGTGCCGTCGAGGGCCTTGTTCGCCTCCCTGATCACCGCCTTGCCGCTGTCCGGGTCGGCGAGCAGCCGCGCGATCGCCACCTTGTTGTCCTCGTCCTGCGCCAGCAGGATGCCCGTCTCCAGGAAGTAGCGCATGTCCTCGACGGTGCCGTCGAGCGCCTCCTGCGCCTCCCTGCGCACCCCGACGCCCGAGTTCTCGTCCGCGAGGACGCGCAGGATCTCGATGCGCAGCTCTTCCTCCGTCATCGAGTCGTACGGCGAGTCCGAGTCCGAGTCCGTGGCCGTCGCGGCCGTGGTGACGGAGGCGGTGCCCGCGCCGGACGTGTCCGCGGCGAAGGCCGGCGTGGCGAGCAGCAGGGCGGGCGCCAGGGTGCCCGCGGCCACGGTGAGCGCAGCACGCGTGAGTCTCATGTCGTTTCCCCCTGATTGTTCGAACCTGGTTGATCGAATTCCACTCGGCGGAGATCGTTCCAGGGGATCCCCGGCCGCGCACCGCCCGAACCGGACAATCTTGGACGCACATCCGCCGAGTTGGAGCGACAGGATCCGGCCATTGACTCTCCCCGCGTGACCGACGGACGGCGGACCACGTGGTGGGCCGCCTCGGCTGACCGGCCCGGACCCGCCCTGCCGGTGTCTCCGGCCCCTCCCGGACAATGGCGCGGCATGAGGATCTCGCACCGCGCCCAGTCCATCGCGCCCTTCTACGCCATGGAGTTCGGCAAGCAGGCCGCCGCCCTGGAGGCCCAGGGCCACCACGTCGTCAAACTCAGCCTCGGCGAACCCGACTTCGGCGCGCCCCCGGCCGTCCTGGCGGCGATGCGCGAGGCCATGGACGGCCGCCCCCTCAGCTACACGGCGGCCCTCGGCCTGCCCGCCCTGCGACAGGCCGTCGCGGACTTCTACGCGGACCGGCACGGGGTCGACGTGGACCCCGCCCGGGTGGTGGTGACGGCCGGCGCCTCCGCCGCGCTCGTGCTGGCCACCGCCGCCCTGGTCGACCCGGGCGACGAGGTCCTCATCGCCGATCCCTCCTACCCCTGCAACCGCCAGATCGTCGAGAGCTTCGGCGCCCGCGTCACCCTCGTCCCCACCACCGCCGCCTCCCGCTACCAGCTCGACACGGCGGCCGTGGACGCGTCCTGGACGGACCGCACCCGGGGCCTCATGATCGCCACCCCCTCCAACCCGACGGGCACCTCGGTCCCGGCGGACGAACTGGCCGCGCTGTGCGCCCTCGCCCGCGAGCGCGAGGCCTGGCGCCTGGTGGACGAGATCTACCTCGACCTCAGCGACCACGGCGCCGAGGGCGCGCCCCCGCCCACCGCCCTGTCCCACGACCCCGGCGCCGTCGTCATCAACAGCTTCTCCAAGTACTTCGGCATGACCGGCTGGCGGCTCGGCTGGTGTGTCGTCCCCGAACCCCTCGTACCGGCCCTGGAACGCCTCGCCCAGAACTACTTCCTCTGTGCTTCCGCCCCCGCCCAGCAGGCGGCACTGGCCTGCTTCACCCCCGAGTCCCTCGCCGTCTGCGAGGCCCGCCGCGCCGAGTTCGCCGAGCGCCGCGCCCTGGTCCTGTCCGCTCTCGCGCGACTCGGCCTGCCGGTTCCGGTCCCGCCCGACGGCGCGTTCTACGTCTACTTCGACGTCACCGGAACCGGCCTCACCTCCTGGGAGTTCTGCGCCCGCGCCCTGCGGGAGGCGCATGTCGCGCTCACTCCCGGCCGGGACTTCGGACACGCGACGGCGGAAACCCACGTACGCCTGTCCTACGCGGCGTCAGGGGAAGACCTGACGGAGGGAATCTCCCGCCTGGAGAAGTTCCTGACGACCCTGTCCCGCTGACCTCGTCGCGGGACCGCCCCCGCGAAAACTCCATGGCTCCTGTGCCCGGAGCCGATGAAGAATGACGCTCATGTCATCCTCCTTCCCGCCCCTCACCCACCTGGCCGAGCCGGACGGTGTCGCCCCGGGCACCGGCTACAGCCACGTCGTCATGGGAACCGGCCGGCTGGTCGCGATCTCGGGTCAGGTCGCTTTCGACGCCGACGGAAAGGTGGTCGGCGAGGGCGACCCCGCCGCCCAGGCCCGCCAGGTCTTCGAGAACCTCCGCCGCTGCCTGACCGCGGCGGGTGCCGGCTTCGAGCACGTCGTCAAGTTCACCTATTACGTCACCGACGTCGCCCACCTGCCCGCGATACGCGAGGTCCGCGACCGTCACATCGACGTCGCCCGCCCGCCCGCGAGCTCCGCGGTCCAGGTGGCGGCCCTCTTCCGCCCCGAACTCGTCCTGGAGGTGGAGGCACTGGCCCTGCTCCCGGAGACCGGTCCCGACGACCGATCGGACAGTGCCGCGTAGACGCCCGGCAGCGCTCCGGCACGAACGCGCCAGGACCGCCCGGCGGTCCGCGATCGACCACCTCTCGTCATCCTGCACGGCAGCCGTCCACCGCCTGGAACGCACCCGCTTCCCCGGCCTCGACACGGCGGAGGCGTTCCACCGCTGGCGGTCCCTGGCCCACGGCCCCCTCCGCGACCTCGCACTCCCCTCCCCCTACCACTACGACTGCTGCGACCCGTCCGATGCCCGCGACCAGCTCGAGGCCGTCATCCACGCCCTCCCGACCAGAAACGCCCGCGAGCTGCGCGCCCTCGTCTCCGCCCTGGACCACAAGATCCTGACCAGAAACAGGGCGTTGCGGCCCGGCAACGGCGACAGCCCGTGGTGGCGGTTCTAGCGGGTGGCCGTTGTGGTGGCTCCTCGCCCTCAACGGCGTCCCGTCAGGAGGCGATCGCCGGGAGCGAGATGTCGATCCCGGCCTCGATGCAGTGCCGGTCGGCCGTGTCCTCCAGCTTCTTCACGTCGTCCTTCGACGGCGGGTTGCCCTCGCCCTTCGCGTTCAGGTACGCCCACCCGTCGTAGTTCGAGACGTTGGCGGCGAGGTAGCCGTCCCCGATCCGCGACCTGCGCTGCTGGGCGTTCTTGTACCACTTCTCGAGGGCCGCCTTGTCGCTCGGAGGGTTCTGCGCCTCGTCGACGATCTTCTGCGCGAGCTGGCAGTCGGCCATGGACGCCTGGCTGAGCTTGTTGTGCTCGTGCCACCAGTAGGCGCCGCCGCCACCGAGCACCATGACGAGTGCCGCCGCGACCCCGCCGATCAGGATCTTCGTGCCCTTCGACGCCTTGTTGTTCTGGGCGGAAACGGTAACGGTCATGGTGTCCTCCGAGGAATGGTTGCCGAAGATGTCCGTCGACGCCGTTCGCCTGTCGACATGGGTAATCATCGAAGAGCGGGCATCGCCGGACATCGGCTCAGAACCTGATCTCGGGGGCTCGGCTGCAACCGCAGTCAGAGGACGTGCCTCCGACTGCGGTCGCATCTCCCCGGACTCCTGCCGGGAAGCGGATCAGTGGTAGTCCAGCGTCGGATACCAGTCGCCCCGGCCGGCGGGGGTCAGGTCCAGGAGGTTCCAGAGGGGGGTGTAGAGGTCGATTCCCCGTTCGGGCAGGTCGGCGGACATGCGGGGGTGGGTGGAGTAGGTGTGGTGGACCGTGCCGTCGGGGGAGCGGGTGAAGACGGAGATCGCGGAGTCCTGGTCGCCCACCTCGTCCTCGCTGCCCAGGTCGTACTTGAAGGTGCTGTCGCCGCAGCTGAGGAGGCGTACGCGGTGCCAGCCGCGGGTGCGGGCGTGGTCGCGCAGGGCGGGTGGGTCGGCGGCCGCGACGACGGCGAAGTCGGCGGTGCGGGCGAGGTGGTGGGCGATGCCGTCGAGGCCGTCGATCCACAGCGTGCACATCGGGCAGGGCGTCGTCTGCCGTTTGCCGTACATGAGGTGGTAGATGAGGAGGGGGCGGTCCGGAGCGGTGAAGAGGTCGCCGAGGGAGACCTCTCGGAGCGGGGTGTCTCCCGCCGCCAGGTCGGCGGGGCCCTCCTGGAAGACGTAGTCGTCCACGGGCGGGCCGGGCGGGAGGGACCTGCGCCGGGCCGCGACCTTCTCGCGCAGGCGCATGAGGTCGATCTCGGCCAGCCGCAGTTCCTCGCGGGCGGCGAGGTATTCCGCGGATTCACCGGTCAGTCGGGTGTGGCGCCACATCGCCGCCTCCTGGAGTGGACGGCCCCCCAGTCCCCTCACCTGTCTTCGAGTCTAGGGTCCGGTCCGCGGCGCCCGCACTTCCCAAGGCCCGCAGCAGGAACGGCAGCAGTCGGTCCGCCCCCGCCCGGGCCGCCTCCTCGTCCACCTGCTCCGGCGGCCTCGGGGTGATCAGGAAGTGGCTCAGCATCGGTCCGATGACCAGGTCGCCCAGCATCTCCGGGTCCTCGGGCGCGGGGACCTCCCCGCGGGCCGCCGCCCGGGCCACCGCCTCCTCCACCCGGTGCCGCACGGGGAGCAGGAAGGTGGTCGCGAGGACCTCGGCGAGGGTGTCGTTGTGGGCGGCCTCGCCGATGAGGGCGCGCATCAGGCGGCCGCTCTCCCCGGTCAGACTCGCGGCCTTGTCCCGCAGCAGGGCCCGCAGATCACCCTCGAGGCTGCCGGTGTCGGGCTGTTTCGCCAGGTCCTCGGCGCGGGTCGCGGCCGCCGCCAGCACCAGTTCCTCCTTGGAGGACCAGCGGCGGTAGAGCGTGGCGGTGGAGACACCGGCCCGCGCGGCCACCGCGCCGGTGGTGAGTCCGCCGTAGCCGCTCTCGGCCAGGACGGTCAGCGTGGCCTCCAGCAGGGCCCGGTCCCGCGCGGCGTCCCGCGGCCGCCCCCGGCGGGGTGCCCCGTCAGACACCGGTCGGCCCGGACAGGCGTTCGTGCGGACGTTCGGACAGCGTGGTGAGGGGAGGCGTGGGCATGCCGTGAGTATAGTCAATACGAAACGAAAGGATTTCGTTTCGTATATTGTCGGCGCATGGTCACCTCCGCCTCCGCCCTCACCTCCTCCCGACTCCGCGCCACCTTCGCGAGCGGCCGCACCCGTCCCGTCTCCTGGCGCAAGGCCCAACTCCGCGCCCTGCGGGATCTCCTGACAGATCATCAGCAGGAGTTCGCCGCCGCTCTCCACACCGACCTCGGCAAGAACGGCACCGAGGCACACGTCACCGAGACCGGCTTCCTGGTCAACGAGATCGACCACACCCTGCGCCACCTCGACCGCTGGCTGCGCCCCCGCCGCGTCCCCGTCCCCCTCACCCTCGCCCCGGCCCGCGCCCGGACGATACGGGAGCCCCTGGGCGTCGTACTGATCATCAGCCCCTGGAACTACCCGCTCCAACTGGCCCTCGCGCCCCTCGTCGGCGCCCTCGCCGCCGGCAACTGCGCGGTCGTCAAGCCCAGCGAGCTCGCGCCCGCCACCTCCGCCGCGCTCGCCCGGCTGCTGCCCCTCGCCCTCGACCCGGAGGCCGTCGCGGTCGTGGAGGGCGGGGTCGCGGAGACGACCGCCCTGCTCGACGAGCCCTTCGACCACATCTTCTACACCGGCAACGGCACGGTCGGCCGGATCGTGATGGCCGCCGCGGCCCGCCGGCTCACCCCGGTCACCCTCGAACTCGGCGGCAAGTCCCCCGCCGTCGTCGAACCCGGCACCGACCTCGCCGCGGCCGCCCGCCGGATCGCCTGGGGCAAGTTCATGAACGCCGGGCAGACCTGCGTCGCCCCCGACTACGTGCTCGCGATCGGCGAGGCCGCCGACGGCATCGAACGGCACCTCGCCACCGCCGTCCGCGAGATGTACGGCACCGACCCGGCCACCAGCCCCGACTACGGCAGGATCGTCGACGAGCGGCACTTCGACCGCCTGCTCGGCCTGCTGAAGGACGACTCCGCCCGCCTCGTCACCGGAGGCGAACACGACCGCACGACCCGCTACCTCGCCCCCACCGTCCTCGCCGACGTGGACCCGGACGCGCCCGTGATGCGCGAGGAGATCTTCGGACCGATCCTGCCCGTGGTCCGCGTCCCCGACCTGGACGCCGCGATCGCCTTCGTCACCGCCCGCGACAAGCCGCTCGCCCTCTACGCCTTCACGGCCTCCCGCCGCTCCAAGCTGCGGCTGAGCACGGAGACCTCCTCGGGCGCCCTCGCCTTCGGCATCCCCAACGCGCATCTCACGGTGCCCGGGCTCCCGTTCGGCGGGGTCGGCGAGAGCGGCCTCGGCCGCTACCACGGACCCCACTCCCTCGACACCTTCAGCCACACCAAGGCCGTACTGGACAAGCCCCTGTTCCTGGACCCCCTGCGGATCGTCTACCCGCCGTACACCGCCTGGAAGGACCGCCTCCTGCGCCGCATCCTCTGAGTCACCAAGGGTGTTGGTCCCCTACGGCACTAGGGCGTGTTTCGAAAGTAGCGTCGTCTGCCCGAAGGGCAGGCCTGGCGGCGTCTGGTGCGTGCGATCGCAAGGCGGAGGGTCGCCCCGA
>NZ_JBEOWF010000094.1:0-6641 GCF_040295925.1 Streptomyces sp. NPDC002588
CGCTCGGCGAGGACTTCGGCGATCCGCAGCGCCGCTCGGCGGTAGGCGGGGCTGGACGGGCAGAACGTCTGGCGGCTGCCGTACGACAGCCGGTGCCCGTCCCGGTCGACCGGCAGCGCCTCCGGATATGCCTTGAAGAACCAGGCGGGCGGGGCCGCGGTGGGGGTGGCCAGGTCCGCGTCGATACCGTTCTCGTGAAGCAGGTCGAGGATCCGGTCCATACGGGAGAAGTCGTACACGCCCTCGGACGGCTCCAGCAGCGCCCAGGAGAAGATGCCGACGCTGACCATGGTCACGCCCGCTTCACGCATCAGGCGCATGTCCTCTGCCCAGACGTCCTTGGGCCACTGCTCGGGGTTGTAGTCACCGCCGTAGGCGATGCCGGGAACGCAAAGACGGCGTGCGGTACTCACAGGTGGGTGCTCCGGGAGATGCGTAGGGGAGGAGTGGCAAGTGCGGGTCTTTCAGCCCTTGTTGGCGCCGAGCGTCAGACCGCTGACGAACTGCCGCTGCAGCACGAAGTAGACGATCAGGGTGGGGATCGCGGTGAGCAGGGCGCCCGCGGCGATCAGGTTGGGGTCGGTGAAGTACTGGCCGGAGAGGTTGTTGAGGTCGGAGGTGATCGGCATGTTCTCGCCGGTGGAGATCAGCACGATCGCCCAGAAGAAGTCGTTGTAGATCCAGATGGACAGCAGGGTGGCCATCGCCGGCTTGCACAGCGGCAGCACGATCTGCCAGTACATCCGCCACACCGAGGCGCCGTCGACGAGAGCGGCCTCGGTCAGCTCGTGCGGCAGCATCCTCATGTAGTTGCTGAGCACGAAGGCGCAGAACCCGGACTGGAACGCCACATGGATCAGCACGAGCCCGAGCGCGGAGTCGTAGAGCTTGCCGCTCATCGTGATGCCGGGCAGGTCGATGAGCAGGTACATCCGGTACAGCGGGGTGATGATGACCTGCTGCGGCAGCAGGTTGCCGGCCGTGAAGACGAGCAGCAGGAAGATGTTGAGCCGGAAGTCGAAGCGGCTGACGTAGAACGCGACCATCGACGACAGCAGCAGCGTGATCAGCACGGCCGGGACCGCGATGATCAGCGTGTTGCCGAAGTAGTGCAGCATGTCCGACTGCTCGAACGCGTTCTTGAAGTTGTCGAGGCTCAGCTTGTCGGGCCAGGAGACGTACCCCTTGGTGCTGGTCTCCGAGTACGGGCGCAGGGCCGCGAACACCGCCCACAGCAGCGGGGCGAGCCAGGCCAGCGCGGTGACCACCAGGAAGGTGTGCAGCAGGATCCGGGCGGGCCGGACGGGCGTGCGCTGCTTGCCGAGCGCCGCGGCGGTGGGGGTGCTCATGCGCGACGCTCCTTCCGGAAGGTCGCGATCAGGTACGGGATGATGACCGCCAGGGAGATCACCAGCAGGACGACGGCGATGGCGGAGCAGTAACCGATCCGGCTGGACTCGCCGATGATGTTGTTGGTGATCAGGATTGACAGCAGTTCGGTGCCCTGGGCGCCCTTGTTGAAGACGAAGACCAGGTCGAACGCGCGCAGGGCCTCGATGATCGTCACGACCAGGACGACCGTGTTGGTGGGGCGCAGGGTGGGGAAGATGACGTTCTTGAACGTCTGCCACTCGTTGGCGCCGTCCAGCGAGGAGGCCTCGCGCAGGGACGGGTCGACGCCCTTCAGACCGGCCAGGTAGAGGATCATCATGTAGCCGGTGTGCCGCCAGGACGCGGCGATCAGGACCGCCCACAGGTTGAGGTGCGGGTCGCCGATCCAGTCGATGTAGTGGCCGGGCTTGTTGGCCCCGATGATGCTGTTGATCAGGCCGGTGTCGGGGTTGTAGACGAGCTGCCAGACGAAGCCGGTCACCGCCAGCGAGACCACGACCGGGAGGAAGAACGCGGTCTGGTAGACGCGGCTGAAGCGGATCTTCTTGTCCAGCTGGACGGCCAGGAACAGGCCCATCGGCGTCGGGATCAGGATGAGCACGACGAACCAGATGATGTTGTGCTCGACCGCGGGCCAGAACTGCGGGTTGTCGGTGAACAACTGCTTGAAGTTGTCCAGCCCCACCCACTTGATGGAGTCGAAGCCGATGCCGTCCCAGCTGGTGAAGGCCAGGGCGATGGAGGCGAGGGCGGTGACCCAGACGAGGGCCACGTGCAGGACCGTGGGCACGCCGGCCATGAAGCCGAGCGTGATGCGGTCGCGGCGGGTCAGCAGGCGCTTGTGGCCCTGTGGAACCCGCTTCTTGGTGGATGCGGTGCCCTGAGGCGGCACGGCGGCCGCCTCGCGGGTCTTCGTGGCGTTGATGCTCATGATGCTGGGAGAACCCCCGACTACGAGGACGCGAAGATCGTCTTCTTCTGGCGCTCGATCGAGGACAGCAGACCGTCGACTCCCTTGGGGTCGCGGACGAACTTCTGCAGCGCGGGCTGCATCACCGTCGAGGTGAAGTCCGGCCGGCTGTCGCGGTCCATGAACTGTGTGAGGCTCTTGGCACCGCTGATCATCTCGAAAGCCTTCTTCTGCAGCGTCGAGTAGGCGGAGGTGTCGGCCTTGCTGGAGGCGGCCACCACGCTCGGGTCGGCCTTGAGGTAGATCGCCTCGGCCTCCGGAGTGCCGAGGAACTCCAGCAGTTTCACCATGCCGTCGTGGTTCTTCGGGCTCTTGCTGACCATGAAGCCGTCGGTGGGGGCCTCGACAGTGTCCTGGCCGTACGCGGAGTTGATCTCCGGGAAGGCGAAGAAGTCGAGGTCGTCCAGGTCGGCCTTGTTGGTGAACTGCTGCGCGACGAAGGAGCCGAGGAGGTACATGCCGGCCTTCTTGGACACCAGGGTCTGCGCGGCGTCCTGCCAGGTGCGGCCGAGGGAACCGTCCTGGTGGTAGGGGAGGGCCTCGGCCCAGTGGTCGAAGGTGGCCTTGACCTTCGCGTCGGTCCAGGAGACCTTGCCCGCCATCAGCTCGACGTGGAAGTCGTAGCCGTTGGTACGGAAGTTGATCTGGTCGAAGGTGCCCATCGCGGGCCAGGCGTCCTTGTCGCCGAACGCGATCGGGACCAGGCCGTCCTTCTTCATCCGCTTGCACAGGGCGACGAGTTGGTCCCAGGTTGTGGGGACGGTGTAGCCGTGCTGCTGGAACACGCTCTTGCGGTAGAAGAGCGCCCAGGGGTACGTCGTGATCGGCACGAAGTAGTACTTGCCGTCCGCGCCCTTGCTCAGCTTCTTCATCGCGTCGGGGAAGTTGTCCCCGATTTTTGCCCACACGTCGTCGATGGCGGTGGTCAGGCCCTTGGCCGCGAAGAACTGCATGCGGTACTGAACTTGATTGGGTGATGTCGGGGCGGTTCGCCTGACGGCGGCCGGGCGGTGCCGGTAGCTCTGGGGTCCGTGAGGTACGCGCAGGGCGGCGGGTTGACCGACGCCGAGAGGGCAGCGCGAGAGCGGGTGCGGCTACAGGCCGTGGAACGCTTTGAGCGTGGGGAGAAGAACCGGGAGATAGCCGTCGCGTTGCGGGTGAGTGAGCGGTCGATCGAGCGGTGGCGCCGGGGATGGCGTGAGCAGGGCGAGAGTGGAGTGCTGTCCAGGGGCTCGCCCGGTCGGTCCAAGCTCAGCGATGCCCAGGTCGCGCGGTTGGAGCGGGAGTTGGAGCGCGGCCCGTTGGTGCACGGGTGGGCGGATCAGCGGTGGACGCTGGCGCGGGTGAAGACGCTGATCGGTCGGCTGTTCCACGTCTCCTACACAGTGGAGGGCACCTGGGGGCTGCTGAAGCGGCACGGCTGGTCGTGGCAGCAGCCTGCGCGGCGGGCGATCGAGCGCGACGATGGAGCGGTAGAGCTGTGGAAGAAGGAGGTCTGGTCGCGGGTAAAAGCACCGCGGCGGCACTCGGCGCCTGGATCGTCTTCCAGGACGAGGCCGGGCAGTCGATGACGCCGCCGCGCGCCAGGACCTGGGGACGTATCGGCCGCACACCAGTGGTGCGGGTGCGCGGACGGGGCTCCGGTCGGGTGTCGATGGCCGGGATGGTCTGCTACAAACCCGGCCAGCGTTCAAGGCTGATCTACGCCGTGCGCGAGTACCACGGCCGCAAGGACGAGCCGAAGGGCTTCGGCTGGAAGGATCTGCGCAACCTGCTGGTGCGCGCCCGCATTCAACTCGGCGGGCCGATCGTGCTGGTGTGGGACAACGTACGCCTGCACCTGACTGTCGGCATGCGGGAGTTCATCGCCGCGAACGCGCATTGGCTCACCGTCTTCCAGTTGCCCGCCTACGCGCCGGACATCAACCCGCAGGAAGGTATCTGGGCACTCGTCAAGCGTGAGATCGGCAACCTCGCCGCCGCTGACCTCGCCCAGATCACTAGAGCCGTCAAGCGCCGGCTCAAGGAGATCCAGTACCGCCCCGATCTGGTAGACGCCTGCCTCGCCGCCACCGGACTGATCGCGGACTGGTGACGCAGTCGGTCACCCGGACGCTCACAGGCGGGAGTATTCGATGGCAGGCCAGGGCTCCTGGCTGACAGGCTGTGGCCATGTGTCCCGAGTCCAACGGCGTGTCTGGCATTTCTTGGCTGGGTAACCCGATAGACGCGCGTGCGCTATTCGGTCAGGAGCTCAGGTCGCTGCTCGATACTCTGCGTGGTCTGACACCCTCCGACTGGAGCAGGACGGCAGCCGGGCGCTGGACGGTGCATGATGTTGCCGCGCATCTCCTCGGTGACTACTACGGCCGCCTCGGCCACGGCTACCGGAACGGCTTCGCCGATGGCGAGACGCTCGAGGCGTTCATCCACCGCACGAATCAGGAATGGGTCGAGCTGCACGCCGATGACAGCCCTGCTTCGCTCATCGACGCCCTGGCAGCGGCAGGCATCCAGCTCGCCCAGCGATTCGCCACAGCCAACCTTGACACTCCCGCCTTAGGCGTGTCGTGGGCGGGCGCCGACCCCGCGTCGGCGTGGTTGGACATCGCCCGGGAGTTCACCGAGCACTGGACTCACCGGCAGCAAATCCGCCACGCCATCGGCCGCGACACCGACCCGGAGCCGCGTGCCCTGGCCATGGTCCTCGATACCTTCATGCGGGCCCTGCCCCACACGCTCCGCCGCACGTCAGCACCAATCGGGGCGCAGGTCCAGGTGATCGCCGAGGGCCCTGCCGGCGGCGGCTGGACGGCGACTGCCACTGCGGACCGATGGTCGTTGTCCGAAGCGCCGAGCGGCCGACCAACCGCAGTCGTACTGCTGGATACAGAGACCGTCTGGCGATTGTCTACGCGGAACATCGATCCTGCGGATGCCTTGTCCCGCGCCCATGTGCAAGGCGATCGTCGGCTCGCCGAAGCCGCGTGCCAGATCGTGTCCATCTCTACTGACCCGACGCTGGCCTCACCGGCTTCCACCGTGCCTGACACCAACAGCGCCAGCGATGGGCACCGACATCACGCATTCAACTTCAGTAGCCAGCGAACCAGTTGAACACGTCGTCCGGGGTGCCCTGCAGATAGGAGTTGATCTGCTCCTGGAAGGTGTTGTGGTCCTTGGTGTTCACGTCGACCGTGATCCCGGACTGCTTCTTGAACGCCGCGTAGATCTCGGCGAACGCCTTCTTGGGGACGGCGTCGGACGCGTTGGAGCCGAGGGTGACGGTTTTCGGGTCGGACGCAGTACCGCTGCCGCCGCACGCGGACAGCAACGGTATGCCGGCACCGAGCAGAGCGGCCCCACCGAGTCCGCGCAGCACGGCGCGGCGGCTGGTACCAGGCAGGGGCTGACCAGGGGGTGAAAGGTGCATTTCGGCCCCTGAGAGGCTGTCATGGCCCGGGCGTGGCGCGTTGGCTCAAGGGGGCATGACGGGAAGCGGTCGACGATACGACCAGAAACAAACGCGACCGGACAGATCCGATCGGTCGACGCGTCGAAGAGTGAACTTTCCGGGGACCCGCTGTCAAGGCTCTGCAGAGAACGTGGCGAGCGGACCGCCCCTTTCGCGGCTTTGCGGCCTGCCGACGGAAGAAACGCCGCGCGAGGCCTTGACGTCCGACCGTCCGGCTGTCTAGATATGACCGCGCGGTCAGTGACCACGCGGTCATACAGCTGACCTCGCCTGATACACCTGCCAAGCGGGGCGACAGCAGGCGACGGGCATACGGCCGACAGGAGCTCTCATGACATCAGTGGCAGGGCGCGGTGCGGGTTCTCCCGCACCGCGCAGCGCGGACGTGGCCCGCGTGGCCGGCGTTTCACGCAAGACGGTGTCGCGGGTCCTCAACAACGAGCCGTATGTGTCCGACGAGGTCCGGCAGCGCGTCCTCGGTGCCGCCGAGAAACTCGGATACCGGCTGAACCACGCGGCCAGGGCATTGGCCTCGGGGCGGAATCGCTCCATCGGTGTCGTCGCCCTGGGGACGGCCGGGTACGGAACCGCCATGCTCCTCGTGGGCATCGAGAAGGCTGTGCGCGACGCCGGGTACGCGCTGCGTGTGGTCAATACGCCGGACGGGGACCCCGAAGGCATCGCCGGCGCGGTGATGTCCCTCCTGGAACAGGGAGTTGACGGGATCGTCGTCTCCGAGCCCGTCGTGGAGGGAGAGGTCTCCGTCCGCATCGACGTGCCGGTCCTGTTCCTGGGCGCGCCGCC
>NZ_JBEOWF010000095.1:0-6232 GCF_040295925.1 Streptomyces sp. NPDC002588
AGCGAATGGCGCATCCTGTGGTCGGTGGTGCTGCCCACCTCCCGCGCGGTCACCGCGGTCGTGGCCCTCTTCTACGCCGTCGGCTACTGGAACGCCTTCTTCAACGTCATGCTCTACATGCCGACCGACAGCGCCAAGTGGCCACTGCAGTACGTGCTCCTGCAGTACGTCAACTACGGCCTGACCATGCCCGGATCGGTCAACAACGGCTACGGCGGCACCCACGCGCAGACAGCACCCCAGTCGCTGCAGATGGCCGTGGTGGTACTGACGCTGATCCCGATCCTGCTCGTGTATCCCTTCATGCAGAAGCACTTCAAGACCGGCGTACTCACCGGGGCCATCAAGGGCTGACCCGCGACGGCCTGATGGCGCGGTGATCCACGGGGAAAGCAGAGAGATGACCACCGGCATGGAGACACTGCCCCAGGGGACCAACGCGCAGGCGTCTTTCCGAGCACGGTGAGCTACGTCTTCAACGGCAAGCACTCCGTCCCCGGCCCCACCCGGGAGCGCGTGGAGCAGGCCCCACAGACGATGCCACCCGGCTGACGCAGGTTCTCACGCCCCGCGAAAGCACCGGCCCGGTTCCGTGCCGGCCTTTTAAGCCGCGGAGGCTCACAGAGACGCGCATAGGTGCAGGGGTATCCCGGCCGAAGGCCGGCGTGCGGGGCCACCCCCGGGCCCCGGAAGCGCACATTGAACTACTAGCAAATGGAGTCGTCCATTCATGTTCAACTTCTTCCACGACCTCGGTCACGCTCTCGAGTGGCGGGCCGAGGGCGAAACCCTGTGTGGCGCGGCGAGCGGGACGGACGCCGTGCGGGTCCGGGCGACGCCCGGCGGGGCGCTGTTGCCGGAGCGGACGCGCGCCGTCGCCGCCAGCTGCCTCCCGCCGGTACGGCCGGTGCTGGAGTTGCCCGAGGACGAGCACGTCTGGACCGTCGAAGACTCCTTCCTGCTCGGCCCGGACCTGCTCGTCGCCCCTGTCACCGAGGCAGGAGCCCGCGAGCGCGAGGTCTATCTGCTGCTGGGTGCGAGCTGGACCGAGGCCAGGACGGGTGAGGTGCACCAGGGCTGCAGCACCATGCGTGTCGCGGCCCCGCTGGAGAGCATCCCCCCGTGTCTCCGCGACGACGCCGAACTCCTCGTCCCGGCAGGCGAGTCGTGACCGGGCGGCTGACCCGCCGCCTCGGCGGCCTCGCCTTCGGCGGGGACTACAACCCCGAGCAGTGGGACGCGGGTGTGTGGAAGGAGGACGACCTGCTGATGCGTCAGGCGCGGGTCAACCTAGCCACCGTCGGCGTCTTTTCCTGGGCGCTGCTCGAGCCCGAGGAAGGCCGGTACGAATTCGGCTGGCTGGACGCCCAGTTGGATCGGCTGCACGCCAACGGCGTCGCCGTCGACCTGGCCACCCCGACCGCGTCCCCGCCGCCTTGGTTCACCTTGGCCCACCCAGACGCCATGCCGGTCACCCCCGAGGGCGCTCGGCTCGTTCACGGCAGCCGCGACACCTACTGCCTGGCCGCCCCCGCCTACCGCCAGGCCTCGCGGCGGATCGCCACCGCCCTGGCCGAGCGCTACGGGAACCACCCGGCCACCGCGCTCTGGCACGTCCACAACGAGTACGCCACAGTATGCGTCTGCGACCACGTGGCAGAAGGGTTCCGGCGCTGGCTGCAGCACCGGTACGGCAGTCTCGACGCCGTCAACTCAGCCTGGGGGACGGCTTTCTGGAGCCAGCACTACGGAAGCTGGCAGGAGATCCTGCCGCCCCGGGCCACCCAGTGGCACCGAAACCCGGCGCAGGTCATCGACTTCCGCCGCTACTGGTCCGACGAGGCCTTGGCCGCCTACCGCGAACAGCGCGACGCCATCCGCGCCCACAGCGACCGGCCGGTCACCACCAACCTGATGCTGCCCGGCTACCAGAACCTCGATCTGTGGGCCTTCGGCCGCGAGGTCGACTTCGTCGGCATCGACCATTACCCGGACGCCCCGGGCCTGGACGCCGCCGCCGACATCGCCTTCGGCGGCGACCGGGCCCGCTCCTTCGGCGGCGGCAAGCCCTGGCTGCTGATCGAGCAGGGCCCCAGCACCGTCTATGCCGGGGACCGCACCCTGCCCAAAGAGCCCGGGGAGATGCTGCGGCACTCGATCCAGCACCTCGCACACGGCTCCGACGGCGTGCTCTTCTTCCAGTGGCGGCAACCCCGGGCCGGAGCCGAGATCTGGCACTCCGCACTGGTCCCGCACACCGGACCGGAGTCCAGGATCTTCCGCGAGGCCGTCGAGGTCGGCGAGGCCGTCGCCCGACTCGGCGAGCTGGCAGGTTCCCGGATCACCGCCGAAGCAGCCGTCCTCCACGACGCGGACGCCTGGTGGGGCCTGGACAGCCAGGGGTTGCCCTCCTCCGAGCTGGACTACCGAGGCACTCTGCGCCGCGCCCATCGCGCCCTGTGGGACGCCGGCGTCACCGTCGACTTCGCCCACCCGGAGGCCGACCTGAGGCAGTACCGGCTGGTCGTCGCCCCGGCGCTGTACTTGATGTCGGACGCGGCGGCGGAGAATCTGCGGGAGTACGTGCGGCAGGGCGGCGTGCTGCTCGTCCAGTACTTCAGTGGCGTCGTCGACCAGTCTCACCAGGCCCGCCTCGGCGGCTATCCTGCCGCGCCGCTGCGCGAGGCCCTGGGTGTTCGGGTGGAGGAGCACCGGCCGCTGGCCGCCGGTGCCGAGATCACCCTCTCCGATGGGTCGTCAGGTTCCGTGTGGAGTGAACACCTCGGCGCCTCGGGAGCCGTAAAGACCGTGGCAGAGTACCCGGACGGCCTGCCGGCGCTCACCCGGCACGGATTCGGTACAGGCACCGGCTGGTACCTGTCCACGCGCCTGGACGACCGGGCCTATACCGCGCTGGTGGGCCGCCTGCTCGGGGAGGCTGGGGTGCGGCCCGTCCTCCCCGATCTCCCAGAGGGGGCCGAGGCTGTCGTCCGCCGTGCCGAGGACGGCCGAAAGTGGCTGTTCCTGCTGCACCACGGCAGCGGACGGGCGTGGCGGGTCACGGTGAGCGGGCACGAACTGCTGACCGACCGTCCGGTGCCGGAGACCGGACTGAACCTGCACCCGGGTGCGACAGCCGTGGTGCGTCTGCGTGCTTAGGCAATCGGAAGTCGCCTGAACAAGACGACCGGCGCCCAGCCCAGTCCGACTTGCCGTGCCTTGTGTCCAGCGGTGCTGGACACAAGGCACGGCACTGGTCGCTTTCCGATGAGGAAGGTGTGGTCGCCGACTCCAACGTGGTAGGCCATTGCCGAGGCGCATTCGCGCCGCGGGCGGTGGTATCCCCTGGCCGGCTTGCTGTTGATCTGCGCCTGCGCAGTCGTCGCCGGCGCGGCGGCTCAGCGAGCCGGTCGACCGGACCGATGTCCACGACGATTGCGCTGACCGTCGCGAACCTCGGCTCCGGCGAGCGTGCCGGTGGAGACCACGTCACCGGGCAGCGACCGCGGCGCGCTGGAGGCGTACGACAGCAGCCCGGGGACGTACCAGATGAGGTTCGCACCCCGGGTGCGCTGTCGCAGCGCACCCTCCACCGATCAGCGCAGTTCGAGCGCTTCCACGGACCCACCTCGTCAGGGGTGACCAGGTGGGTCCCATGGGGGTGAACGTGTCGAGGGATTTGCGGATCAAGCAGGCCTTCGGTGCGTTCTCTTTCCTTGCCGGATGCGGAGAGCGCAGCCGCTCAGTTGATGCGGACGATCTTCCACAGCTGGTCGTCGACGTTCAGGTCGCTCCACTGGATGATGGCTGCGCCATTGGCGGTGGAGGACTGGGCGACGCCGACGCTGAGGTTGCTGCCCACGTTCTTGATCCTGTAGTAGCCGTTGCCCGCGTCGGTGAGGGTCCACTTCTGCGAGTTGGCGCTGGAGGGTGTGTTCTGTACGACGGCCGCTCCCGCGGCGGTGGAGCCGCCGTTGATGTCGAGGTTGAGGTTGCTGCTGACACCCTTGACGTTCCAGCCCCCGCCGGCCGCGGACTGGAAGGTGAACAGCTGGCAGGAGCAGGCGGAGTTCTGCCACTGGTCGGCGGCCGTACCCATGGCCCTGGAGTCAGCGGGGATGTCGAGGTACTTGCCGCTGTTCTTGTTGACGAAGACGTACTGCCCGGTGCTCAGCGAGGGCAGGGCGGTCTGGGCCAGGTTCCAGCGCTGGCAGGCGCAGCCGGTGTCGCCCCACTGGTCGGCGACGGTGCCGGCGGCGGTGGAGGCGTTCGGGATCTCGAGGAGCTTTCCGGTGACGCGGTTGGTGATGGAGTAGCCGCCGGCCGGGGCGGGGGCCACGGCCCATTCGTGGTCGAGGGTGCCGTTGTCGTCCCACTGCAGGATCCTGGCGCCGTCGGCGGTGGACTGGTTCTGCACGCCGAGGACCTTGCCCGAGGCCACGTTGAAGATCTTGAAGTAGCCGGAGGTCTGCTGGACGAAGCGCCACTGCTGGTCGGTGGCGTTGTCGGTGGCCTGCTGGGTGGCGTTGGTGCCGTTGGTGGTGGAGCCGCCGACGATGGTCAGCATCAGGTTGCTGCCCGCGTTGGAGACGGTGTAGGTGGCGCCGTCGGAGATCCCGCCGCCCAGGTCGATGATGCTGTACTGGACGGGGTTCAGCGTGCTCACGCCCACCCTGCCGCCGCTGAGCACCATCAGGCTGTGTCCGTCGGCCAGGGGGAGCAGACCACGGCTGTAGCCACGAGGGGCGTTGGAGCGGATACGGGTCCAGGCGTTCGGGTCACCGTTCTGGGTGTTGATCAGCAGGTCGTCCGTGTTGTCGCCGCTCGCGACGAGGGTGCCGTTCGGGCCGCCGGTGGGCAGCCAGGTGACGTAGGGCGACCCGTTGGGGATGGTGCCGTCGGTGGACCGCAGCACCTGGTCGGTGGCGGAGTTGAACGCCTCGGGGTCGGAGGAGATCTTGTAGTAGTCGGCGCAGCCGCCCTCGGGCGCACCGCAGTACTCGTGGGTCATCACGTAGTTGCCGTTGGGCAGCCGGGTGACCACCGGCATCCCCGGCCGGTCCGCGTAGGTCGGCTTCGACACGTCGTCCACGACCGGGCCCCAGGTGCGCAGGTCGGTGGAGACCTGGTGGACGATCTCCTGGCCGTGGGCGGTGTCGCGCTGGTCGGAGTAGTAGACGATCAGCTTGCCGTTGGCGTACAGGAAGAACGGCTCCCAGACGGGGGTGTAGCCGTTGCTGGATATCGCCTGGCCACCGGTGGCGATGTTGGTGATGAAGCTCCAGGTCAGTCCGCGGTCCGTGCTGGCGTACAGGTCGATCTTGGTGGCCGACCGGTCGGCGGGGACGGAGTCACCCGCGGCCAGGATGGTCCCGGCGGGGAAGCTGCCCACCGCGGTGGGCAGCTCGAACAGCTCGGGCTCCCAGCGCATGCCCCAGCCGTTCTGCGTGTCGGCGACGTCGGAGATCTTCGTCCACGAGGTGCCGTTGTCGGTGCTGCGGTAGATCGGGAAGACCGGCGTGCCGTTGGTGTACTGCTCGAAGGTGGAAAGGATCGTGCCGTTGGCCGAGCCGTTGTACTTCAGGCGCAGCCCGCGCGCGTAGAGCGAGCCGGGGGCGGGCGCGTCGGACGGCGGGGTGTACAGGGTCCGGGCCGGGACGGAGAGGGCGTCCGCCCTGCCGGCCGGCAGAACCAGCGTCGCCACCGCGGCCAGCAGGGCGAAGGCCGTCGACAAGAGGGAGAGGGAACGGGGATGCGGAACGGCGCCGGGTCTGGCGCCTGTTCGGGCAGGGAACATGTGCGGCTCTCAGAGGAAGGGAAGGGATGTGCTCTGCTGGCCGCCGCACCCCCGAATCGGTCCGGACGGGAACGGCGGAGTCGATGGGCGGCGTCGGCCGGCCTGACCGTGCCGGCTGACGCCGTGATGACGAGGGTCCGACCCGCGGCACGGTGAGACGGCCCTCGGACGGCGGAGGTTGGTGCCGAGGCGTGCGGTCTGCGCCTGCTACGGCCGGCGCAGGTGATCAGGAGGTGCGAAGTAACGTCTGATCCCGGTGGAACGGCGGGGGTGCGGTCGAGCCGCGGACGACCAGCTCGACCGGTGGCTCGCTCGCCGCAGGCAGCTCGGTCTCCGGCTTTTCGATGGCGTGCACGAGCAGCCTGATGCCCTCTCCTGCCGCAGCGTCGAAGGGCTGACGCACGGTGGTCAGGGGAGGGGTGACGTAGGCGAAGA
>NZ_JBEOWF010000096.1:0-5442 GCF_040295925.1 Streptomyces sp. NPDC002588
ACCCAGGCCCCCGACCTCACCGAGGTCCAGCAATACCTCGACGGCATCGGCGTCGCCAAGTTCAAATGGCCCGAACGCATCGAACCCATCGACGAGTTCCCCCTGACCAACATCTCCAAAGTCGACAAACGCGCCCTGCGCGCCAGGATCACAGCCGTACTCGCCGCCGAAGACTCACGGTGACCCCCACACCACACCGCACCCACGGGAAGGAACCCACATGTCCGACACCGTGACCACCGAGCACCTCGGCGAACGGGCCGCCCTGAAAATGCTCAAATCCGCCATCGAGAAAGCCCGCCAGATGGGCACCCCCGTCGGCGTCGGCATCGTCGACACCAGCGGCCACCTACGAGCCTGGGCCCTCATGGACGCCGCCCCGAACATCGCCCACGACGTCGTGCTCAAGAAAGCCAGGACCGCCGCCTACCTCGGCCGGCCCACCGGAGACATACCCGCCGAGGCCGCCGCCGCCCTCAGCCTCGCCGCGGCCGACTTCACCAACATCCCCGGCGGGCTCCCCGTACTCAAGAACGGCCAGACACTCGGCGCCATCGCCGTCGCCGGCAGCACCCCCAAGAACGACATCATCGTCGCAGAAGCCGGCCTCGCCGCACTCGACCCGACCTGACGACCTCACCCCCAATCCCCCGCAGGGCGGCGGGCCTGACGATCCCCTGGCCGCCCTGCGGGTCACCCACACCCAGTTCCGTATGGAGGCCAATGATGTCCGCCACACGTGTCATCCACCCTGGCTGCGTCCTGCCCGCCCCGCACAGGACGCAGCAACTCGCCGAGACGTCCGGGGCATTCCGCTCGGCGGTGCCTGATCCCGACGTACAGCTCGTTCTCGAGGAACGGTTGCGCGACGACCTGCCGGCCCTGATGACCCAGCTGGGCCTCGCACCGGAACCGGCCCGGGCATGACGAGCACGGGGAACGCTGTCCGGGCCTGCGACGCCGTGGTCATCGACGCGGGACACAACGGCCTGGTCGCCGCCAACTATCTGGCGAACGCCGGTCTGGACGTCGTGGTGGTGGAGGCCGGGGAGCGAATAGGCGGCATGACGTCCTCGGAGTACTCGATCCCGGGGGCTCCGCAGCACCTGGTCAACCACTGCGCGGTGGACCCCGTTCTTTGGGGCGCGGGCCCGCCGGCCCGCGAGCTGGGACTTGACGCGGTCTGACCGGCATGGAGATCGGCCGCCAGGTACACGCGCACGAGGACATCGGCGCGCTGCGACATGTCTCCGGCGGCTCACACCACACGTGGACCAGATACTGAGCCGCTCCGGCCCGCTGCGTCCGGCGCAGGGTCTCGGCGGGTACTCCACCCCGCTGAAGGCACTCCATCTCGGAGGTTCCGGGTCACACCCCGGCGGGTCGGTCACCGGACTACCCGGCTGTCTCAGCGCCAAGGCGACGCTGCGCGCACTGCGTCGGCCCCGTGGCCGGTAAGGCGCAGGACATCGTTGGTGCAGTTCGGTCCGGCAGCCGCCGGTGGACGGCGAAGCGGGCACGGCCGGTCGAACCCGCCCGGTCCCGCGAGAAGCGGGGCGCCTTGAAGCCGGGTCCTGGACCCGGTTGTCTACGAGCCTCCGTTTCGCCACCCGGGCACGTCGAGGGCGCGTCTCGCCCTCCCCTCTGAAGCGGCGGCCACGATCAAGGCGTGGCGCGTTCGGATGACCACCGAACAAGGCCGGCGACCTCAGCCCTGACCGACAGTCGGGCCGCCGAAAGACGACGTCACACGAGGTCGAACACAGCGTGCAGCAACCTTGACGTGAGTCGACTTGGCAGTTAGATAATTAACACCATCGACAAGTGACGTGCGGGTGCGGACTCGCCCCACCCCCGGCAGATGAGGTCGCCCTGCGCGTCCAAGACTCCCGCGAGCCGGGACGCCTCCTCCCTCGTACACGAAACGAAGAGGTCATTTCGGGGAGTACCGCACATCGCCCCCACACTCGAACATTCCGTTTCTGATCAGTTGAAGTGATCCAACCAGGAGGCATCAATGAGCACGGCCCCTACGACAAAGGCGTACGAAGACTTCCCGGCCGACTTCGGTGGCGCCGTCTTCCGTCTCGGCGATGACGGCTACGACGAGGCCAGGGCCATATACCAAGGCCGTGCCGCCGACACCGGGCCCGCGCTGATCGCGCGGTGCGCGGACGAGGAGGACGTCGCGACCGTCCTGCGGTACGCGTCCGCGAGGGACATCCCGGTCGCCGTGCGCGGTGGCGGTCACATGTCGGACGGCCTGGCGATGCCGGACGGCGCGCTGGTGATCGACCTCTCCGGCATGCGTGCGATCACCGTGGACCCCGAGACGCGGGTCGTGCGGGCGCAGCCGGGTGTACTGCTGGGGGAGCTGGACGCGGCGACGCAGCAGTACGGTCTGGTGGTGCCGGCCGGGACGGTCAGCTCCACCGGCGTGGCGGGACTGACGCTCGGAGGCGGCATCGGGCACCTGATGCGCCGCTTCGGGGCGACCGTCGACAATCTGCTGGCCTGCGAGATGGTCACCGTCGACGGTCGCAGGGTGCGCGCGGACGAGAAGGAGAACCCGGAGCTGTTCTGGGCGCTGCGCGGCGGCGGCGGCAACTTCGGGGTCGTCACCGCGTTCGAGTACCAGGCGCACCCGCTGGGTCCCGACGTCGTCAGCGGACAGATCATCTTCCCCGGGGACCAGGCCGGCGGGATCCTGGCCCGGATTCCCGGACACATGGCGGATGCCCCCCGTGAACTCGGGCTGCTGATCGCGATCACCGACGCACCCCCGCTGCCGGTCCTGCCCAAGGAGGCACACGGACAGCCGGTGCTGGTCCTGATCCCGGTGTACAGCGGGGACCCGGAAACGGCGGACAAGGTGATCGAGCCCCTCGCCGCCCTCGGCCACCCGGTGGCCAACCTGGTCGCCCGGACCCCCTGGGTGCAGGCCAACTCGATGCTCGACGCCATCGCCCCCTACGGCGTGCGGATGACCCTGCGCGGCGGATACCTCCCGGCTCTCACCGACGACGTCATCAACGTCCTGCTGGAGCGTGCCGCCGTGGTACCGCGCGAGCCCGGCGCGAGCAGCACGTTCAACGTGTGGTGCCTGGGCGGCGCGATCTCCGAGGACGTCGACGAGGACGCCGTCGCCTTCTCCCGCGAGGGCGCCGCCTTCCTGTGGGAGGCCGTCAACATGTGGCAGGCGCCGGAGCACGACGCGCAGTACGAGGAGTGGGCCGAGGCCACGCTCGCGGCGGTCCGCCCGCACGCGTTGGCGAACGGCTACACCAACCTCTCCAACGACCAGGGCGAGGAGTGGCGCCGCGGTGTCCACGGCAGCCCGGAGAAGTTCCGCCGTCTGACCGAGATCAAGACGGCCTGGGATCCGCGCAACCTGCTCCGCTTCAACAAGAACATCTCCCCCGCCGACGCCGGCTGACCGGCGGCCGCGTCGGACACGTGCTCGGAGACGTCGTCCGACGTGATCACCGTTCTGTCGCAGGTCGTCGCCCTCATCCACACATTCTTCGGAAGGACGTACCAGTCACATGACTGAGCAACTGGATGGCACCGTCGCCATGGTCACCGGCGCGAGCAGCGGGATCGGCCGGGCTGCCGCTGTGCAGCTGGCCGCGCGGGGGGCCGCCGTCGCGCTGGTGGCGCGCCGCAAGGACCGGCTCAAGGAACTGGCCGACGACATCAGCCGGTCGGGCGGCACCGTGACGATCGTGGACACGGACATCACCGACCGCAAGCAGGCGTTCGCCGCGGTGGAACAGACGGTGACCGAGCTGGGACGGCTGGACACCGTGGTGAACTGCGCGGGGGTGATGCTCACCGGCCCGGCGACCGAGGCGCCCGTGGACGAGTGGGAGCGCATGGTGTCGCTGAACCTCATGGGCCTGCTCTACGTCTCCCACGCCGCCCTCCCCCACCTGATCAGCGGGGCGGAGAACAGTCCGCGCCGGGTCGCCGACCTGGTCAACATCAGCTCCGGCGCCGCCCGGACGGCCCGCGGCGGCGCGTCCGTCTACGCCGCCACCAAGATGAGCGTGAACACCTTCAGCGAGGCACTCCGTCAGGAGGCGGCTCCGCACAACGTACGGGTCTCGATCGTGGAGCCCGGCGCCGTCGACACGGAACTCTTCGATCACCAGCGGCCGGCCATCCGGGAGCACTTCGAGCAGTGGCTGGCCAACGTGGAGAAGCTGTGGCCCGCGGACATCGCGGACGCGATCGAATACATCGTCACCCGGCCGCGCCGCGTCACCGTCAACGACATCATGGTCCGCCCCACCGACATGCACTGAGCAACCCGGGCCGATACGTCCGGAACTCGCGTCGCCAAGGGGACACCTCGCCGGCCCGGCCCGCTGCCCGTCAGCGGGCCGGTGGTCCGAACCCGCAGGTCGATGTGCGACCTGACCACTCCAGAACCTCCGACACGCAAGAACCCCGTCGACCGGCACCCGCGCCAATGGATGCCGGTCGAGGAAGATCGCCAGTTCAGCCGTTGACAGGCGTCGTCGTCATAGTCCCGGCACAGCGAAAGGGTCGGCCCACCATGTCGAAAGTACTCATTCTCGTCGGTCATCCGGATCTGTCCCGGTCGAGGTGCAACTCGGCACTGCTCGACGCCGTCAAGGACCTCGACCACGTGACGGTGCACGATCTCTACGCGACCTATCCCGATTTCGCCGTCGACGGCGACGCGGAGCGGGCGCTGCTCCTCGAACACGATGTCATCGTCTTCCAGCACCCTGTCCAGTGGTACAACCTCACCCCTCTCTTCAGGCAGTGGCAGGACATCGTCCTGACCCACGACTGGGCTTTCAACTACGAGGGCAGGCCGAGCCGGACAACCGGCAAGAAGGGCGTGGTCGCCGTCACCTTCGGCGGCGACCGGACCGACTACACCCCCGGGGGCCTGGTCGGTCGCACCGCCGAGGAACTCCTCAACAACTGGGACAGCACCCTGCGCCTGTGCCAGTTCGACATACAGCCGGTCTTCACACTGCACGGCGCCGCCTTCGGCGTCCCCGACGAGGATCTCGTGACCGCGAGCAAGGAGTACCGAGCACTGCTGGCCTCCTTCGCCTGACGCGGTCACCCAAGGCGACTTCAGTTAACTTCATGTTGAATTTTCAACGCAAATGAAGAAGATGAGGCCTGAAACGCCTCTGACCGCATTACCATCAACTTCATGACAAGAAGCACGCACAGGACCGCAGTTGACTCCGCACCCGGCCACGGGGCGAAGGAGACCACGGCCAACCGGTCCACGGCCCGGCGCGAGCTCATCGAGAACGAGATGTTCGAACAGGCCTCCCGGCTGTTCGCCGAGCGAGGTTTCGCCGGGACCAACCTGGGAGACATCGCCGAGGCCATGGGCATCACACGCCCCGCTCTGTACTACTACGTGAAGAGCAAGGACGATCTGCTCGC
>NZ_JBEOWF010000097.1:0-5192 GCF_040295925.1 Streptomyces sp. NPDC002588
ACGCTTCATGTGGATGAGCCGTCGTCGCATGTGGACTGGTCGGCGGGTGCGGTGGAGTTGCTGACCGAGCAGCGGGCGTGGCCTGAGCTGGACCGGCCGCGACGGGCCGCCGTCTCCGCCTTCGGCGTGGGCGGAACCAACGCGCATGTCGTGATCGAGCAGCCCCCGGTGGTGGAACACGGTGATCCGGCGTCCGAGGACAACGCACCCGGCGTGATGCCGTGGGTGGTGTCGGGCAGGAGTGCGGAGGCTTTGCGGGCGCAGGCGGAGTCGGTGCGTGCGTTCGTGGCCGGGCGTGACGGGTTGGACCTGGCGGGTGCGGGGGCGGCGCTGGTGTCGGGGCGGTCGGTGTTCGAGCACCGGGCTGTGGTGGTGGCCGGTGATCGTGCCGAACTGCTGGGGGGCCTGGACGCGTTGGCGTCTGGCGGTGTGGCGTCGGGTGTGGTGAGCGGTGTGGGTGTGGCGGGGCGTCGTGCGGTGTTCGTGTTTCCCGGTCAGGGGTCGCAGTGGTTGGGGATGGCGGCGGGGTTGTGGGAGTCGTCGTCGGTGTTCGGTGAGCGGATGGTCGAGTGCGAGCGGGCGTTGTCGCCCTTTGTGGACTGGTCGTTGTCCGCGGTGGTTCGTGGTGAGGCGGGCGCACCCGGGTTCGAGCGGGTGGATGTGGTACAGCCGGTGTTGTTCGCGGTGATGGTGTCGTTGGCGGAGCTGTGGCGTTCGTGCGGGGTGGAGCCGGCGGCGGTGGTGGGGCATTCGCAGGGCGAGATCGCGGCTGCGGCTGTCTGCGGTGCTCTGTCGCTGGAGGACGCGGCTCGTGTGGTGGCGCTGCGGAGCAAGGCTCTGGGTGTGCTGGCGGGTCGTGGCGGCATGGTCTCCGTGGCTCTCTCGGCCGAGCGGGTTCTTCCGCGCCTGGACGGGCGGTTGTCGGTGGCGGCGGTCAACGGGCCGTCGTCGACCGTGGTCTCCGGTGATGTGGAGGCGTTGGAGGAGTTGCTCGCCTCCTGTGAGGCGGATGGTGTGCGGGCGCGGCGGATCCCGGTGGACTATGCGTCGCACTCGGCGCATGTGGAGCGGATCCGTGAGGAGCTGTTGGAGCTGTTGGAGCCGGTGCGTCCGCGGTCGGGTCGGGTGCCGTTCTACTCGGCGGTGACGGCCGAGATGGTCGACGGCTCGGCGCTGGACGCGGGGTACTGGTACACGAATCTGCGGCAGACCGTCGACTTCCACGGTGCGACCAAGGCGCTGCTCGCGGATGGCTTCGATGCCTTCGTCGAGGCCAGTGCGCATCCGGTGCTGACCGCCTCGATCGAGGAGAGTGTCGAGGAGGCGGATGCCCCGGCTGTGGTGCTGGGCACCCTGCGGCGCAACGAGGACGAGCAGCGGCGTTTCGTTCTGGCGCTGGCCGAGGCGTTCACGGCCGGACTTCCTGTCCAGTGGCCGGTGAGCGGGCGGATGACGGACGTCCTGGAGCTGCCGACGTATGCCTTCCAGCGGCAGCGGTACTGGCTGCAGCCGGTGCAGGCAGAGGCCGCCGACACGGCGGGCCTGGGCCTGGACGGGCTTGGGCACGGGCTGCTCGGTGCGATGGTGCCGGTGCCGGAGTCCGACGGCGTGGTGCTGACGGGGTCGGTGTCGCTGAGGTCGCAGCCCTGGCTCGCCGAGCACGCCGTGTTCGGAACCGCACTCCTGCCGGGGACGGCGTTCGTCGAGATGGCTTTGCGGGCCGGTGCGGAAGTCGGTACCCCTGAGGTGCGCGAACTCGTGCTGGAGGCGCCCCTGTTGGTGCCGGACCACGGTGAGGTGCGCCTGCATGTGAGCGTGACCGGTGCGGACGAGTCCGGCTGCCGGACGCTGGTGGTGCGCTCCCGTTCGGACCAGGACTGGACGGTTCATGCCCGGGCCGTCCTGGCTCTCGGGGCAACGGACGAGCCGGTGCTCGAGTCCGCCGCCTGGCCTCCGGCGGGTGCGGAGAAGGTGGATGTCTCCGCGTTGTACGAGGAGTTCGCCGCCGCCGGTTACGACTACGGGCCTTTGTTCCAGGGCGTTCAGGCTGTCTGGCGCCGGGACGGGGAGGTATTTGCGGAGGTCGGGCTGCCACAGGGGGGCGGTGACGGATTCGCCGTGCATCCCGCGCTGCTGGACGCCGCGCTGCACTCGCTGGTGCTGATCGATCCGGCCGCGGACGGGGTCGGCGAACCCCGGCTGCCGTTCTCGTGGACCGGCGTCTCCCTCGCGTCCTCCGACGTCACCGCACTGCGCGTACGACTGGCCACGGCAGGCGAGGACAGGGTGTCCTTGTCGGCGACGGACCCGGCGGGCCGGCCCGTCGTATCGGTGGAGTCGCTGGTGCTGCGCGCGGTGAGTGCGGAGCAGTTGCGGGTCGGCCGGCAGGAGGACCTGTACCGCCTGGAGTGGCAGCCGGTACAGGTTGCGTCGGACCGGGCGGCCGGTGCCATCTGGGCCGCCCTGGCACCTGACCTGGATCTGGCAGCCCTCGGGGAGTCCATTCCCGAGGTCGTCGTCGCGCCGTTCACGAGTGGCGATGTGGCGCCCGAGGAGGTGGCCGAGCAGGCGCGGTCGGCGACGCGGCGTGCGCTGACGCTTCTTCAGCGGTTCCTCGCCGACGAGCGTCTGGCTTCGACGCGGCTGGTGTTCGTCACCCGCGGCGCGGTGGCGGTTCGGCCGGGGGACGATGTCGCGGACCTGGTGAACGCTCCGGTGTGGGGTCTGGTGCGGTCGGCGCAGCGGGAACACCCCGACCGTGTGTGGCTGGTGGACGGTGCCGAGGAGACGGTGGCCTCGAGCCTGGCATTGGGCGGGGAACCGCAGTTGGCGGTGCGTGACGGTGCGGTGTTCGTCCCGCGGCTCGTACGGCACAGCACTCCTTCCCCCGACACGGCCGTGAGCTTCGGCGGGGATGCGGGCACGGTTCTGGTCACGGGTGGTACCGGCACGGTGGGCGCTCTGGTGGCCCGGCACCTGGTCCGGGTGCACGGTGTGCGGCATCTGCTGCTGACCAGCCGGCGTGGACAGGAAGCGCCGGGTGCACGGGAGTTGGTCGCGGAGATGGCGGCGCTGGGTGCGCACGTGACCGTCGCCGCATGCGATGCGGCGGACCGTGAGGCGCTGGCCGCCGTGCTGGCGGGCATCCCGCCCGAGCGGCCGCTGACCGCGGTGGTCCACTCGGCGGGTGTCCTGGACGATGCCGTGGTCACCGGGCTGACAGCGGAGCAGCTGGACCGTGTCCTGCGCCCGAAGATCGACGCAGCGCTCAACCTGCACGACCTCACCCGGGACCACCGCCTCGACGCCTTCGTCCTCTTCTCGGGGGCGGCGGCCACCTTCGGAAGCTCCGGCCAGGCGCATTACGCTGCGGCCAACGTGTTCCTGGAGGCGCTCGCGGCCCACCGAGCCGCGGGCGGGCTGCCCGGCACCGCGCTCGGCTGGGGCTTCTGGGCGGAGCGCAGCGACATGACGGAACACCTCGACACGATCGCCATGCGGCGTATCGCACAGATCGGCCTCGCGGAGATGACGTCCGAGCAGGGACTCGCCCTGTTCGACGCGGCCGTACGCGCGGGGGAGCCCTTCGTCCTGCCCGCCGTGCTGAACGAGGCGAGCCTGCGCGAGCAGGCCGCCGCGGGCGCCCTGCCGGCCATCCTGCGGGAACTGGTCCGCAGGCCCGCGCGGCGGACGGCGGCAACTGCGGACAACGGTCCGGCCACCCACACGGCCACCCTGGCCGAGCGTCTGGCGGCCGCCCCCGAGGCGGAGCGGACCGAGCAGCTTCGCGACCTGGTCTGCGCGCAGGCCGCAGGAGTCCTGGGCCACGCCACGGCGACCGCCGTGAAGCCGCACCAGACCTTCAAGGAACTCGGCTTCGACTCCCTGGGCGCGGTGGAACTGCGCAACCGTCTGATGCGGGCCACCGGTCTGCGTCTCTCCGCCACCCTGGCCTTCGACTACCCGACGCCGGCCGTACTCGCAGGCCACCTCTGGGAAAAGCTGCGGCCGGAGGAGGAGTCGTTGGCGGACCGGGTGCTGAGCGACCTCGACCAGCTGGAGTCCGCGCTCGCCACCCTGGCGCCCGACGACGAGGCGTGCGACCGCGTCCTGAGCCGGATGCAGCAACTCGTCGCCAAGCACCTCGGTACCGACCTGGCGAGTGCCGACGAAGCGTCCGGTGCGGACCGGTTCGACGCGGCCAGCGACGACGAGCTCTTCGACTTCCTCGACAACGGCATCTGACAGCGAAGCCAGGCGACGGACCTTCATGACCTCAGGGGGAAAAGTGAACACCGAGGACAAGCTGCGCTCGTACCTCAAGCAGGCTGCCGCGGAACTGCACGACACCCGTGAGCACCTGCGCAAGCTGCAGGACGATGCCCACGAGCCCGTCGCGATCGTGGGGATGGCGTGCCGGTTCCCCGGCGGCGTGCGCTCACCGGAGGACCTGTGGCGGCTGGTCGTCTCGGAGGGCGACGCCGTGTCGTCGTGGCCGACGGATCGGGGATGGGACGTCGACGGCCTGTTCGATCCGGATCCGGACGCGGTGGGGAAGTCGTACTCGCGGTCGGGTGGCTTTCTGTACGACGCGGCGGAGTTCGACGCCGAGTTCTTCGGGATCTCGCCGCGTGAGGCGCTGGCGATGGATCCGCAGCAGCGGCTGCTGCTGGAGACGTCGTGGGAGGCGATGGAGCGGACGGGCATCGACCCGGTGTCGCTGCGCGGCAGCCGTACCGGCGTCTACATGGGCCTGATGTACCACGACTACGGGTCCAGGGTCCGCAAGGCCCCCGAGGAACTCGAGGGCTACCTGCTCAACGGCAGCGCGGGCAGCATCGCGGCCGGGCGCATCGCCTACACCTTCGGCCTGGAGGGGCCCACGCTCACGGTCGACACGGCGTGTTCGTCGTCGTTGGTGGCGTTGCATCTGGCGGTGCAGGCGTTGCGGCGCGGTGAGTGCCGGATGGCGCTTGCCGGTGGTGTGACGGTGATGTCGTCGCCTGGCTTGTTCGTGGAGTTCAGCCGGCAGCGGGGGTTGTCGGAGGACGGTCGGTGCAAGGCGTTCGCGGAGGGTGCGGATGGCACGGGGTGGGCCGAGGGTGCGGGTGTGCTGGTGGTGGAGCGTCTGTCGGACGCGGTGCGGCTGGGGCATCCGGTGCTGGCGGTGGTGCGGGGCAGTGCGGTCAATC
>NZ_JBEOWF010000098.1:0-4729 GCF_040295925.1 Streptomyces sp. NPDC002588
TAGCCGTAGGTGTAGCTCTCGGAGTCGAAGCGGGCTTCGGGGTAGCGGTTCCAGTACCAGGTGCCGCCGACTCCGTGGCCGGCTTCCAGCAGGCGTACCGAGAAGCCCTCCTCGCGGGCCCGGTACAGCTGGTAGATGCCGGTGACACCGGCGCCGATGACCAGGACGTCGACCGGGTCCTGGCCGGCCGGACCGCTCGTCGTTGTGTCGCTCATGTGCTCTCCCGCGTGAGCCTCTATTGTTGTGTCGACCGGTCGGTCGAATATTGCACGAGACTAGAGGAGAGGGTGCGTCCATTCAATGGATGTGAATCCCGCCGGAGCCATTGATTGTACCGACCGCTTGGTCTAACTTTCCGCTCAGGGACGCGAAGCCGCGCAACAGGAGCGAACTCATGACTGACAAGGGCGTCGAGGAAACCGCCGATCTGCGGGCCGCGGGCTGGAAGGCCATGCGGGCCGCCCTGCCGGGCGTGTTTCCCGAGGACGACATCGACCTGCGGGACGGGCGCCTCGGGGAAGAACTCGTCGACATCGGCCTCACCAGTGTGTGGGGGGCGCTGTGGGGCCGCGAGGGGCTCGCCCCGCGGGACCGGAGTCTGGTCACGCTGGGCATCCTCATCGCCCTCGGGGCGGAGACCGAGCTGAAGACCCACGTCCGGATCGCGCTGACGAACGGACTGACCCGGGACGAGATCGCCGAGGTCGTCTACCACTCCAGCGGCTACACGGGTTTCCCGCGGGCCGTCGCCGCCCGCACCGCCGCCCGAGAGGCCCTGGGCGACCAGTAGCCGTGGCCACGCACATGAGGAGCATCCATGTCATTGCAGGGGAAGGCCGCGGTCGTCACCGGCGGCGCGCGGGGTATCGGGCGCGGGATCGCCACCGTGCTCGCCGCCAAGGGGGCGGCGGTCGCGGTGTGGGATCTGGACGCCGAGGGCGCTGAGAAGACCGTCGCGGAGATTCAGGAGGCGGGCGGCAGGGCCGTCGCGGTGGCCGGGGACGCGGCCGACGCCGCCGCCGTGGCCGCCTCGGCCGCGCGTACGCGGGCCGAACTCGGGCCGGTGACGATCCTGGTCAACAACGCGGGGACGACCGCCTACGAGCCGTTCACGAGTATCAGCGAGGCCTCCTGGGACCGGATGATCGGCATCAATCTCAAGGGGCCGTTCCTGGTCACGAGGGAGCTGGTGCCGGACATGCTCGCGGCGGGCTGGGGGCGGATCGTCAACATCTCCTCGTCGTCCGCGCAGACCGGGGCGCCGGCCATGGCGCACTACGCGTCCTCCAAGGGCGGTGTGATCGGGCTGACCCGGGCGCTGGCGGTGGAGTACATCGCCAAGGGGATCACCGTCAACCATGTCCCGCCCGGGTTCATCGACACCCCGCTGGTGCGCCAGGGGCCGGTCGACGTGGAGGCGGTAGCGGCCACGATGCCGATGAAACGGGCCGGCACGCCCGAGGACGTGGCCCACGCGGTCGCCTATCTCGCCTCGGAGGAGGCGGGCTACGTGACCGGCCAGACGTTCGGCGTCAACGGCGGGCGCTACGTCTACTGATCCGGCCGGTCCGGGTGCCGCAGGAAAGACCGTACCGACATTGCAAGGGAGCCGCGCATGAGCATGCGTGACGACATCGGGGTCCCGGCCCGCGTGCTGGTGGTGGGCGCCTCGGCGTCCGGGCTGGCCACCGTGGAGGCGCTGCGGCGCAAGGGCTACGCGGGCGCTGTCACGGTGCTCGGTGACGAGCCGCACGTCCCGTACGACCGGCCGCCGCTGTCCAAGCAGGTGCTCTCCGGGGCCTGGGAACCGGAACGGGCCGCGCTGCGGACCCAGGAGGCGCTGTCGGCACTCGGTGCCGACTTCGTGCTGGGTGATGCGGCGGTGGGGCTGGATCCGGCGTCGCGGACCGTCCGCACGCGGTCCGGGCGCGAGGTGGGCGCGGACGCGATCGTGATCGCCACGGGGGTACGGGCCCGGCGCCTGCCCGGTCAGGAAGCCCTCGCCGGTGTGCACGTGCTGCGCACACTGGACGACGCGCTGGCGCTGCGCGGCGAC
Source organism: Streptomyces sp. NPDC002588 (assembly GCF_040295925.1). Taxonomy (NCBI): domain Bacteria; kingdom Bacillati; phylum Actinomycetota; class Actinomycetes; order Kitasatosporales; family Streptomycetaceae; genus Streptomyces; species Streptomyces sp. NPDC002588. Next base: position 2,057 of record NZ_JBEOWF010000098.1, read on the forward strand.
CTGGTGCCCTCGGCGCGGCTGGTGGTCGTCGGTGAAGGGGTGCTCGGCTCCGAGATCGCGGCCACCGCACGGACACTGGGCCTGGACGTGACCCTGACCGGACCGCTGTCGGCACCGATGGCCCTGCAGGTCGGCCCGCTGGTGTCCGGTGTCCTGGCGGACCTGCACACCGAACGGGGCGTGAAGCTCCGGCTGGGAACCGGCGTCGTGGGACTCGCCGGCGAGAGGGGCCGGGTCACCGGCGTCCGGCTCGCCACGGACGAGGTGCTGCCGGCCGACGTCGTGGTCGTCGCGATCGGCGCGAGTCCGGCCACCGAATGGCTCACCGACAGCGGGCTGGAGATCGAGGGCGGTGTGGTGTGCGACGCGCACTGCCGGGCGGCCGAGGGGATCTTCGCGGTCGGTGACGTGGCCCGCTGGCATCACGAGGGGCTGGGCCGGCTGGTCCGCCTGGAGAACCGCACCAACGCCACCGAACAGGCCATCGCGGTCGCCGCGGCGGTCCTGGGGGAGGGCGGGCCGTACGCGCCGGTGCCGTACTTCTGGACCGACCAGTACGATGCCAAACTCCAGGTGCACGGATTCCTGCCCGCCGACGCCGAAGTCGACGTCGTCGAGGGCGATCTGACGGGCCGTCGCTTCGTCGCCCGGTACCGCAGCGCGGGCCGGATCACCGGTGTCCTGGGCTGGAACATGCCCAAGCAGGCGCGGCTGCGCCGCCAGGAGATCGCCGGTTCCCTCGCCGTGCCCGCCCCCACCCGCTGAAAGGTCAGGAGAAACCCCATGAAGGTCGTCGTCGACGAGGAGAAGTGCGTGGCCGCCGGGCAGTGCGTGGCCGCGGCCATGGACGTGTTCGACCAGCGCGAGGACGACGGCATCGTCGTCCTCCTCGACGAGAACCCGCCCGCGGAGCTGGCCGAGGACGTCCGCAACGCGGCCGCGGTCTGCCCGGCGCTGGCCATACGCATCGAGGAATAGAACCTCCCGAACCTTCCCCCGCCCCCCCACCTCATCACTGCTGGAGGAAACCCATGACCGAGGCAGAGGCCCGGCTCGCCCCCGACGAGCAGATGTACTTCTACCAGGACGACCGGGACGCCAAGTGCCCCTTCGCCCCGCCGCCCGGGCTGCGCGCGCTGAACGACGAGGCACCTGTCTCACGGGCCCGGATCTGGGACGGCAGCACCCCCTGGCTCGTCACCGGCCACGCCGCGCAGCGCGCCATCCTGTCCGACCCCCGGGTCAGCTCGGACGACAAGCAGCCGGGGTTTCCGTATCCGAACAAGACCATGGCGGAGACCGCGCACGAGCACCCGCTGACGATCTTCAACGCCGACGGCGCCGACCACTCCCGCATCCGCCGCATGATGACCCGCCCGTTCACGCGGCCCCGGATGGAGGCGCTGCGGCCGGAGATCCAGCGCTTCACCGACGAGCTGATCGACAAGATGCTGGCGGGCCCGAAGCCGGCGGACCTGGTGAGCTCGCTCGCGCTGCCCCTGCCCTCGCTGATGATCTGCGCGCTGCTCGGTGTGCCGTACGAGGACCACGACTTCTTCCAGGAGCACGCCTCCTTGGCCACCCGCAGCGACAAGACGACCGAGCAGCAGCAGGCGGCGAACCAGGCCCTGGGCGGCTATCTGGCCGGACTGCTGCAGAAGAAGATGCAGGAGCCCGCCGAGGACGTGCTCTCCGACTTCGCGGGCCGGGTCAAGGAGGGCGATCTCACCCTTCCCGAGGCCACCCTGCTCTCCATGATCCTGCTGATCGCCGGTCACGAGACCAGCGCCAACATGATCACGCTGGGCACCGCGCTGCTGCTGGAGAACCCCGACCAGCTGGCGAAGCTGCGCGAGATCGACGACACCAAGAACGCCGCGAACGCGGTCGAGGAGATCCTGCGCTACCTGACCGTCCCGCAGCTCGGGCAGCGGCGGATCGCCCGTGAGGACTTCGAGTTCGAGGGCGTGCAGATCAAGGCCGGGGACGGCATCGTCGTCCCGCTGCCCGCCGGCAACTGGGACCCGGAGGCGTTCCCCGAGCCGGAGAAGCTCGACCTGACCCGCAAGGCGAGCCACCATGTCGCCTTCGGCTGGGGCATCCACCAGTGCCTGGGCCAGCAGCTCGCCCGCATCGAGCTCCAGGTCGTCTACGGGACGCTCTACCGGCGTGTGCCCACCCTCCGCCTCGCGGTCGACCGTGACGAGCTCTCCTTCCGTCCCACCGACGCCCTCGCCTTCGGCATCGGCGAACTGCCGGTCACCTGGTAGCCGGAAAGCCGCTCCATCGACCCGCCGGTCCCGTTCACGGGGCGGGACCGGCGGGTCGCGCCTCCGCACCCGCAACCGCATCCGCAGTACAACAGGAGTCACCCATGAGTGAGTTCAGCTTCGAAGGACGTGTCGCGGTCGTGACCGGCGCGGGCCGGGGGATCGGCCGGGCCCACGCCCGCCTGCTGGCGGAGCGGGGCGCGAAGGTCGTCGTCAACGACCTGGGCGGCTCCATGGAGGGCGACGGCTCTGACGCCGGCCCGGCGCAGAAGGCCGTCGACGAGATCACCGCGGCCGGCGGCACGGCCGTCGCCGACACCCACGACGTGTCCACGCCGGCCGGCGGTCAGGCGATCATCGACACCGCGATCGAGCACTTCGGCCGCATCGACATCCTCGTCAA
>NZ_JBEOWF010000099.1:0-4526 GCF_040295925.1 Streptomyces sp. NPDC002588
TAGTAGCTCCGCTACGAGGGCTTCCGCCCGGCACGCCGAGAGCACGCACCGAACGCCGCTCCTTCTCCCACGGAGATCCATCAGAAGGGCCCTAGACGGATGACACGGTGCCGCGCACTCACACGCGCCGCCGGCGACATCCGCCCATTCCACCCCCTGCACCCACCGCCGCCCGACGACACGGCGCGGCGGGGACGAGGAACACAGCCATGAGCAAGACCAGCAAGAAGCAGCCCACCGCCCCCCGCCGGGCCAAGATCGAAGAAATACGCCGCGCCGAAAAGGCCCGCGACCGGCGCAACCGGATCATCACCATCACGCTCAGTGCGGTCATCGTCGCCGGACTGATCGGCTGGGGCACGTACGCCATCGACAACGCCAACGACAAGCAGGACCAGAAAGCCGCCGCGGCGAAGAAGCCCGTGAGCGGCGAGAAGACCTGGAACGCCAAGAAACTCGGCCGCGACCACGTCACGGGCACCGTCAAGTATCCGATGAATCCGCCCGTCGGCGGCAACCACAACCAAGCGTGGATGAACTGCGACGGCACCGTCTACACCAAGCCCGTCGCCAACGAGAACGCCGTGCACGCCCTGGAGCACGGCGCGGTCTGGGTGACCTACAACGACAAGGCCACCGACGCCGACATGAAGACGCTCGGCGACAAGGTCTCCAAGACGCCCTACACACTGATGAGCCCGGACAAGACCCAGTCCGGAACGATCACGCTGTCGGCCTGGGGAGTGCAGCTCAGCGTGAACAAGGCCTCCGACCCCAGGGTCGAGCAGTTCCTCACCAAGTACGTCCAGGGCGCGCAGACCCCCGAGCCGGGTGCCGCCTGCACCGGCGGGCTGACCGCCTGATGAGGGATACGACGGTGGCGGCGCCGGACGTGACGGATTCCGACGCCCCACCCGCCCGCAAGCCCTCCAGCGTTGCCGGAGGAGATCAGGCCGTAATCACGCCGCGATCCTGACCCGCCGTCAGAGCCTGGGCATGTCGAACCACGAGAACGCAGCGTGATCGAGCCACAGGCCGGCACGGCCACGAGACGGCGGGCCCGACCTCGGGGAGCGCCCCGGCGCTTCACGGATCGCAAACCATCCACCCTCCCGCTGCGGCAGGAAGACGGTGGGGCCCACGGCGGTGTACGCCGTGGGCCCCACCGTCTCGTGGCGGCGGGTCAGCTCTTGTCGAGCATCTTGTTCATCTGCTCGATCTCGGCGGTCTGGGCCGTGATCACGCCGTCCGCGAGCGTCACGGCGGGTCCGTACTCGCCGTCGGCCTTCTGGGTCTTGGCCATCTCGACGGCGCCCTCGTGGTGCTTGACCATCATCTCGAGGAACATCGTGTCGAACTCGGCGCCGGAGGCCTTCTCCAGCTTGCCCATGTCCTCGGCGCTCATCATGCCGGGCATGTCGGACGACATGTCCATTCCCTCCATCCCCTCCATCCCCTCCATCCCCTCCATCCCCTCCATGCCGGACATGTCCTCGGGGACCTCCTCGCCCCACGAGGTGAGCCAGCCGGACACCGTCTTGATTTCAGGCTCCTGCGCACCCTTGATCTTCGTGGCGAGGTCCTTGACGTCCTGCGACGAGGCGCGGCTCGCGGCCGACTCGGCCATGTCGACGGCCTGGCGGTGGTGCTGGATCATCTCCGTGGCGAAGGAGACGTCCTGTCCGTTGTGGCCGCCGGCCTCGGTGGAGGTGGTGGCGGACGGGCTGGAGTCGGATCCCATCGATCCCATGTCGTGCCCGCCGCTGCCGCATGCGGTCAGCACGAGAGCGGCTGCACCGGCGGTGACGGCCAGGGCGGTTCGACGGATGAGCCTGCGGTGTGCAGTCATAGGTTGAGCTCCTGTTTTCGGATCTGGTCCTGGGGCATGCCGGAGCACAGCGCCGCAGGGCATGCGGCGGCGTGCGGGCCGCTCTAGATCCGCAGGAGTTGGAGTTCGGCGAGTGAGGGAGGCGCCCGGCCGCCGTCGGGACCGCCGGCCGTCGACGTCGGGCCGGTCTGTGCCGGATCGGCGCAGGTCACCGTGTCGGGCAGCAGCACCGGCGCCACCAGGGGTGTCCCGGCGACGGAGGCCGAGGCACAGGTGGGGTCCGCATGTTCGGTGTGCCCTGTACAGCCGCCCGCCCCGTGATCACATCCGCCCGGTGCCGACGCCATGATGCCGGTGTGCGCAACCGCCGTCATCCGGCCGTGCTCGGACGATGTGTGCACGCCCGCGGGCATTGGCCCGAGGCCGTGCATCCCGAGCAGGCCGAGCAGCAGTGCGCACAGGAGCAGCCCACAGGACCGCAACGTCGGTTGCGGTCGAGGAAGCTGTCCCAGGCGGGTCATGGCCTCATCGTAGACATGGATCACCGACCACTTGCATCCTGGGCGCCGCCAAGTGGGCACGGCGAGTGACAGGTGCCGGGGCTCGAGCAGGCCGGAAGCCAACTCACCGGTCGTCTTTGCCCTTGCGCCCTCTCTTCCTCACCGTCACAGGCCAGGCGTCTACTATGGCCGTGCGTACACGGTGGCGAAAGGGAGTCCGGGACATGCGACGACTGGGGGATCTCGAGGCGGAGATCATGGATCGTTTCTGGACGTGGAACCGTCCGGCGACGGTGCGCGAGATAGTCGATGACATCAACAAGATCCGCCCGGTTGCGTACACCACGGTGATGACCGTGACCAACATCCTCTACACCAAGGGCTGGCTGCTGCGCGGCAAGCACGGCCGGGCCTGGCTGTACTCGCCGGTCCGCAGCCGTGAGGCGTACGCCGCCGCGCTCATGGAGGACGGTCTGGGAGAAAGCAAGGACCGCCCGGCCGCGCTGGTCCACTTCGTGGAGAACATGCCCGAGGAAGAGCTCGCCGCCCTGCGCAAGGCCCTGCGGAACGTGGCACGCCAGTCGAAGGCGAACCCGTGAACGCGGCCCCCGCCCTGGTCGGCTACACGGCAGCGGTGGGGTTCGCAGCCCCGCGCCTGATGCTGCGCAGCAGCTGGCCACACCGGGCGCCCGCCCTGGCCGCGGCGGTGTGGCATGCGCTGGCGGTCTCCTTCTCGATCGCCGCCGCGCTCTCCGCAGCCAGCCTGGCCTTGCCGACCGAACACCTGCACGCAGGACTGGTGGGTTTGCTGCACACCTGCGGACTGGGCGTGGGCGCGCGCCAGCCCGACCCCGATACCGCGGACCGCCTGGCCGTCGGTGTTTCCGCCGTCATCGCCGTCGCCCTGGTCGCCAGCTTCGCCTTCCATGTCCTACGTGCCCGCCTTGCGCGCACACAGCACAGGGAAGCCCTCGACCTGGTGGGCCGCCACTCGGCCCGGCTGTGCGCCACCGTGCTGCCGTACGACACTCCGGCCGCCTACTGCCTGCCCGGCCGCCGCCCACGGATCGTGATCAGCGACGCGGCGGTGCGACGGCTCACCCCCGATCAGCTCGACGCCGTGCTGAAACACGAGCAGGCCCACATCGCGGGCCGCCACCACCTGGTTCTGGCCGCCGCGGAGGCGTTCCACTCGGTGTTCCGGTGGGTGCCGCTGGCCCGCCACGCCCGGCAGCAGACGGCACTGCTGCTGGAGATGATCGCGGACGACCGGGCGCTGCGCAGCCACTCCCACGAGGTGCTGGCCACCGCGATGTACGAGATGGCCGCGGCCCGCGCCCCGAAGGGCACGCTGGCGGCGGGCGGTCCCAACGCTCTGATCCGCATGAAGCGGGTCCTCGGCCCGCGCAAGGCGCCGCACCCCGCGCTGTGGGGCTTGGTCGCCGCCGCGGCCGTGGTGATCCCCCTGCTTCCGCTTCTGGTCGCCTGCCCGCCCGGCCTCGACTGAGGGGTTGCCGGTGAGGTTCCGGTGACTCGGGCTCACTTGCGACACGAACTACGAATCTACTAAGTCGGAAACGTCCGCCTGCCGAAGCCACCCAGCCGCGCCCGGATCACTACGCTCGGCATGGCGGCCGACGCCGTGAGCCTGCTGCCGACGCAGAGCCAGGCCGCTCCCGAGCCCTCGGTGGACGAGGTACGCAAGCAGGTGGCGAAGCTCTACGAGGAGGCCGAGGCTCCCACGGAGGAGTACAACGGTGTCCTGGAAAAACAGAAAAAGCTGTAGGGCGAGGTCGACGCCGCCCAGGACCCGGCCGGCCCGCAAGCAGCAGGAGATCAACGAACTGCGCGAGAAGAGAGGCTAGTTGGCGGCGGAGCAGTACCGCACCGGTGCCATCGACCCGAGCGTGCAACTCTTCCTCTCCAGCGACCCGGCGGAGTACCTCGACAGGGCCCAGGCGCTCGGTCGCACGAGTGACCGGCAGGCCGCCGCACTGCGGGCGCTGGAGAGCACACAGCGGGAGCTCGCCCAGGAACGCGCGGACGCGGCGAAGCGGCTGAAGTCCCAGCAAGAGACCCGTGCGAAGGCCAAGGAGAAGAAGGACTAGTTGTTCTGTCCCGGGAGGTTGTGGACGGGTGAGGCAGATCTCGGCTGAGGGATCTTGAAATAGGTGAGGGCCTTCTGGCCTGGTGTGGAT
>NZ_JBEOWF010000100.1:0-4460 GCF_040295925.1 Streptomyces sp. NPDC002588
GCGTTGTCGGAACATCCGCATACATCCAGTATGCGGATGCCCCTCCGCCTTGCGATGCACCGCATCTGACGCCGCGCGCTGATCCACCGGGGATTCCGGGACAGCCCTTAGCGGGCCTCGTCGTCCGCCGCCTGGGCCCGCAGGGCTCGTGCCAGGTCGTCCCGGGCCTCCAGGACGAGTCGGCGCAGCGCCGGGGGCGCCGACTCGTGCGCGCCCAGCCAGGCGTCCGTCGCCGCCAGGGTCTCGGGGGAGTCCTGGAGGGCCGGGAACAGACCGCTGACCACGTTCATCGCGATCTGGATGGACCGCTCCGACCAGATCCGCCCGATCGACGCGAAGTACTTCTCGGCGTACGGCGCCAGCAACTCCCGCTGGGAGGACTGGGAGAAGCCCGCGATCGTCGCCTCCACCATCGCGTTGGACAGCGCGTCCGACTCCACCAGCTGCGCCCAGGCCTGCGCCTTGACCGCCGCGGAGGGGCGGGCGGCGAGGCAGCGGACCTGGTGGCGCCTGCCGGACGCGGTGTCGTCGCGGGCCAGTTCGGCCGCCAGCACCGCCTCGTCCGCCGAGCCGTGTGCCGCGAGCGGCTCCAGGAACGCCCAGCGCAGCTCCTGGTCGACCTCCAGGCCGTCGATCTTCGCCGTGCCGTCCAGCAGACCCCGCAGGAGCCCGAGGTCCGCCTCCGAGGACGCGACCGACGCGAAGAAGCGCGCCCAGGCGAGCTGGTGCTCGCTGCCCGGCGCAGCCGCCTCCAGATCCCGCCGGGCGATCTCGGAGAGCGTCTCCGCGCCCCGCGGCCGCCACCGCTTCGGCGCGTAGTTCTCCAGCGCCGAGCCCGCCCACGCGTGCAGCATCTGCAGCACGCCGATGTCGGACTCGCGGTTCGCGAACCGCGTCACCAGGCCGATGAAGTCGGGCGCGGGCAGCAGCGCGTCCCGGGTCAGGTTCCACAGCGCCGACCAGCACAGGGCGCGGGCCAGCGGGTCGGTCATCGCGCCCAGGTGCTCGCGCAGGGTGGCCAGCGAGGTCTCGTCGAAGCGGATCTTGCAGTACGTGAGGTCGTCGTCGTTGACCAGCACCAGTTCCGGCGCCGGCTGCCCGGCCAGCTCCGTGACCACGGTGCGCGGACCGTCGATGTCCGTCTCGGCGCGCGCGTACCGCACGAGCCGGCCCTCCTCCAGGCGGTAGAGGCCGATGGCCACCCGGTGCGGGCGCAGCTCGGGGTGCGGCTCCGCCGCCTCCTGGAGCACCGCCAGCTCGTCGATCCCGCCCTCCGCGTCCAGCAGCACCTGCGGGGTCAGCGCGTTCAGGCCCGCCGTCTGCAGCCACGACCGCGCCCACGCCGCCATGTCCCGGCCGCTGGTCTCCGCGAGGACCGAGAGCAGGTCACCCAGCCGGGTGTTGCCGTACGCGTGGCGCTTGAAGTAGCGGCGGGCGCCCTCGAGGAACGCCTCCTCACCGACGTACGCCACCAGCTGCTTCAGCACGCTGGCGCCCTTGGCGTAGGTGATGCCGTCGAAGTTGAGCTTGGCGTCCTGCAGGTCGCGGATGTCGGCCGTGACCGGGTGGGTGGAGGGCAGCTGGTCGGCCCGGTACGCCCAGGCCTTGCGGCGGTTGGCGAAGGTGATCCAGCCGTCGGTGAAGCGGGTCGCGCCGACGAGGGCGAAGGCGCCCATGAAGTCCGCGAAGGACTCCTTCAGCCACAGGTCGTCCCACCACTCCATGGTGACCAGGTCGCCGAACCACATGTGCGCCATCTCGTGCAGGATGACGTTCGCCCGGCCCTCGTACGACGCCCGCGTCACCTTGCCCCGGAAGATGTACTCCTCGCGGAAGGTCACGAGGCCCGGGTTCTCCATCGCGCCGAGGTTGTACTCGGGCACGAACGCCTGGTCGTACTTCCCGAAGGGGTACGGGTAGTCGAAGTGGTCGTGGAAGAAGTCCAGGCCCTGCTTGGTGATCAGGAAGACGTCCTCGGCCTCGAAGTAGGGCGCGAGGCCCTTGCGGCACATCGCGCCGAGGGGGATCTCCAGCGTCGTACCGCCGCCGAGGTCACGGGTGTAGGAGTCCGTCACGTAGTGGTAGGGGCCCGCCACGACACAGGTGATGTACGTCGAGATCGGCTTCGTCTCAGCGAACCGCCACACCCCGTCCGCGCGCTCGCCGAGCCCGTTGCTCCACACCACCCACTCCTCGGGCGCCCGCACCTCGAAGCGGAACGGGGCCTTGAGGTCGGGCTGCTCGAAGTTCGCGAAGACCCGGCGGGAGTCGGCCGGCTCGTACTGCGTGTAGAGGTAGACCTCGCCGTCCTCGGGGTCGACGAAGCGGTGCATGCCCTCGCCGGTGCGGGAGTAGGCGCACTGCGCGTCCACCACGAGCTCGTTCTCCGCGGCCAGGTCCTCCAGCAGGATCCGGGCGCCGTCGAAGACCTCGCCCGGGTCCAGATCACGGCCGTTGAGGGAGACGGAGGTCACACTCGGGGCGATCAGGTCGGCGAAGGTGGTGGCCCCGGGCTCGTTGCAGCGGAAGCGGATCGTGGTGACCGAGCGGAAGGTGCGCGGCTCGTCGTTCCCGTCAGCGATCGCCGAACGCACGTCGAGGGACACGTCGTACCCGTCGACGGACAGCAGGGCGGCCCGCTCCCGGGCCTCGTCGCGGGACAGGTTCTCACCGGGCACGGGCGGTACTCCCTCGGTTCTGGGCTGGCGGGTCTGGGCGTGCGGGTTCTCGGACAGGGCCGATCCTGCCACGCGCTCCTGACGCCGGGAGCCGGGAATTGCGGACGGGGCGGCTGCGTTCTCCCGTCGAACCCGATTTCTCATGAGGAGAGACATGTCCGAGAAGACCCCCGTCGACTTCTGGTTCGACCCGCTGTGCCCGTGGGCCTGGATGACCTCCCGCTGGGTCCTGGAAGTGGAGAAGGTCCGTGACATCGAGGTGCGCTGGCACATCATGAGCCTCGCCGTCCTCAACGAGAACAGGCTCGACGAGCTGCCCGAGGAGTACCGCGAGATGCTCGCGGTCAAGGCCTGGCAGCCGGTCCGGGTGGTCACCGCCGCCTGGCAGCTGCACGGCGCCGACATCCTCGGCCCGCTCTACACCGCCCTCGGCACCCGCATCCACAACAACGGCGAGGGTCCGACCGTGGAGGCCATCGCCGGCGCGCTCGCGGACGTCGGTCTGCCCGCCTCCCTGATCGACTACGCCGAGCAGAGCGACTTCGAGTTCGACGCCCAGCTGCGCGCCTCCCACAAGGAGGGCATCGAGAAGGTCGGCCAGGACGTCGGCACCCCGGTCATCGCGGTCCCCGGTCCCGACGGCGAGCAGATCGCGTTCTTCGGCCCGGTCGTCACCCCCGCCCCCAAGGGCGAGGAGGCCGCCCGCCTGTGGGACGGCACCGTCGCGGTCGCCTCGGTCCCCGGTTTCTACGAGCTCAAGCGCAGCCGGACCAAGGGCCCGGACTTCAGCAATCTGTAACAACTCCTGCGCGAGAAGACCCCCGCGAGACGTTCTCGCGGGGGCACCATTGCCTCCATGACGGAGATCGACACCTCGGTGCCCCACTCGGCCCGCATCTGGAACTACTGGCTGGGCGGCAAGGACAACTACCCCGTGGACGAGGTGGCAGGCGACGCCTACACCGCCGTCTTCCCCGGCATCGTCACCATCGCCCGCAGCAGCCGGGCCTTCCTCGGCCGCAGCATCCGGTACCTGGTCCAGGAGGCGGGCGTCCGCCAGTTCCTCGACGTCGGCACCGGCCTGCCCACCGTCGACAACACCCACGAGGTCGCCCAGCGGTACGCCCCGGAGTCGAGGATCGTCTACGTCGACAACGACCCGCTGGTCCTCGCCCACGCCCGCGCCCTGCTCACCTCCAGCCCCGAGGGCGCCACCGCCTACGAGGACCTCAGCCTCTACGAGCCCGCCCGCATCCTGGAAGCGGCCGGCCGCACGCTGGACCTCACCCGGCCCACGGCGTTGATCCTCAGCGGCATCCTCGGCCATGTCGCCGACCACGACGAGGCCTGCGCCCTGGTCCGCGGCCTGCTCGCGGGCCTGCCCGCCGGGTCCTACCTGTCCCTCAACGAGGGCTCGCGCGGCACCGACCCCGCCTACGAGGCGGCCCAGGACGCCTACAACGAGACGGGCGCGGTCCCCTACTTCCTGCGCCCGGTGGATCAGATCGAGGCCTACTTCGAGGGCCTGGACCTGGTCGAGCCGGGTGTCGTCTCGGTCCCCCTGTGGCGCCCGGAGCCCGGCACCGACCCGCAGCCGACCGGCCAGCACGGAGGCGTGGGCCGCAAGCCCTGAGCGCAACCGCCCGTCCACCCCTCGGCGGACGGGCGGCAGGGGGCACCCCGTGGATCTAGGGCGTGTTTCGAAAGTAGCGTCGTCTGCCCGAAGGGCAGGCCTGGCGGCGTCTGGTGCGTGCGATCGCAAGGCGGAGGGTCGCCCCGATA
>NZ_JBEOWF010000101.1:0-4430 GCF_040295925.1 Streptomyces sp. NPDC002588
GCCCTCGTACTGGATGTACTTGGGCTTGTGCCCGGTGCGGCGAGAGTGCGTGCCGGGCGTCGCGACGGGGCGAACGTTGCCTGCCGCGGCACTAGGACACGACCAGGACCTGTCCGGGCGGGCCGACTCCGGCCCGCCACCGGCCGGCCCCCGTGACCATGGGGGCCGGCCGCGTCAGGTCCCGGCCGTCCGTGCCTGCCGTTCCGGCACCGCGGACCGGCATCAGGCGCTGCTGTCCCGCTCTACGGGGTCTGTTCGCCCTCCGCGGCATCTCCGGTGGAGTCGGGGGTGGTGTAGAAGACGGAAGTGCCCTGCTTGGTGCGCTGGGCCCGGTTCTTGGCCACGAGCCCTTCGAGGGTCGTACGCACCACGGTCGTCTTGATGGCGCGCTCGGGATGCCGCTCTCCCAGAGCGGTGGCGATCTCGGCCGCGGAGCGCGGCTCGCCCTGCGCCACCAGGTGCTCATGGACCAGGTCCACCAGCTTGGGCGACGACGACGGCGCCGCCGATGCCTCGGCGGTGCTCTTCCCGCCGGTCCGCTTCCGGACCGGCGCGGCCGGCTTCTTGGCCTTCGACTGCTTGGCCTTCGTCTGCTTGGCCGTGTCCGAGGCGGCCGTCTTGCGCGTGCGGGGCGCGGGCACCGCCGTGACAGCCTCGGCCGCGGAGTCCACGGGCGCCGCGGATGCCGCCGCCTGGACACCCAGGGCCTGCTGGATGCTCACCAGGACGCTGTGGTCGTGCCGCAGGGCCGCAAGCTGCTCCTGCAGCGCTTCGATGTCACCACTGAGGCGTTGTTGTTCCTTGATGTTGCGTTCCAGGTCTCCGGTCACCTGGGCGCTGTACTGTGAGGTCAACTCACTTGTTCCGGCGGGGGTTTCGGACATGAGGCGCACACCCTTCCTTCTGACGGCTGCCCTGCACCCCCATGATGTGGGGAGAGTATGAGCGGTCACTGCCGCACAGCCGTGTCGCAGCGATAGTACGGAAGATGTTCGCACCGTTCTCAGTCAACCGGACACTTCGGACGTGATCGCGGCTCAGTCGACGGCAGCGCCGAACCACCTGGGCAGCTGACCGAGCAGGCTCCGCTGATCCTCGCCGACCCAGGCCACATGGCCGTCCGGCCGCAACAGCATTGCGGGCACGCCCAGTTCCTCACTGACGTCGACGACGTGGTCGACCCGGTCCGCCCAGCCCGTCACCGAGAGCCGGCCGGTCTGGTCGAGCAGCAGCCCGCGGCCGCCGTGCATCAGGTCGTAGAGGCGTCCCCGTTTCAGCGCCACGTCCCGCATGCGCCGGCCGAGCAGTTCGTGCCCCTCACCGAAGTCGTAGCGGACGCCGATCGCGGTGATCTTCTCGATCAGGTACCTGTTCACCTCCTCGAAGTCCATCAGTTCCGACACCAGCCGCGCCACCGACCGGGGCCCCGGCTCGGGGGACAGGAGGACCATCTGCGCCCGGGTGTTGTCCAGCACGTCGGCGGCCACCGGGTGCCGTTCGGTGTGGTAGCTGTCCAGCAGTCCCCGCGGCGCCCAGCCGTTGACCTCGGCGGCCAGTTTCCAGCCGAGGTTGAACGCGTCCTGGACACCGAGGTTGAGTCCTTGCCCACCCGTCGGCGGGTGGATGTGCGCCGCGTCGCCGGCCAGCAGCACCCGGCCGACACGGTAGCGCTCGGCCAGCCGGGTGGCGTCGCCGAACCGGGACAGCCAGCGCGGTGAGTGCACGCCGAAGTCGGTGCCGGCGACCACCCGCAACTGCTGCCGAACCTCCTCGAGGGTCGGCGGGACCGCTCGGTCCTCGACCACCCCGTCGGCGGGCACGATGACGCGGTACGCCCCCTCCCCGAGGGGCATGAGGCCGAACCTCAGCTGGGTCTTGCGGACCTCGGCGACCACGGTGGCCACCGTTTCCGGCGGCACGGTCACCTTCATCTCGCCGATCAAAGTCTCGACCCTGGAAGGCTCGCCGGGGAAGGCGACCCCCAGCAGCTTGCGCACCGTGCTGCGGCCGCCGTCGCAGCCGACGAGGTAGCGCGAGCGCAGCCGTGTGCCGTCGGCGAGTTCGGCGGTCACCCCGTGTTCGTCCTGGCTCAGCCCCACCAGTTCGCAACCGCGCCGCATCTCGGCGCCGAGTTCGGTGGCGTGTTCGGTGAGCAGTCGCTCGGTGACGGTCTGCGGGATGCCGAGGACGTACGAATGCGCGGTGTCCATTCCGGACGGCCACGACTTGCTGAGCCCGGCGAAGAAGCCGCCCACCATGAACTGCCGGCCGAGCGCGAGGAACCGCTCCAGCAGACCGCGCTGGTCCATCACCTCGATGCTGCGTACGTGCAGGCCGAGCGCACGGACCTGCACGGCCGGCTCCGTCTCCTTCTCCAGTAAGAGCACGCGAACGCCGTGCAGCCGCAACTCGCCGGCCAGCATCAAGCCGGTCGGCCCACCGCCGACCACGATCACGTCGATCATGAAATCCCCCATCTCCACGCCAAGTACCAACGCCGCAGAACGGCACACACTTCGCGGATCGTCGATTTCCGCCCGTTCTGCTCTTCGGCTGGAGATTTTGCAGCACGAGGGGGGCCTTGCCGCAAGGCCCCCCTCGTGCTATAGCTTAAGAGTGGCAAGGAGTGGGTGATCTCCTTGCCTTTGTCATGTGGACCGCCGACGCCGACTCGCTCTCCGTCCGGCCGGTGCCCGCAGGACCTCCTACCGCGGCGCGACGGCCGCGAACACTCCCCGCGCAGCCGTTCCGTCCGGCCAGGTCCATCCCGCGACAAGATGTCCGGACGACGTCCGTGCCGCCTCAGTGGGCCGCAGGACGCGGTGGATCCCGACCTCGGGCCCGCCGACGGGAACGGTTCCGTGCACGGTGACGGTCGGATCGGGTGTGTCGCTCTCGCTCTGGTGCTGCGGGGTCGCCTCACCGCGCAGGAGGGCGCGCAACTGCCCCATCACCACCGGGTCGTGGACGCCGTCGTAGATCCACCGTGTGCCGAGCACCCCGTGCTCGGACGTGCCGATCAGCCCCTCGGCGGGGACGTCCTCCAGCGCCGCACCGCGATAGCCCATCGGCACCAGATACGCCACGGGCGCCTGCCCGGCGGTGTCCACCACCACCATGAACTCGATCCCGACCTCGCCCTCCGGATCGTCCAGCCGGAACCCGCCGGCCCTAACCAGTTCCGGCGCTCCCGCGTCGCCCGTGTACCAGCTCTGCTTCGGCAGCCAGCCGGTGAGCAACTCCAACTTCGTCGGCGCCATGGTGGTGCGGTGGATGAATGCCATGCGAGCCCCCTCATGCAGGTCCGAAGCCCGTCCGCCGACGGGACGTGATCAAACCTATAGGAACGGCCGGGCGCCCCGAGTGGCGTGACTTCTCGGCGAGTTGATGTCCCGTGGAAGTCGGGGGAGGCCATCGCGGTCCGCGGGAACGGCTCGACTCTCCCGCCCGGTCCTGACCGCACGTGCCGTTGCGCGGTGAGCGCGAGCGCCGCCTGGCGGACCGATACGGAGCACGCGGCGTCTATGCGACCACCCTCGTGGTCCAGGCGCTGGCCACGGCCGGATTCGTGCCGGCGGACAGCTTCTGGCCGTTCGTGCTCGCGGTCACCGCGGTCACCGCGGCCGCCGGGGCGAAGGCAGCCGGAGTGGCCGCACGCAGCCCGCTCATCAGGCACTACGGAGGGAACCGACCGCAGGAGTTCAGGGCCTGTCTCCGTGCCGTGACGAACGTCGGCGTCTCCCTCGGCGCCGTGGGTGCGGGGTGGGTCGTTCAGGTGGGCACCCTGGCCGCCTATCAGCTCATGGTCATCGGCAACGCGATCGCCTTCGTGGTCTCCGCCGCGATCCTGATCTTCCTTCCGCCGGTCCCTCCGGTCCCGGCGACCGGAGGACACTGGCGGCGCCTCGCAGCACCGCCCGCTGTCCGCCGGGCACAACGTCATCAGCGCGCATGGCAGACGTAGTGCGACTCCATGGAGACGGCTCCGGCCGCCTGATCCTGAGCGGCGAGAGCGCGTCAGGGGGAGGGCCGCTCCCGGTACAGCACGAGGTGCTCGTGGTGGAGCACGCCGTCGCGGATGTCGCCCGTCGCGGTGAATCCGGTGTCGTCGACGTAGTCGATGTGACGGCCCGTGACGGTGTAGCGGCCGGTGTAGGCGCTGGCGCGCTTGCCGCGCGCCTCGTCGTACCGGCCGTCCGCCCGCAACTCCTGGCGGATGTGGCCGTCTGCGGTGACCCACATACCGACGACGTCGATGTCCGGGCCGTCCGCCGAATTCGCGGTCATGGCGCACCTCTCAATGACGGGGATGTCCTGGTGCCACCGAGTGTGTGACAGTGCCGGGCAGGACAACCAGGACGTCTGCTGCCTGGGGCGTCGTGGAGTAGCCCTCAATGTTGTGCAGACGGTGGGGATGCAGACCGTGCTCG
>NZ_JBEOWF010000102.1:0-4398 GCF_040295925.1 Streptomyces sp. NPDC002588
TTCAGCTTGGCGTTGAGGTAGCTCATGATGCTGGTGGAGGGGCCGAGGAAGGTCTGGGGCTTGGACCTGCCGTCGGCGGAGATGATGTCGAAGGCCGCACGGCGGTAGTTCTTGTTCGCGGCGACGCCGGACTGGTGGTCCGCAAGATTCCACGCGCCGGTGCCGCCGCCTTCGATCAGGGCCTTGCCGGCATAGAACCGGGAGAGGCCGTTGTTGGTGTCGCCCGCCCGCGAGTCCGGGTGGACGTAACCGGCCTTGGCGAGCCGGTAGTGCCAGTTCAGGGCCTCCAAGAACTCGGGCATGTCGTACTTGTGTATGAGCTTGCCCTTCTCGATGGTGAACTTGTTGGGGACTCCCCACGCCTGGTACAGGTAGGTCCACACGTCGTCGAAGGCCCACACACCGCGCTTGGCGTCGGTCAGCTCCTTGCCCAGGTTCCACAGGTCGTCGGCGGACCTGACCTGGTCCGCGGTGATGCCCTGCGCCCCCAGAATGTCCGCGCGGAAGAAGACGGCCCCCGCCACGGCCATGCCGCCGGCGAAGGAGGGGATGCCGTAGATCCTGTCCTCCCAGGCGGCGGCCTGCCAGGCGCCGGTGGGGATCGCGGCCAGGTTCGGATACTTCTTGATCTTGTCGCCGGACAAGTACGGGGTGAGGTCGGCCAGTTGGGTGCCCGCCAGCGCGCTGACGTTGAAGGCGGCGTTCCACCAGGACGGCAGTTGGACCCAGTCTGGCAGCTTCTTGGACGCCGTCATCGTCGGGACGACGGTCGCGTAGTCGTTGCCGTTGGCCGGCTTCATGGTCAGGTCGATACCGAGGGCCTTGTTCATGGCCCGGTAGTAGGAGTTGTTCGGCGGGGGCAGGGTCCCCCAGATCGGTGTCACCGCGGTGTAGCTGCCGCCCTTGCCGGGGATCCCCCGGACCGTGGTCACGGGGTGGGCCGGGTAGGACAGGAAACCCGGGCTGGTGAACGCTCCGTCGGGTCCGGTGACCGACGGGATGTCCGGCTTCACCGACGTGCTCGGCTGGTAGTGGGGAAGCGCGGCGGCCAGTCCCGACCGGGAGTTGGTGCCGCCCTTAGAGCTGGACGAGCCGCTTCCGCACGCGGACAGCAGGGGGGACAGGGCTGCGGCCCCGGCGACGGCGGCGGCGCCGTTCACGAAGGCTCTGCGATTCATTGCGATGCTCATGGTGGGCGGTCCTTCGGCTCTGAGGTTCTGTGACGAACGTCGTGCGAGAGGGCTGCGCAGGGGCCGCCTGACCTCGGTGCGGGAGGCGTGAGCGGCTTCGAGGACGTCCGAAAAGCGGCGCGGATAGTTGTCCGCCTGTCGAAGCGCTTCGACATCGCCGAGAGGTTAAGCGCGTCCTGGAGCGACAGGCAAGTGCCGTGCAGGAAACAGAATCGCTCTTTCGGAAACCGAAGTTTCTTGGAAACTTTCTCTTGACGTCTTGAGGGGCGCATGCCAGCGTCGAAGCGCTTCAACACGCGGCATCGAGGCCCTGCGACCCGGCCGAACGGTGCCGCCCACCCCGTCGTCGCACTCCGCAAGGGACTTCACCTGTGAGTACCGCTGCCGTCTCCGCCACGCTGCCCTTCCGCGACCCGGGGCTCCCGCTGGCCGAACGCGTCGAAGACCTGCTCTACCGGCTCACACCGGAGGAACGCATCGCGATGCTGCACCAGTACGCGCCCGCCGTTCCCCGCCTGGGCGTCGCCGAGTTCCGCACCGGCACCGAGACCCTGCACGGCGTCGCCTGGCTCGGCGAGGCCACCACCTTCCCGCAGGCCGTCGGCCTGGGCGCGACCTGGGACGAGGACCTGGTCCACGAGGTCGCCGAGGCGATCTCCGTCGAGCAGCGCGCCTTCCACCACCACCGCCCCCCGGCCGTCGGCACCGGCCGCAACAGCCTCCAGGGCTGGGCCCCCGTGGTGAACCTGCTGCGCGACCCGCGCTGGGGCCGCAACGAGGAGGGCTACTCCGAGGACGCCCTCATCTCCGCCCGGCTCGGCGCCGCCTTCTGCCGCGGCATGGCCGGCGACGACCCGGACCACCTGCGCACCGCGCCGGTCCTCAAGCACTTCCTCGCCTACAACAACGAGGACGACCGCTGCACCACCTCCTCCGGCCTGCGCCCCCGGGTCCTGCACGAGTACGACCTCGCCGCCTTCCGGCTCGCCATCGCCACCGGCGCGGCCACCGGTGTGATGGCGGCCTACAACCTGGTCAACGGCCGCCCCTGCCACGTCAGTCCGCTCCTGAAGCAGCAGCTGCGCGAGTGGGCGAAGCCCACCGGCCACGAACTCTTCGTGGTCAGCGACGCCGACGCCCCGTCGAACCTGGTGGACCCGGAGCACTACTTCGACAACCACGCCGAGTCGCACGCCGCCGCGCTGAAGGCCGGCATCGACAGCTTCACCGACCACTTCCAGGACAGCGCCACCACCTTCGGCCGGATCAGCGCCGCCCTGGAGCGCGGCCTGCTGTCGATGGCGGAGGTGGACCGGGCCGTGAGCCGTCAGCTGTCGATACGCTTCCGGCTCGGTGAATTCGACCCCGAGCAGGACCCGTACGCGGGTATCGGCTGGGACGTCGTCAACTCCCCGGCCCATCAGGCGCTCGCGCTGCGCGCGGCCACCGAGTCGGTCGTGCTGCTCAAGAACACCGGAGTACTGCCGCTCGCCGCGGACCGACGCGTGGCCGTGGTCGGGCCGCTCGCCCACACCCTGTTCGAGGACTGGTACAGCGGCAGCCACCCGTACCGGATCACCGTCGCCGACGGCCTCGGCGTCGAGGGTGTCGAGGGTGTCGACCGGATCGTGCTGCGCACCGCCGACGGCCGCGCACTCGGCGCCGTGGGCCCGGAGGGCCGGCTGACCCTGACGGACGCCCAGGACGCCGACCCCGCCGCCCAGTGGGACCTCTTCGACTGGGACCTGGGCGTGCTCACCCTGCGCTCCGCCGCCACCGGCCGTTACGCCTCGCTGCGCGACGACGACCAGCAGGTCGCCGCCGACCGGGACCAGCCCGGTGAGTGGGAGGTCCACGAAACCTTCCGCCTCGAATCCGCCGAGGACGGAGCGGAGCTCCTCTTCAACATCTGCAACAGCCGTTACGCGCAGGCCGACCCGGACACAGGTGTCCTCACCATGACCGCCGAGACCCCGGAGCAGGCCGTCCGGTTCACCCGGACCGTGGTGCGCGACGGTGTCGCCGAGGCTGTCGCGGCCGCGCGGAGCGCCGACACGGTCATCGTGGTGGTCGGCAACGACCCGCACATCAACGGCAAGGAGACCACGGACCGGGCCGGTCTGCGGCTGCCGCCCCAGCAGGACCGGCTGCTGCGCGAGGTCGTCGCGGTCCACGACGACACCGCGCTGGTCGTCATGTCCAGCTACCCCTACGCGTTGGACTGGGCCGACGAGCACGTGCCCGCGGTGCTGTGGATCTCGCACGCCGGCCAGGAGACCGGCCGGGCCCTGGCCCGCGTGCTGCGCGGCGAGGCCGACCCGGCCGGCCGCCTCCCGCAGACCTGGTACCGGGGCGACGACGAGCTGCCCGGCCGCCTGGACTACGACATCATCAAGGCCGGCTGGACGTACCAGTACCACCAGGCCGCCCCGCTCTACGCCTTCGGCCACGGCCTCTCGTACACCCGCTTCGACTACACCCAACTCGCCCTGAATCAGGAAGGGTTGGGTCAGGACGGCGAGATCCGGGTCCGGGTCTCGCTGCGCAACGCCGGGCCGCGCGCGGGCACGGAGACCGTGCAGCTCTACGCCCGTGCCCTGGACGCCCGCCACCAGGCTCCGCGGCTGAAACTGGTCGGCTTCCGCAAGGCGCGCCTGGCAGCGGGCCAGACAGCGGAGCTGGAGTTCCGGCTGACGGTCGCCGAGGCACTGTCCCACTGGGACGTGGTCACCGGTGCCTTCACCGTGGACCCCGGCCGCTACGAACTGGTGCTCGCCCGCTCGGCGGCGGCTCCCGCCCTGACCGCGCAGTTGACCGTCACCGGCCCCGCCCCGCGGTCACGCCGCGCGCTCGAAGGCCCGCTGCGCGCGGTCGACTTCGACGACTACGAGGACCTCGCCCTGGTCGACGCCACCCGCGAGGACGGCGACGCGGTGACCCCGGCCGGCGAGGCCGCGACACTGCTCTTCCGCCAGGTGGACCTGAGCGGCGCGGGCCGGCTCGCGGTCGAGGTGTCCCGGACCGGCGAGGGGGCCGCCGCCGTGCTCGAACTCCTCGTGGGGGAGAGCAGGCTGGCGTCCCTGGAGGTGCCCGTCACCGGGGACCGCTACGCCTGGACCACCGTCACCGCACCGCTGGCCGAGCAACTGGAGGGCGTACACGACCTGCGGATCGTCCTCACCGGCGAACAGCGGCTGCGCACGCTGAC
>NZ_JBEOWF010000103.1:0-4355 GCF_040295925.1 Streptomyces sp. NPDC002588
TAGCCGTAGGTGTAGCTCTCGGAGTCGAAGCGGGCTTCGGGGTAGCGGTTCCAGTACCAGGTGCCGCCGACTCCGTGGCCGGCTTCCAGCAGGCGCACCGAGAAGCCCTCCTCGCGGGCCCGGTACAGCTGGTAGATGCCGGTGACACCGGCGCCGATGACCAGGACGTCCACGAGGTCCAGGTCCGCCGGGTTCGTCTTCGTCGTTTCGCTCATGTGCTCTCCCGCGTGAGCCTTGATTCATGTGTCGACCGGTCAGTCTAATATTGAGGTGAGAGTAGAGGAGTGGCTGACTTCATTCAATGGATGCAAATCTCACCACGGAGATTGATTGTACCGACCGTCTGGTCTAACTTTCGCTCAGGGACGCGAAGGCGCGCAACAGGAGCGAACTCATGACCGACGAGGGCGTCGAGGAAACCGCCGATCTGCGGGCCGCGGGCTGGAAGGCCGTGCGGGCCGCCCTGCAGGGCGTGTTCCCCGAGGACGAGATCGCCGAGGTCGTCCACCGCTCCAGCGGCTGCGCGGGATTCCCGCGGGCCGTCGCCGCCCGCACCGCCGCCCGAGAGGCGCTGAAGGGCTGACCCAGGCCCGGGCCGGGGCGTCAGCCGCCGGTGCGCCCCACAGCACAGCACACGAGGAGCACACATGTCACTGCAGGGAAAGGTCGCGGTCGTCACAGGCGGCGCGCGGGGAATCGGGCGCGGGATCGCCACCGTGCTGGCCGCCAAGGGGGCCGCCGTGGCGGTCTGGGACCTGAACACGGAGGGCGCCGAGAAGACCGCAGCGGAGATCCAGGCGGCAGGCGGCAGGGCCGTCGCGGTCGCCGGGGACGCGGCCGACGCCGCGGCCGTGGCCCGGTCCGCGGCACGCACCCGCGAGGAGCTCGGACCGGTCACGATCCTCGTCAACAACGCGGGGACCACCGCCTACGAGCCCTTCACCAGCATCAGCGAGGCCTCCTGGGACCGCATGATCGCGATCAACCTCAAGGGCCCGTTCCTGGTCACCCAGGAGCTGATCCCCGACATGGTCGAGGCGGGCTGGGGGCGGATCGTCAACATCTCCTCGTCGTCCGCGCAGACCGGGGCGCCGGCCATGGCGCACTACGCGTCCTCCAAGGGCGGTGTGATCGGGCTGACCCGGGCGCTGGCGGTGGAGTACATCGCCAAGGGGATCACCGTCAACCATGTCCCGCCCGGGTTCATCGACACCCCGCTGGTGCGCCAGGGACCGGTCGACGTCGAGGCGGTAGCGGCCACGATGCCGATGAAACGGGCCGGCACGCCCGAGGACGTGGCCCACGCGGTCGCCTATCTCGCCTCGGAGGAGGCGGGCTACGTGACCGGCCAGACGTTCGGCGTCAACGGCGGGCGCTACGTCTACTGACCACTCCGCCCGTCCCGCACAGAACACCGCACCAACGCTGCACTGGAGCCACGAATGAGCATCGAGGACGACGTCAGGCCCCCCGGCCACGTCCTGGTGGTGGGCGCCTCCGCGTCCGGACTGACCACCCTGGAGGCACTGCGCCGCAAAGGCTACAAGGGCCGGATCACGGTGCTCGGCGATGAACCGCACGCACCGTACGACCGGCCGCCGCTGTCCAAGCAGGTGCTCTCCGGAGCCTGGGAACCGGAACGGGCCGCCCTGCGCACGCAGGACGTGCTCGATGGTCTGGACGCCGAGTTCGTCCTCGGCGACCCGGCGGTCTCCCTGGACACGGCGACCCGCACGGTGGTGACCGCCTCCGGGCGGGAGCTGCGGGCCGACGCGATCGTGATCGCCACCGGTGTACGGCCGCGTACCCTGCCCGGCCAGGAAGGCCTGTCCGGGGTACACGTCCTGCGCACCCTCGACGACTCCCTCGCGCTGCGCAAGGAGCTGCTCGGCGCCTCCCGTGTCGTGGTCGTCGGCGAAGGCGTCCTGGGCTCCGAGATCTCCGCCACGGCCCGCACCCTGGGCCTGGACGTCACCCTCACCGGTCCGCTCGCGGCACCGATGGCACTCCAGGTGGGCCCGCTGGTCGCGGGCGTGCTGGGCGAGCTGCACAGCGAGCGCGGGGTACGACTGCGGCTGGGCGCCGGAGTCGCGGGCTTCACCTCCGAGGCGGGGCGGGTCACCGGCGTGCGGCTGACCACCGACGAGGAGCTGCCCGCCGACGTCGTGGTCGTCGCCATCGGCGCGGCCCCCGCCACCGAGTGGCTGGCGGACAGCGGCCTCGAACTCGACAACGGCGTGGTGTGCGACTCTCGTTGCCGAGCCGGGGAGAGCATCTACGCGGTGGGCGACGTGGCCCGCTGGCACCACGAGCACCTCGGCCGCCTCCTGCGGCTGGAGAACCGGACCAACGCCACCGAGCAGGCCATGGCGGTCGCCGCCGGCATCCTCGGCGACGACCGGCCGTACGTGCCGGTGCCGTACTTCTGGACCGACCAGTTCGACGCCAAGCTCCAGGTGCACGGCTTCCTGCCCGTGGACGCCGAAGTGGACGTCGTAGAGGGAGAGTTGGCCGCCCGACGCTTCGTCGCCCGGTATCGCAGCGAGGGCCGGGTCACCGGCGTCCTCGGCTGGAACATGCCCAAGCAGGCCCGCCTGCGCCGGCAGGAGATCGTCGACGCCCCAAGGGCTGTCCCGTAGCCGCCCCCTGAACCATCCCCGCCACCGCCCATGAACCACCAGGAGAGATCCATGAAGGTCGTCGTCGACGAAGAGAAGTGCGTTGCCGCAGGACAGTGCGTGGCCGCGGCCATGGACGTGTTCGACCAGCGCGAGGACGACGGCATCGTCGTCCTCCTCGACGAGAACCCGCCCGCGGAGCTGGCCGAGGACGTCCGCAACGCCGCCGCGGTGTGCCCCGCCCTGGCCATCCGCATCGAGGAATAGCGCCCCGAACCTCATCCCTTCCCCCTCACCCCATCACCGGAGGAACTTCCATGGCCGAGGCAGACACCCGGCACGCCCCCGAGGAGTCGGCGTACTTCTACCAGGACGACCGGGACGCCAGGTGTCCTTTCGCCCCGCCGCCCGGACTGCGCGCCCTGAACGAGAAGGGTCCCGTGACGAAAGCCCGGATCTGGGACGGCAGCACCCCGTGGCTGGTCACAGGCCACGCCGCGCAGCGCGCGATCCTGTCCGATCCCCGGGTGAGCTCGGACGACAAGCGGCCGGGATTCCCGTACCCGAACAAGGCCATGGCGGAGACCGCCCACCACCATCCGCTGACGATCTTCAACGCCGACGGCGCCGACCACACCCGTATCCGCCGCATGATGACCCGACCGTTCACCCGCCCCCGGATGGAGGCCCTGCGGCCGGACATCCAGCGGTTCACCGACGACCTCATCGACAAGATGCTCGCCGGCCCCAAGCCTGTGGACCTGGTGACGGCGCTGTCGCTGCCGCTGCCCTCGCTGATGATCTGTGCGCTGCTCGGTGTGCCGTACGAGGACCACGACTTCTTCCAGGAGCACGCCTCCTTCGCCACCCGCAGCGACAAGACGGCCGAGCAGCAGAACGCGGCGAACCGGGCGCTCGGCGGCTACCTGGCCGGACTGCTGCAGAAGAAGATGGACGAGCCGGCCGACGACGTGCTCTCGGACTTCGCCGCGCGGATCAAGGAGGGCGATCTCACCCTTCCCGAGGCCACCCTGCTGTCCATGATCCTGCTGATCGCCGGGCACGAGACCAGCGCCAACATGATCACGCTGGGCACCGCGCTGCTGCTGGAGAACCCCGACCAGATCGCACGGCTGCGTGAGATCGAGGACACCCGGGAGGCCGCGAACGCGGTCGACGAGATCCTTCGCTATCTGACCGTCGCGACCTTCGGACAGCGGCGCATCGCGGCCGAGGACTTCGAGTTCGAGGGCGCGCAGATCAAGGCCGGAGACGGCATCGTCGTCCCGCTGCCCGCCGGCAACTGGGACCCGGAGGCGTTCCCCGAGCCGGAGAAGCTCGACCTCACCCGCAAGGCGAACCACCACCATGCCTTCGGCTGGGGCATCCACCAGTGCCTGGGCCAGCAGCTGGCCCGGATCGAGCTCCAGGTCGTCTACGGCACCCTCTACCGGCGTATCCCGACCCTGCGCCTCGCCGTCGACCGTGACGAACTCGCGTTCCGTCCGGCCGACGCGCTCGCCTTCGGTATCGGCGAGCTGCCGGTGACCTGGTAGCCCGCCATCGGTGCCCCGCACCACCAGCCGGTCCCGCCCGGGCGGGACCGGTCCGCATCCGCATCCGCAGTACAACAGGAGTCAGGCATGAGTGAGTTCAGCTTCGAAGGACGTGTCGCGGTCGTGACCGGCGCGGGCCGGGGGATCGGCCGGGCCCACGCCCGCCTGCTGGCGGAGCGGG
>NZ_JBEOWF010000104.1:0-4332 GCF_040295925.1 Streptomyces sp. NPDC002588
GGCCTGACCGGCGACGTGCCTCCGGCCGCCACCGCCGACCTGTGGTCGGAACGCATACGGCTCACCGGCGCGCAAGCCATCGCCGCCTACGCCGACGGCCCGTTGGCGGGCCACCCCGCCGTCACCCGCCACCGGCACGGCAACGGCACCACCTGGTACCTGGGCACCCACCCCGACCAGAACACTGTCACCGCCCTACTCCACCGCATACGCCAGGAGGCCGACGTCACACCGGAGCACGAGGCACCCGCCGGCATCGAAGTCGTCCGGCGCCACGGCACGGAGGCCGACTACCTGTTCCTCATCGACCACACCGGCAAGGGCGCCGAAGCGCCCGCCGCAGGCATCGAACTCCTCACCGGCACACCGGTCGACGGCACCGTCACCGTCCCACCGGGAGGAGTCGCCGTCGTCCGCGAACCCCGCTGATCACTGCAGCCGACGGCGGACCCTCGCCCGGGACGTGGAGTGGACGGAGATGGCGGGTTCCCTCCTCGCCAGGACCCACCACAACCCCGAGGGACTACCGCCCACGACGACGACACTCACGTCGTCGCGGGCGAGAACGTGGTCGTCCTCGCCCGCTACACCGCTGTCAACAAGGCCACGGCAAGCGGATCGACGTCCGGGATGCCGTGAGCCACTGGGCGGTCCCAATGTCAGTGGCGGGTGGGGCGCGCCGGGCGGTCGTCGCGGCCGACCGACAATTCGGCCGGGTGGTACGGGACATACGCTGCACCGTCCAGACCGAGCGCCGTGGCGGACCGCTGGAGCGCGTCCGGAGTCGCGACGTCGTCCCAACGGCCGGTGCTGACGCGGTGTTCGAGCGCGTGCAGGGCGGCCACCGTCTCGGCGGTGGTGAACGTGCAGTGGCCCTGTCGCTCGACGAACGCCTGCCGCAGCAGCGCGCCGTCGCCGGAGGCGCGCACACGGGCGGCGAAGCGGTTCTCCTGCTCCACCGGAACCAGGTTGTCGCCGTTCGTGTGGATGTCGAGCAACGGCACGTCAAGTCCCTGGCCCGCGGAGGACGTCCGCTGCGCGGTGCGAACGGCGGCGGGATCGGCGGTGACCGTGGCGCCCTCGGTCAGCGCGCGCAGGTCGGCACGCAGGTCGAGGCCGGCTGCCTGGTAGAGGGCGCGGACCTGGGGTGCGTGTGGGGAGTCGGCCAGCAGACGGGTGTAGTCCACGCCCAGGTTCCAGGAGTTGTTGCCGCCGACGGACTGCTCCATGGCGTACCGGCCGCCCTCGACGAAGGACAGGATGCCCTGCGCGAACCAGTCGTACTGCTGTGCCTCCTGCCCCGCCCAGTCGGTCGCGGCGGTCCGGTCCTTTCCGGGCGACCAGGCGGGCAGGTTGAGGAAGGCGGCGGCCAGCGCGATCCGGGCCCGGCCCTGCGGTGTGGCCTGCGCGGCGGTGACCGCCTTGGTGAGCAGGGTGGCGGTGGCGGCCGCCTCGTCGGCGGAGCCGAAGTGGACCAGCTTGACGTCCTGCTCCGGCAGGAGCAGCTGGGCGATGGTGTGTTCGGCGTCGAGCTGATAGTTGTCCAGATCGGTGCCGCCCGCGACCAGGCCGCACTGGCCGAGCGCGCCGTCGATGCGCCCGCCGCCGTCGCGGGCGAGCTGCGCGTTGACGAGCCCGCCCATCGAATTGCCGATGGCCAGCGTGCGCTGCGGGGTGCCGATCTTCGCGGCGACCGCGTCGAGCGTGGCGAACTGGTCGCGTTCGGCGCTGTTCAGCGCCCACATCGAGCCATGGGGGTCGTACGACGACCCGGCCATCGCATAGCCCTGGGCAAGCAGTTCGGTGCGTACGGCGTCGGTGGGGGCGTCCCGGGCGACGGTGGGGCCGAAGCCGTGGCTGAACAGCAGCAGGGTGCCGTTCCAGTGCTCGGGGACGTCCGCCACCCAGGTGGCACCGTCAGAGAGGGTGCCGGTGAGATGACCGCCGGCCGGCGTGTCCGCAACGGCGGCCGGCAAGGGAACGGAGACGAGGGCGGCAGACGCCAGCGCGGCCAGGGCGATACGCAGGCGGGTGCGGCCGACGCGAGGACGGGTGCTTGCAGACATGGAACGGCTCCCTGAGGGCGGCTACGGAGCGGGACACAGGCAGATACTCAGTGCACTGAGCGAAGGTGCCGAGGAATGTAGGACTTAATCCTGGCAGCCATCAAGAAAGTGCACAACATTGCCTACGGTCGGAGCCCTGCGGCACAGCGAGCGTGGAGAGGCTGCGCCGAAACCATCCCGGTCAGCCGGGATCTGCGCGGCCCTAAGCGTAGGACCGCCAGGACGCTTCGGAGTGCCGGTGGCAGCGCGGAAGCGTGAGGTGTCCGCGACCACCACATGATCTTCCGTCTTCGCACGCAGATGATCAGCGGTGGCCGCAGCACCATCCCCATCTGCCCGGATCCCGGTTCCCGGGTCGCCGGTCCTCGGTCCTCGGTCGACCAACCTCAAAGGAACGGGTCAAGGTGAGGTGGGTGGCGTCGAAATCTGTCATCACGTCCTGGGCCCCGCGCCACCCGTAGATGGCCTGGGCGGAGTCACCGACCATCATCAGCTGGGCGTGGCTGCGTTGAGCGGCGAAGACCTGTTCCAGCACGGGGTTGGTGTCCCGAGCCTCGTCGAGGAGAAGGAAGTCGGCCTCGATCTTCGGTTCTGTCAGGGCCCACATCTTCAAGTAGTGATCGTGCTCGAAGCGGACCACGCCCTCCTCAGGGTTTTGCAGATCTGCCCAGGCCTTCACGACGAACGGCACGACGGCTTCGGCAAGTTGGGCGCCCTCTTCGAGTGATCCGAGCCTGCGCAGGGCCGGTACGTGATGAGGCGCCGGAGCCCTGTCGGCGGACTGGCAGAAGCGGGTCACCGTACGCAGCACGGCATGGGAGAGGGTTCGGTGGCTGATCTCGTGATCGCCGATACGGACGGCCGACCTGATGCCGAGGGCCTGTCCGATCCGCCACGCGGGCTGGCGAGGACTGCTGAGACGGCGAGCGAAACGGTGGCCGAGGGCTGCGTAAGCCGTCGCGTGCGCGGTCTTGCAGAGAACGGAACGTGGAAAACGGGCTGCGGCATCGTCGGCGATGTCATTGTTGAAGGGGAGGTAGAGGCCACGGCGTCCGGTACTCGCGGCAAGCAGGCACAGCGTGCTGGTCTTGCCGGTGCCAGCGCCAGCTTGTAGCACCAGGTGGTGGCCATCGCGGAAGGTGTCGACGGCGTACGCCTGTTCGTCGGTGGGGGTGTGCAACGAGTGCTCCGCGGAGAGGGTGGGCTACGGGGTCGTGTGAGAGCGGTTCGTGTCGTTCGAGTGCAGAGATGCCGGGTGACGGCTGCGCAGCAGGATGCGAGCCGCACGGGCCAGAACGTTTTCGGAGGCGTGGTGGGCGAGAAGGCCTTCGAGCTGCGCGGTCAGTTGCCGCGTACGGTCCCGCTCATCCCATTCGAGGGCCTCTACGACGGCCCGTCCTAGGTAGTCTGCGGGCTTCTCGCCTCGGGCTGCCGCGTCCCGGCGAAGCGCCGAACACAGGGCATGGGGGAGGTCGACGTTGAGCAGAACCTGGCCGGACTGGTTAGCGTAGTGAGTCGTGAGCACGTCGATCGACAGGAGGCGATCGAGCTCATGCCGAAGTGACCTGAGGGCTCGGTCAGGTGACTTGGCCCGGCGTACGGTCATCAGCCGGGTGTGGTCGGCGTTCGTCGCCAGTGGTACGGCTCTGCAGGCTCGGTGAAGCTCTCTGCCAGTCGCGGGCCTTGTCAGGATGATCTCGACAGCGTGCTGCCGTCTCATGGCCGAACCCCATTCCGTACATCGCCATCAGGGCGCGGCCGACGTCCGTGGGTTGGAAGTCGAGGGTGCACATGGGCGTGGTGGAGGAGCGGGTCGAACGGCTCCCAGTCGGTCAGTGCGAGGTCCGCCGCTGTCGGGGCGGCAACATGCTGAGGGCAGCGCTGCCTGCGCCAGCGTAACTGCTCGGCGTATGGCAGGGAGGAGAGGTCGTACAGCGCCATGGCCTCTGCAGGAAGCGCCAGTTGGCCTTGGGCGGCCGTCGCGGGGACCAACCTCCAGACGCCCGCCGAGCCCTCGGGAGCAAGCACCGTGTAGGTACACCGGTTCCGCTGCCGGGTCTGGGCCACGCACTGGATCTCGTCCACGGGTCGTGCGGCGAGGTAGCGCACGTACAGGAGCTGGACGACGGGTCTGGCGGGTCGGCTGGAGTCAGATGTCCCGGAGGCGCTCCCGGTCGACCGGGCCGTGCGCGCGCAGTCCGACCACATCGACGTCCTGCGGATCGCCTCGCCCGAGGCGTCGGCCCGCTCCGGCGCACGGCCGGAG
>NZ_JBEOWF010000105.1:0-3992 GCF_040295925.1 Streptomyces sp. NPDC002588
CGCTCGGCGAGGACTTCGGCGATCCGCAGCGCCGCTCGGCGGTAGGCGGGGCTGGACGGGCAGAACGTCTGGCGGCTGCCGTACGACAGCCGGTGGCCGTTCCGGTCGACCGGCAGCGCCTCCGGGTGCGCATTGAAGAACCAGGCGGGCGGGGCGGCGGTGGGGGTGGCCAGGTCCGCGTCGATACCGTTCTCATGGAGAAGATCGAGGATCCGGTCCATACGGGAGAAGTCGTACACGCCCTCGGACGGCTCCAGCAGCGCCCAGGAGAAGATGCCGATGCTGACCATGTTCACCCCGGCCTCGCGCATCAGGCGCATGTCCTCGGCCCAGACCTCCTCGGGCCACTGCTCGGGGTTGTAGTCGCCTCCGTAGGCGATGCCGGGGAGGCGAAGACGGCGGGCGGTACTCATGGGTGGGGCTCCCGGGGGTCGGGGACGGGTGGCGCGGCGGAGGTTGTTCAGCCCTTGTTGGCGCCGAGCGTCAGGCCGCTGACGAACTGCCGCTGGAGCACGAAGTACACGGTCAGCGTGGGGATGGCGGTGAGCAGGGCGCCGGCGGCGACCAGGTTGGGGTCGGTGAAGTACTGGCCGGAGAGGTTGTTCAGGGCCGAGGTGATCGGCATGTTCTCGCCGGTGGAGATCAGGACGATCGCCCAGAAGAAGTCGTTGTAGATCCAGATGGAGAGGAGGGTGGCGAGGGCGGCCATCGCGGGCTTGCACAGCGGCAGGACGATCTGCCAGTACAGGCGCCACACGGAGGCGCCGTCGACGAGGGCGGCCTCGGTCAGCTCGTGCGGCAGGGAGCGCATGTAGTTGCTCAGCACGAAGGCGCAGAATCCGGACTGGAACGCCACGTGGATCAGGACCAGGCCGAGCGCGGAGTCGTAGAGCTTGCCGCTGACCGTGATGCCGGGGAGGTCGATCAGCAGGTACATGCGGTACAGCGGGGTGATGATCACCTGCTGCGGGAGCAGGTT
This sequence comes from Streptomyces sp. NPDC002588, assembly GCF_040295925.1. Classification (NCBI taxonomy): domain Bacteria; kingdom Bacillati; phylum Actinomycetota; class Actinomycetes; order Kitasatosporales; family Streptomycetaceae; genus Streptomyces; species Streptomyces sp. NPDC002588. The sequence goes on from NZ_JBEOWF010000105.1 coordinate 980, forward strand.
GCCGGCCGTGAAGACCAGGAGGAGGAAGAGGTTGACCCGGAAGTCGAAGCGGCTGACGTAGAACGCGACGCAGGACGACAGGAACAGGGTCAGCAGCACCGCCGGGACCGCTATGAGCAGCGTGTTCCCGAAGTAGTGCATCATGTCCGACTGCTCGAACGCGTTGGTGAAGTTGTCGAGGCTGAGCTGGTCGGGCCAGGAGACGTAGCCCTTTTCGCTGGTCTCCGAGTACGGGCGCAGGGCCGCGAACAGCGCCCACAGCAGGGGGGCGAGCCAGGCCAGGGCCGTCACGACGAGGAACGTGTGCAGCAGGATCCGGGCGGGGCGGACGGGCGTGCGCTGCTTGACAGCGGTGGCCGTGCTCATGCGCTCCGCTCCTTCCGGAAGGTCGAGATCAGGTACGGGATGATCACGGCGAGGGAGATCACCAGGAGGACGACGGCGATCGCGGAGCCGTATCCGATGCGGCTGGACTCGCCGATGATGTTGTTGGTGACCAGGATGGAGAGGAGCTCCGTGCCCTGGGCGCCCTTGTTGAAGACGAAGACCAGGTCGAAGGCGCGCAGGGCCTCGATGATCGTGACGACCAGGACGACCGTGTTGGTCGGGCGCAGGGTCGGGAAGATGACGTTCTTGAAGGTCTGCCACTCGTTGGCGCCGTCCAGCGAGGAGGCCTCGCGCAGGGACGGGTCGACGCCCTTCAGGCCGGCCAGGTAGAGGATCATCATGTAGCCGGTGTGCCGCCAGCAGGCCGCGACCAGGATCGCCCACAGGTTGAGGTGCGGGTCGCCGATCCAGTCGATGTAGTGGCCGGGCTTGTTGGCCCCGATGACGCTGTTGATCAGGCCGGTGTCGGGGTTGTAGACGAGCTGCCAGACGAACCCGGTGACCGCGAGGGAGACGACGACCGGGAGGAAGAAGGCCGTCTGGTAGACGCGGGTGAAGCGGATCTTCTTGTCCAGCTGGACCGCGAGGAAGAGCCCGAGCGGGGTCGGGATCAGGATCAGCACGACGAACCAGATGACGTTGTGCTGGACGGCGGGCCAGAACTGCGGGTTGTTGGTGAACAGCTCCTTGAAGTTGTCCAGCCCCACCCACTTGATGGAGTCGAAGCCGATGCCGTCCCAGGTGGTGAAGGCGAGGGCGATGGAGGCGAGGGCGGTGACCCACACGAGGGTCACGTGCAGGATCGTCGGCACACCGGCCATCAGGCCGAGGGTGAGCCGGTCACGGCGGGTCAGCAGGCGTCGGTGGCCCTGCGGAACCCGCTTCTTCTTCGATGCGGCGCCCGAAGGCGGCACGGCGGCCGCCTCCGGGGACTGCGTGGGGGTGTCAGTAGTCATGTCGCTTGAGTCGCTGCTCCTGCCGCGGGTCAGGAGGACGCGAAGATCGTCTTCTTCTGGCGTTCGATCGACGAGAGCAGGCTGTCGATGCCCTTGGGGTCGCGGACGAACTTCTGCAGCGCGGGCTGCATGACCGTGGAGGTGAAGTCCGGGCGGCTGTCGCGGTCCATGAACTGGGTGAGGCTCTTGGCGCCGCTGATCATCTCGAAAGCCTTCTTCTGCAGCGTCGAGTAGGTGGAGGTGTCGGCGTTGCTGGAGGCGGCCACCACGCTCGGGTCGGCCTTGAGGTACAGCTCCTCGGCCTCCGCGGTGCCCAGGTATTCCAGCAGCTTCACCACGCCGTCGTGGTTCTTCGGACTCTTGCTGACCATGAAGCCGTCGGTGGGGGCCTCCACGGTGTCCTGGCCGAACTCGGAGTTGATCTCGGGGAAGGCGAAGAAGTCGAGGTCGTCCAGGTCGGCCTTGTTGGTGAACTGCTGAGCGACGAAGGAGCCGAGGAGGTACATGCCGGCCTTCTTCGACACCAGCGTCTGGGCGGCGTCCTGCCAGGTGCGGCCGAGGGAGCCCTCCTGGTGGTACGGGAGGAGCTCGGCCCAGTGGTCGAAGGCGTCCTTGACCTTGGCGTCGGTCCAGGCCGCCTTGCCCGCCATCAGCTCGACGTGGAAGTCGTAGCCGTTGACGCGGAAGTTGATCTGGTCGAAGGTGCCCATCGCCGGCCAGGCGTCCTTGTCGCCGAAGGCGATCGGGGTGAGGCCGTCCTTCTTCATCTGCTTGCACAGGGCGACCAGCTGGTCCCACGTGGTGGGGACGGTGTAGCCGTGCTGCTGGAACACGCTCTTGCGGTAGAAGAGCGCCCAGGGGTACGTGGTCATCGGCACGAAGTAGTACTTGCCGTCCGCGCCCTTGCTGAGCTTCTTCATCGCCTCGGGGAAGTTGTCCCCGATCTTCGCCCACACGTCGTCGATGGCGCTGGTCAGGCCCTTGGCCGCGAAGAACTGCATGCGGTAGCCGGCGAACCAGTTGAACACGTCGTCCGGGGTGCCCTGGAGGTAGGAGTTGATCTGCTCCTGGAACGTGTTGTGGTCCTTGGTGTTCACGTCGACCGCGATCCCGGACTGCTTCTTGAAGGCCGCGTAGATCTCGGCGAAGGCCTTCTTCGGGACCGCGTCGGACGCGTTGGAGCCGAGGCTGACGGTCTTCGGGTCGGAGGAGGTGCCACTGCCGCCGCAGGCCGACAGCAGCGGTATGCCGGCACCGAGCAGAGCGGCCCCACCGAGTCCGCGCAGCACGGCGCGGCGGCTGGTACCAGGCAGAGGCTGACCAGGGGATGAAAGGTGCATTTCGGCTCCTGAGGGGCTGTCATGGCCCGGGCGTGACGCATTGGCTCAGGGGACATGACGGGAAGCGGTCGACGATACGACCAGAAACAAACGCGACCGGACAGATCCAATCGGTCGACGCGTCGAAGAGTGAACTTTCCAGGGACCCGCTGTCAAGGCTCTGCGGGGAACGTGCCGAGCGTGCCGCGTCTTTCGCAGCTGTGCGTCCTGTCGGGGAAGAAATGCTGCCCGTGCTCTTGACGTCCGACCGTCCGGCTGTCTAGATATGACCGCGCGGTCAGTGACCACGCGGTCATACAGCTGACCTCGCCTGATACACCTGCCAAGCGG
>NZ_JBEOWF010000106.1:0-3771 GCF_040295925.1 Streptomyces sp. NPDC002588
CCGTTCCTGGTGATGCCGGTCGCGGCGGCGCTGCTGTGGAAGCACGCCATCTACAACCCCGACTACGGCCTGCTCAACGGCACCCTCAACGCCGTATACAGGTTCTTCGGAGCGGACAACGGCCCCACCGTCGACTGGGTGTCCTCGTACCCCATGCCGGCCGTCGTGGTGTCGCTGGTGTGGCAGTGGACGCCGTTCATGATGCTGATCCTGCTGGCCGGTCTGCAGGCGCAGCCCGGTGACGTCCTGGAGGCGGCCCGCATGGACGGTGCGTCGGCCCTGGCGACCTTCCGCTTCATCACGCTCCCGCATCTGCGCCAGTACATCGAACTGGGCATCCTGCTCGGCACGATCTACGTCGTGCAGACCTTCGACTCGGTCTACACCATCACCCAGGGCGGTCCCGGTTCGCAGACGACCAACCTGCCCTACGAGATCTATCTGACCATGTTCCGCAAGTACGAGTACGGCGAGGCGGCCGCCGCCGGTGTCGTCGTCGTCCTCGGCTCGATCGTGATCGCGACCTTCGCGCTGCGCACCATCGCGTCGCTGTTCCGCGAGGAGATTGCCCGATGACCCACGCAGCAGTCGCCGCCCCCGGGGCGAGGTTCAAGAAGCTCCTGCGCCGCCGCGACGACCACGGCGGTGCACCCCGGCTCTCCCCGCTGTGGACCTTCGTCGCCTGGCTCGCCACGCTCGCGTTCTTCGCGCCGGTGGCATGGATGGTGCTCACCTCCTTCCACCAGGAGGCCGACGCGGCGACCAACCCGCCGACCCCCTTCGCACCGGTCACCTTCGACCAGTACAAACTGCTGTTCAGCCGGGACATCACCCCCTTCCTCCTCAACTCGGCCATGGCCAGCGTCCTTTCGACGCTCCTCGTACTCGCCCTGGCGGTGCCGACGGCCTACGCGCTGTCCATCAAGCCGGTCGAGAAGTGGACCGACGTGATGTTCTTCTTCCTGTCCACGAAGTTCCTCCCGGCGATCGCGGCCCTGCTGCCGGTGTACCTGATCGTCAAGGACGCCGGGATGCTGGACAACGTGTGGACGCTGGTCGTCCTCTACACCGCCATGAACCTCCCGATCGCGGTGTGGATGATGCGGTCGTTCCTCGCCGAGGTCCCCAAGGAGATCCTGGAGGCGGCCGAGGTCGACGGCGCGGGCCTGCTCACCGTGCTGTGGCGGGTCGTCGCTCCGGTCGCCATGCCCGGACTCGCCGCCACCTCCCTGATCTGCTTCATCTTCAGCTGGAACGAGTTCATGTTCGCCGTCAACCTCACGGCGACACAGGCATCCACCGCCCCGGTTTTCCTGGTCGGCTTCATCACCAACGAGGGCCTCTTCCTGGCCCGGCTGTGCGCCGCCGCCACCCTGGTCTCGCTGCCCGTCCTCATCGCCGGCTTCGCCGCCCAGGACAAACTGGTCCGCGGCCTGTCCCTAGGAGCAGTGAAGTGAAAGCAGCCGTCATCACCCGGCCCGGCACCATCGAACTCTCCACTGTCGACGACCCCGCCCCCGGCCCCCGCGAGGTCGTCGTCGAGGTCGCGGCCACCGGACTGTGCGGCACCGACCTGCACATCCTCCAAGGGGAGTTCGCCCCGAAGCTGCCCATCGTGCCCGGCCACGAGTTCGCCGGGGAGGTCGTCGCGGTCGGCTCCGCCGTCACCGAACTCGGCGTCGGGGCGCGGGTCGCCGTCGACCCGTCGCTGTACTGCTTCGAGTGCCACTACTGCCGCACCGGGCGCAACAACCTCTGTGAACGGTGGGCCGCCATCGGCGTCACCCACCCCGGCGCCGCCGCCGAGTTCGTGGCCGCCCCCGTCGCCAACTGCGCGGTCCTGCCGGACGGCGTGCGCACCGAGGACGCGGCCCTGGTCGAACCGCTGTCCTGCGCCGTGCGCGGCTACGACGTCCTGCGCAGCCGCCTCGCCTCCCGGGTGCTCGTCTACGGCGCCGGAACCATGGGCCTGATGATGCTCCAGCTCGCCAAGGCGACCGGTGCCGCGAGCGTCGACGTCGTCGACATCAACGCCGAACGCCTGGCCACAGCACGGCAGTTGGGCTGTTCCGCCGGTGCCACGTCCGCCGACGAACTCGACCGGCCGCCCTACGGCTGGGATCTGGTCGTCGACGCCACCGGCAACGCCAAGGCCATCCAGGACGCCCTCGGCCGGGTCGGCAAGGGCGGCACCTACCTGCAGTTCGGGGTCTCCGACTACGCGACGACGGCCACCATCTCGCCGTACCGCATCTACAACCAGGAGATCACCATCACCGGCTCCATGGCCGTCCTGCACAGCTTCGAACGGGCCGCGGACCTCTTCGCGACCGGTGTCATCGACCCGGACGTCTTCATCAGCGACCGCCTCCCTCTCGCGTCGTTCCCGGACGCGATCAGCCGCTTCCGGGCGGGCCTCGGCCGCAAGATCCAGATCCAGCCCGGCCTCGCCTCCTCGTGAACGCCCGAACCGAACGGAACTCGCCCACCATGACCGAGCAGATTCGCCGCGTTCTCGTCCGCTCCCTCGACGACATCACCCTCGAGCAGGTGCCCGCCCCCGTCCCCGGGGACGACGAACTCCTCGTACGCACCACGGTCGTCGGCATCTGCGGCTCCGACACCCATGCGGCGGCCGGACATCATCCCTTCATCGACCTGCCCTACCGCCCCGGTCACGAGGCGGTCGGTGTCGTCGCCGCGGCGGGGAAGGGAGCCGAGGACTTCGCCCCCGGCGACCGGGTTCTCATCGAACCCAACCTGTACTGCGGCCGGTGCCCCCAGTGCCGCACCGGCCGCTACAACATCTGCCAGGAACTGAAGGTCTTCGGCTGCCAGACACCCGGCGCCATGACCGACCTGTTCACCATTCCGGCCGACCGGGTCCACCGCGTCCCCGACGGCATGACCGACACCGAGGCCGCCCTCGTCGAACCCCTTGCCACCCCGGTGCACGCCGTGGCCAAGGCCGGGGACCTCACCGGACGGACGGTCGCCGTCCTCGGCGCCGGCCCCATCGGCCTGCTCACCCTCCTCGCCGCCCGGCACGCTGGCGCCGCGAAGACCGCCGTCACCGACCTGCTGCCGGGCAAACGGGACCGCGCTCTGCGTCTCGGCGCCGACACCGCCCTGCCCGCAGACGCCCCCGACCTCGCCGACCAGGCCCACGCGGCGCTCGGCGGACCGGTCGACGTCGTCTTCGACTGCGTGGCCCGGGAGCGGTCCATGGCCCAGGCCATCGACCTGGTGGCCAAGGGCGGCACGATCATCGTCGTCGGCGTCGGAGCCGCAGGCACCACCCCGATCCGCCTCGACCTGGTCCAGGACCGGGAGATCCGCATCGAGGGCACCCTGATGTACACCCGCGACGACTACCGCACCGCGATGTCCCTGCTCACCTCGGGCGCCGTGGACACCGCCGAGATCGTCACCGCCACCTACCCGCTGGAGGACGCCGCCAAGGCCTTCGCCGCGTCCGTCGACCCCGAGCAGGTCAAGGTGCTGGTCACGGTGGACGGTCCGTGAGCGGCCGCTCGGGCGTGTACGGCGACCGTCGCGGTCGCCGCCGCACGGCCGGCCCGAGGTCCGGGGTCCGGACGGGCCCCGGCGCCCACCGGCCCGTGTGGGAAAATGCGAGACCGCAGCGACCGGGAAGGAGGGGCCCGTGACCGCCCGCACCCGCCTGTCCCAGGCCGCCGTCGAGGAACGGCGCCAGACCGTGCTGCGGTATGTCGCCGAGCACGGCGAGACCCGCATCGACGACCTCGCCCG
>NZ_JBEOWF010000107.1:0-3125 GCF_040295925.1 Streptomyces sp. NPDC002588
CGCAGACCGGCCCGGTCCGTGGTCTCCTTGCCGTTGATGTGCGGGTCGTTGCCGACCACCACGATGACCGTGTCGGCGCTCCGCGCGGCCGCGACGGCCTCGGCGACGCCGTCGCGCACCACGGTCCGGGTGAACCGGACGGCCTGCTCCGGGGTCTCGGCGGTCATGGTGAGGACACCTGTGTCCGGATCCGCCTGGGCATAACGGCTGTTGCAGATGTTGAAGAGGAGCTCCGCTCCGTCCTCGGCGGGATCGAGGCGGAAGGTTTCGTGGACCTCCCATTCACCGGGCTGGTCCCGGTCGGCGGCGACCTGCTGGTCGTCGTCGCGCAGCGAGGCGTAGCGACCGGTGGCGGCGGAGCGCAGGGTGAGCACGCCCAGGTCCCAGTCGAAGAGGTCCCACTGGGCGGCGGGGTCGGCGTCCTGGGCGTCCGTAACGGCCAGTCGGCCTTCCGGGCCCACGGCGGTGAGGGCGCGGCCGTCGGTGGTGCGCAGCACGATCCGGTCGACGCCTTCGACACCCTCGACGCCGAGGCCGTCGGCGACGGTGATCCGGTACGGGTGGCTGCCGCTGTACCAGTCCTCGAACAGGGTGTGGGCGAGCGGCCCGACCACGGCCACGCGTCGGTCCGCGGCGAGCGGCAGTACTCCGGTGTTCTTGAGCAGCACGACCGACTCGGTGGCCGCGCGCAGCGCGAGCGCCTGATGGGCCGGGGAGTTGACGACGTCCCAGCCGATACCCGCGTACGGGTCCTGTTCGGGGTCGAACTCGCCGAGCCGGAAGCGTATCGACAGCTGACGGCTCACGGCCCGGTCCACGTCCGCCATCGACAGCAGGCCGTGCTCCAGGGCGGCGCTGATCCGGCCGAAGGTGGTGGCGCTGTCCTGGAAGTGGTCGGTGAAGCTGTCGATGCCGGCCTTCAGTGCGGCGGCGTGCGACTCGGCGTGGTTGTCGAAGTAGTGCTCCGGGTCCACCAGGTTCGACGGGGCGTCGGCGTCGCTGACGACGAAGAGTTCGTGGCCGGTGGGCTTCGCCCACTCGCGCAGCTGCTGCTCAAGGAGCGGGCTGACGTGGCAGGGGCGGCCGTTGACCAGGTTGTAGGCCGCCATCACGCCGGTGGCCGCGCCGGTGGCGATGGCGAGCCGGAAGGCGGCGAGGTCGTACTCGTGCAGGACCCGGGGGCGCAGGCCGGAGGAGGTGGTGCAGCGGTCGTCCTCGTTGTTGTAGGCGAGGAAGTGCTTGAGGACCGGCGCGGTGCGCAGGTGGTCCGGGTCGTCGCCGGCCATGCCGCGGCAGAAGGCGGCGCCGAGCCGGGCGGTGACCAGGGCGTCCTCGGAGTAGCCCTCCTCGTTGCGGCCCCAGCGCGGGTCGCGCAGCAGGTTCACCACGGGGGCCCAGCCCTGGAGGCTGTTGCGGCCGGTGCCGACGACCGGGGGGCGGTGGTGGTGAAAGGCGCGCTGCTCGACGGAGATCGCCTCGGCGATCTCGTGGACCAGGTCCTCGTCCCAGGTCGCGCCCAGGCCGACGGCCTGCGGGAAGGTGGTGGCCTCGCCGAGCCAGGCGACGCCGTGCAGGGTCTCGGTGCCGGTGCGGAACTCGGCGACACCGAGGCGGGGAACGGCGGGCGCGTACTGGTGCAGCATCGCGATGCGTTCCTCCGGCGTGAGCCGGTAGAGCAGGTCTTCGACGCGTTCGGCCAGCGGGAGCCCCGGGTCGCGGAAGGGCAGCGTGGCGGAGACGGCAGCGGTACTCACAGGTGAAGTCCCTTGCGGAGTGCGACGACGGGGGTGGACGGCACCGTACGGCCGGGTCGCAGGGCCTCGATACCGCGTGTTGAAGCGCTTCGAAACTGGCATGGGCTCGATGGGGCGTCAAGAGAAAGTTTCCAAGAAACTTCGGTTTCCAATTCGGTGATTCGGTTTCCTGCAAGCCCCTTGCCTGGCGCTCCAGGACGCGCTTAACCTCTCGGCGATGTCGAAGCGCTTCGACTGGCGGGCAACGATCCACGCCGTGTTTCGACACCTCGAAGCCGCTCACGCCTCCCGCACCGAGGTCAGGCGGCCCCTGCGCAGCCCTCTCGCACGACGTTCGTCACAGAACCTCAGAGCCGAAGGACCGCCCACCATGAGCATCGCAACAAATCGAAGAGCCTTCGTGAACGGCGCCCTGGCCGTCGCCGGGGCCGCCGCCCTGTCCCCCTTGCTGTCCGCGTGCGGAAACGGCTCCGCCGGCTCGAAGGGGGGAACCAATACCAAGTCGGGGCTCGCCGCTGCGCTTCCCCACTACCAGGCCAGCACCTCGGTGAAGCCGGACATCCCGTCGGTCACCGGGCCCGACGGAGCGTTCACCAGCCCGGGGTTCCTGTCCTACCCGGCCCACCCCGTGACCACGGTGCGGGGAATCCCCGGCAAGGGTGGCAGCTACACCGCGGTGACACCGATCTGGGGGACCATGCCCCCGCCGGACAACTCCTACTACCGGGCCATGAACAAGGCCCTCGGCATCGACCTGACCATGAAGCCGGCCAACGGCAACGACTACGCGACCGTCGTCCCGACGATGACCGCGTCCAGGAAGCTGCCGGACTGGGTCCAACTGCCGTCCTGGTGGAACGCCACCTTCAACGTCAGCGCGCTGGCGGGCACCCAACTGGCGGACCTCACCCCGTACTTGTCCGGCGACAAGATCAAGAAGTATCCGAACCTGGCCGCGATCCCCACCGGCGCCTGGCAGGCCGCCGCCTGGGAGGACAAGATCTACGGCATCCCCTCCTTCGCCGGCGGCATGGCCGTGGCGGGGGCCGTCTACTTCCGAGCGGACATCCTGGGGGCGAAGGGCATCACCGCCGACCAGATCAAGTCCGCCGACGATCTGTGGAACCTGGGCAAGGAGCTGACCGACGCCAAGCGCGGTGTGTGGGCATTCGACGACGTGTGGACCTACCTGTACCAGGCGTGGGGAGTTCCCAACAAGTTCACCATCAAGAAGGGAAAGCTCGTACACAAGTACGACATGCCCGAGTTCCTGGAAGCCCTGAACTGGCACTACCGGCTCGCCAAGGCCGGTTACGTCCACCCGGACTCGCGGGCGGGCGACACCAACAACGGCCTCTCCCGGTTCTATGC
>NZ_JBEOWF010000108.1:0-2594 GCF_040295925.1 Streptomyces sp. NPDC002588
GAGGGCAAGCCGAGTCCCATGCGTCTGCAGGACCACAACGGTCTGGACGTGCGGACCAACGAGGCCGTCGACGACGCCCACCGCAAGCTGCTGAGTGTCAAGGACGAGTACGGGCTGAAGCGTATCCACAAGCCGCAGGAGCAGCACGGTGCGTACTCGTTCTACTTCCAGGACATGGACGGGAACTGGTGGGAGATCCTTTCGGAAGTCGGTGGTCCGGGCAGCAATGACGGGTATTCCATCGCTTTCGCCGATCCCAACCGTGACATGACGGGGAAGGACGACATCGATCCCGAGCTCATGGAGCATGTCTTCGACGACGAGTTCGTGGCGGGGCTGGCGCAGAAGCGTTCCCAGTCCGGCGAGAGCTGAGGGCTGTAGCGGCATGCTCAGCAATATCGTCGTGGTCGGCGGCAGTGTCGCAGGGGTGCAGGCGCTGGAGACGCTGCGCGCCGCCGGCTATGACGGCCGGCTGACGCTCGTGGGCGCCGATCCCGAGCTGCCCTACAATCCCACTCCGCTGTCGAAGGAACTCCTCACCGGTGAGATGGACGAGGACGAGGTCCGTCTGCTTCCCGAGGAGGACTTCGACGACCTCGGGGTGGATCTGCAGCTGGGGACGCCGGCCCAGGCGCTGGATCTCGTCGGGCGCAAGGTCGAGGTCGGCAGTGCGCGTCTGCCCTTTGACGGGCTGATCATCGCCACGGGTTCGGCGGCGGTGCGGCCGCGTGGCTGGTTCGGTCTGGAGGGTGTGCATACGCTGCGCACGCTCGAGGAGGCCCGGCGGATCAAGCAGGCCATGAGTGGCGGCAGGCCTTCCGTGGTGGTGGTGGGGGCGGGTTTCATCGGCCTGGAGATCGCCGCGGCCGCGCGCCACCACGGTCTCGAGGTCACGGTGGTCGAGGCCGCGGCGGTCCCGCTGCAGCGGGCGGTGCGCGCGGAGCTGGCGCAGCCGGTGGTGCGTCTGCACCGCGACCATGCGGTGCGGGTGCTGTGCGGGGTCGGGGTGGCACGGATCCTGGGCTCGGACCGGGTCGACAAGGTCGAGCTCACGGACGGCACCGTCCTGGACGCCGGTCTCGTCGTCGTCGGTGTCGGAGCCAGGCCCGCCACCGGGTGGCTGGCCGGCTCCGGCCTCGCTCTCGACGACGGGGTCATCACCGACGCGACGCTGCGGACCACGGCTCCCGGGGTCTACGCGGTCGGAGACGCGGCCCGCTGGCCCCACCCCGGCGGCGACTCCGTCCGGGTCGAACACTGGACCAACGCCCGCGAGCAGGGCAGGCGGGCGGCGCTGAACCTGCTCGACCCGCAGGCCGCGGAACCCTACAACGGGGTGCCGTACGTGTGGTCGGACCAGTTCGGGCAGCGCTTCCAGAGCGCCGGCACGGCACACGGCGAACACCTGCACTTCCTCAGCGGAGGCCCTGAGGAGGAAACGTATGTGGCTCTGCTCGGTGACGGCGTGAAGGTCATCGGTGCCGCCGGGTTCGGCGGTCATCCGCGGCAGTTCACCAAGGCCCGGCGGCTGGTCAACGCGGGCACCCCCTGGCCGGAGGCCACAGGCCACAACCAGTAACCGGCCACGCGTTCCCTACGGTCCGGGTCGGGAGGCCACAGGCCACAACCAGTGACCGGCCACGCGTTCCGTACGGTCCGGGGAGATAGAAAGGCAATTTCATGGTCACCAGTGTCGATTCGGCGGTTGCGGAAATGCGTGACGCTTCCCGGGAGGGGTTGCTGCGCACGCTCGGCGATGTCGAGAAGCGGGTGCTGTGGCTGGCGACCGCGATCGTCGATCACGCGAACCGGGTGCGGCCCAATCCCACGGGGCTGAAGGTGGGTGGCCATCAGGCGTCGAGTGCGTCGATGACGTCCATCATGACCGCTCTGTGGTTCCACCGGCTCACCCGGGACGACCGGGTGTCGGTCAAGCCGCATGCCTCGCCCGTGCTGCACGCGATCAACTACCTGCTCGGGGAGCTGGACCCGTCGTATCTCACGCAGTTGCGGTCCTTCGGCGGTCTGCAGAGCTATCCCAGCCGGTCGAAGGATCCCGATCCGGTCGACTACTCGACCGGGTCGGTGGGCATCGGCGCGACCGCACCCCTGTGGGGAGCCGTGGCCCGCCGCTACGTCGACGGCCACTTCGGCGGCGCCGGGGCCGGCCGGCAGTACTCGCTGCTGGGAGACGCGGAACTCGACGAGGGCGCGATCTGGGAAGCCGTGCAGGATCCGACGGTGGCCGGTCTCGGCGAGATCGTGTGGGTCGTCGACCTCAACCGGCAGTCGCTGGACCGGGTGGTGCCCGGGACGGCGGCGGAGCGCCTGCGCGGTATGTTCACCGCGGCGGGCTGGCAGGTCCTGACCCTCAAGTACGGGCAGCTCCTGGAGGATCTGTTCGCCCGGCCCGGCGGCAGCGAACTGCGGCTGCGTCTGGACACCATGGAGAACCCCGAGTACCAGCGGCTGCTGCGCTGCACCCCCCAGCAGCTGCGCGACCGGCTGCCCGGCAGCGGATCGGGTTCGGAGCCCATCGCCCGGCTGGTCGCGGACATCGACGACGACACCCTGCACCGCGCGGTCCGCAATCT
>NZ_JBEOWF010000109.1:0-2446 GCF_040295925.1 Streptomyces sp. NPDC002588
CCCAAGAAGTACCAGGACATCTACCCCGTCGCCTTCGACGCCGACATGGACGGCCTCGTCACCGAGACCACACGCGTCCTGCGCCACTGGATGTCCCACGGCGTGCGCATCTTCCGCGTCGACAACCCCCACACCAAACCCGTCGTCTTCTGGGAACGCGTCATCGCGGACATCAACCGCACCGACCCCGACGTCGTCTTCCTCGCCGAGGCCTTCACCCGCCCCGCCATGATGCACACCCTCGCCCAGATCGGCTTCCAGCAGTCCTACACCTACTTCACCTGGCGCAACACCAAACAGGAACTCACCGAATACCTCACCGAACTCTCCGGCGACGCCGCCTCCTACATGCGGCCCAACCTCTTCACCAACACCCCCGACATCCTGCACGCCTACCTCCAGGACGGCGGCCGGCCCGCCTTCGCCATCCGCGCCGTCCTCGCCGCCACCCTCTCCCCCACCTGGGGCATCTACAGCGGCTACGAACTCTACGAGAACACCCCCCTCAAACCCGGCAGCGAGGAATACCTCGACTCCGAGAAATACCAGCTCAAACCACGGAACTGGGACACCCCCGACACCCTCGCCCCCCTCATCACCGCACTGAACGGGATCCGGCGGGCCAACCCGGCCCTGCACGCGCTGCGCAATCTGCGGTTCCACCACTCCGACAAGGAAGAGGTGATCGCCTACTCGAAGAGGAGCGGTTCGAACACGGTTCTGGTGGTCGTCAACCTCGACCCCCACCACACCCAGGAGGCCACGGTCTCGTTGGACATGCCGCAACTCGGCCTGGACTGGCACGAGTCCGTGCCGGTGCGCGACGAGCTCACCGGCGACACCTTTTACTGGGGCAGGGCCAACTACGTGCGCCTGGAACCGGGCACCGGGCCCGCGCACGTCCTCACCGTCCTGCGACCGTCCAACCCGCAGATCGGAGGGTCACCCACACGATGATCGTCAACGAACCCGTTCAGGACACCTTCGAGGACACCCCCGCGAAGGACCGCGACCCCGAGTGGTTCAAGCGGGCCGTCTTCTACGAGGTCCTCGTCCGCTCCTTCCAGGACAGCAACGGCGACGGCGTCGGCGACCTCAAGGGCATCACCGCCAAACTCGACTACCTGCAATGGCTGGGCGTCGACTGTCTCTGGCTGCCGCCCTTCTTCAAATCGCCCCTGAGGGACGGCGGATACGACGTCTCCGACTACACCGCCGTCCTCCCGGAATTCGGTGACCTCGCCGACTTCGTGGAATTCGTGGACGCGGCGCACCAGCGCGGCATGCGCGTGATCATCGACTTCGTGATGAACCACACGAGCGATCAGCACCCGTGGTTCCAGGAGTCGAGAAAGGACCCAGACGGACCCTACGGCGACTACTACATGTGGGCCGACGACGACAAGCAGTACGCCGACGCCCGCATCATCTTCGTCGACACCGAGGTCTCCAACTGGACCTTCGACCCGGTCCGCAAGCAGTACTTCTTCCACCGCTTCTTCTCCCACCAGCCGGACCTCAACTACGAGAACCCGGCCGTGCAGGAGGAGATGATCTCCGCGCTGCGGTTCTGGCTCGATCTGGGCATCGACGGCTTCCGGCTGGACGCGGTGCCGTACCTGTACGCGGCCGAGGGCACCAACTGCGAAAACCTTCCTGCCACCCACGAGTTCCTCAAGGGGGTGCGCAAGGAGATCGACGCGATGTACCCGGACACGGTGATCCTCGCGGAGGCCAACCAGTGGCCCGAGGACGTCGTCGACTACTTCGGCGACTACTCCTCCGGCGGCGACGAATGCCACATGGCGTTCCACTTCCCCGTCATGCCCCGCATCTTCATGGCGGTCCGCAGGGAGTCCCGCTACCCGGTCTCGGAAATCCTCGCCAAGACGCCCGCCATCCCCTCGAAATGCCAATGGGGAATCTTCCTCCGCAACCACGACGAGCTCACCCTCGAAATGGTCACCGACGAGGAACGCGACTACATGTACGCGGAGTACGCCAAGGACCCGCGGATGCGCGCCAACATCGGCATCCGCAGGCGGCTGGCCCCGCTGCTGGACAACGACCGCAACCAGATCGAGCTCTTCACCGCCCTGCTGCTGTCCCTGCCCGGCTCGCCGATCCTCTACTACGGCGACGAGATCGGCATGGGCGACAACATCTGGCTCGGCGACCGTGACGCCGTGCGCACCCCCATGCAGTGGACACCCGACCGCAACGCGGGTTTTTCGTCCTGTGACCCCGGACGGCTCTTCCTGCCCACCATCATGGACCCCGTCCACGGCTACCAGGTCACCAACGTCGAGGCGTCGATGTCGTCGCCCTCCTCGCTGCTGCACTGGACCCGCCGCATGATCGAGATCCGTAAGCAGAACCCCGCCTTCGGGCTCGGCACGTACACCGAGCTGCCGTCCTCGAACCCGGCCGTCCTCGCGTTCCTGCG
>NZ_JBEOWF010000110.1:0-2427 GCF_040295925.1 Streptomyces sp. NPDC002588
CTCGGCCACCAACTCGGCCTCCGCGACGAATACCAGGACGACACCACCCCCCACCGCCCCGACATCACCGGCAGCCTCCTCGGCAACTACCACCAGCCCTCGCCCGACCAACTCCCCCAAGGCCACCTTCGCGAACGCCACCTGCACCTCCTCGCCGCCCTCATCGGCGACACCGATCCCCCCACACAGACCGTTGACGGAAACTGGCGACAGGCCCGCGACGCCACCACCCCCACCCCCCGCTCCCACGAGTGGGTCGATCCCGTCTCCGAACCCCTCGGCCCAGCCGACGACAACACCGACCGCCCGGAGACCGACGCCGTCGCCGCCCGCATGTGGGCGATGCCGAACAGGCTCCAGCGCAACGACTCCGACGACGACTCCAACGCAGCCGACTCCGACGAATCCGACTGGGACGCACCCGCGCCCATCCCAGCCACCACGTCCACCACCCCCCACTTCACCTGGACCGCCCCGCCCCCCGTCGCCGCACAGACACCCCCCTCACCGGAGCCCACACCAGACGACGAGGCAGAGCAGAGCGAGCCGTTCGCCCCCTCGTCCCTGGTGACCTACGTCCTGCCGGACAGCCTCCCGGAGGGAGCGTTCGACGCGGCCACACTGTGGTCGCAGGCGCCCGAGCTGGAACCCTTCGCCGTGGTCACCATCTCCTCCCACGGCATGACGATTCCGCTGCGATACATGGACGACCGCCAGACCGCCAAGTGGAACAACCCGTGGGACGGCAACGACGCCTTCGACGCCGTGATGGAACCGGCCGACAAATACCTCGCCCTCGTCGTCGAGCGCGCCGAACGCACACAAGCCGACCCCCAGGCCTCCGACCAGGACAAGGCCGCCGCAAAACACCTGCTGAAGACCAACAAGCTGCTGGAGGACGACGGCTGGCGTCCCGAGTACCGCAGCGAGTTCCTCCGCATGCAGATGCTCCTCAGAGAGAGCGGACTGCTCGACGACCTGCCCCGCGAACTCGTCGCCAACCCGAACTGGTCGCGAGACCAGGGCGTCGTCGACCCCGAGGACACGCCATGGGCCTTGGTCGACCCCGCCAACCTGCTCGGCCCTGTGGGCGGTTCACTGCGCGGCAAGGACGGAGTGTCCTCCAAGTTCCACACCTGGCTCAACGCCAACGGCGGGGACACCGACTGGCTGGCGGCCTGGGGGGCAGAACAGTCCGGCGGTTCGATCAACACCGAGCCCCAGCGGTTCAAGGTGCTGATCAGCCACTTCCGTCCGCCGAAGTCCCCCGACGGGTATCACCTGGCCGGGCTCAACGGCGATCTGAGGGACGACACCTGGCGGTCGGACGGCCGCGACCACCCGGTCACCCGATTCGACCCGCAGCACCTGGACCACAAGGCGTACATCCGCAGCATGGTCGCCCAGCACGCCTTCACCTACGAGGTGCTCAACCGGGTCAAGATGCCCAACGTCGACGCCGAACAAGGAATCGTCCAACTCATCCGCCTGGAGAAGCGGAGCCTGCTGGAGGAGCAGAACGGCGGAGCCATGACCCCGGGCCAGTCGGTGGAGATGAAGCGGGGGCCCGCAGAGTCGTACAGCCTCTTGGAGCCGTACAAGGACGCCACGAACACGCAAACAGACGAGAACAAGCCCATGCTCGGCCCCTTCTGGGTGACGTCCCAGAAGGTGCCGCTGCACCGCGTGTTCGGCACATTCATCCAGAGTCGGGCCGTCTTCCACGGAGAGAGTTGGTCGGAGCACACGCTCTTCTTCGGCGAGGGCGAGAACGAGTTCCTCGCGCTGGGCGAAGGCGCGCCCATCACCTACCACGGCACCGACACCCCACCCCAACTACCCGTCACCACACCCGGCGACGTCGCAGCCCAGGCACCCAGGCCCGGACGACGGACCACTCCAGCAACCGTCGGGCAGTCGCACCCGCAGAACCCCGCCGAAGCAGCGATCGAGGAGCCGGCACCTGACCGAACTCGCCTACGCGCCGCAGAAGCAGCCCTGGAAGCCGCCGGCCTGCGCGCCGACGAACTCCAACAGAGGATCGACACCACCCCCGACCCTCAGCAGAAGACAGCACTACAAGCAGAACTGGACCAGCACGCCGACGTCCTCACCGACGCCCTGAACGAAGTCGACCTCGCCCTCGCCGAAACACAGGCCGCGTCCGGTCAGGACGACACGACCACCGAGGCCGGACCGCCCACACGACCCCGGATGCGCCTGGACCACACCCCACGCTTCACCGTCCCGTCAGGCTTCGACGTCCGCCGCCTCCGCCACGAAGACGAGACCTACACCGACCTCACCGTCAACATCGCCTACCGCGGCGGCAACAGCACCGCCGTCCACGCCAAACTCGCCCAAGGCGTCCAGGACTACTACAACAACCCCGGCCACCGCCTCCCCAACGGCGACCTCCTCCACATC
>NZ_JBEOWF010000111.1:0-2392 GCF_040295925.1 Streptomyces sp. NPDC002588
GCACCACCGACAAGGTGTCACTGATCACCGACGCGCCCCTGTCCGACCTCGGCAAACTGCTCGACACCTACCCGGGCGCCATCGAGGTCAAGCAGGAACGGTTCGAGTTGCAGTCCACCCGGTTCAACGACACGTCCCCCTTCTCCGGAGGCGCCTCGATAACCAACGGCGGGGCTACCTGCACCTCCGGCTTCGCCGTACACAACCGCACACGCGCCAGCGACCAGTACATGGTGACCGCGGCTCACTGCTTCCCCAACGGCAACGTCGTCTGGAGCGGGCGGGTGGGCGGCCCGACGCTCGGTGTCGTCCGGTTCAGGTTCGCCGACAACGACTTCGAGCTCATCGGCAACGGAAGCTACACGCACAACATCTACACCGGCGGCACCCACGACAGCACCGCGACGCACTTCATCTACACCACGCGGACGGCACGCGTCGGCGTCAAGGTGTGCGTGAGCGGACAGACCACCTTCAACCACTGCGGCCACAAGATCACCAACGACAGGTTCAGCATCTCCAGCCCCAATTCGGCCTTCGGCATCTCCAACGGCAACGGGTTCCTGTTCGCACGCGGCGGAACCAACAACCCCTGCTACTGCAACGGGCAGATGACGACGCACGGCGACTCCGGTGCCCCCATCTACGAACCGGACACGACCGACAGCGGAGCCATGCTCGTCGGTCTCAACCATGGCGCCATCGGGGGCCAGATGATCGGCGTGAAGGTGAACGCCATTCTGAACGAGTCGGGCACCGCGCTCACGACCTGACCGGCAGCGCCCGCGAGGACGGCGGCAGGCGGAACATCTCCGCCCGCCGCCGTCACCGTGCCCGCCGGTCGAAGCCGACGGGCCTCACGATTCCTCCTTGCCGTCGTCGGCGCCCGACCAGGAGATCCGGGAGCCGTGCGCCCCACGCCGCAAGGTCGTCCGCTATCGAGTCGATCCAGACCGAGTAGGTCGCGCGCCGCATCACGATCCGGTCTCAGGGTCTTGCGTCATCCGTGTGTAATCGTTTCCAATCCTCGCCGGCTGGCTGGCCTTCCTGCGCTCCCTGGTCGCGCGGGGTCTGTCCGGCGTCCAGCTGGTCGTCTCCGACGCCCATGCAGGCCTGGTCAACGCGATCGGTGCTGTGTTGCCCGGCGCTTCGTGGCAGCGCTGCCGCACTCACTACGCCCGTGCGTTGCTGAGCCAGGTGCCCAAGTCCGCCCAGCCGTGGGTGGCCACGCTGCTGCGGACCGTCTTCGAACAGCCCGACACCGACGCCGTCCAGGCCCAGATGCGGCACGTGCTGGACGCCCTGGAAGCCAAGTTCCCCAATGCAGCAGCCCACTTGGACACCGCGCAGCACGATCTTCTGGCGTTCACTGCGTTCACTGCGTTCACTGCGTTCACTGCGTTCCCGCGCGAGAGCTGGCGGCAGATCTGGTCCAACAACCCGCAAGAGCGGCTGAACAAGGAGATCAGGCGTCGCACCGACGTCGTCGGCATCTTCCCCGACCGCACCGCCCTGATCCGCCTGGTCGGCGCGGTCCTGGCCGAGCAGAACGACGAATGGACCGAGGCCCGCCGCTACATGGGACTCGACCTGCCGGCCAAGGCCCGCCTCCACCCGATCGAGTCAGATACCGACGAGACCGCCCTACCCATCATCGGGACGCGGTGCCGGAATGAGGACCTGGCGGCCGTCGCGGACGATCACGTGAGCCGTGCTGCGGTGCTCTGCAAGCCTGCCGAGCGCCGCCCGATACATCGCCCGCTCGGCTGCGTGGTACGTCTTTCGGCTTGAAGAGAGGCCTGCGGTTCCGTGGTGGGAGGCGATCTCGTCCCAACCACGTGAGGGAACGACTTCTGCTTCGGTAAGAGCCCCCAGAAGCCTTCCAAGGCGCCGGGGGGCCAGGATCCAGATCTCGCCGACGTGGTGCACGAGACCGTGACTTACTAGGCGGTGGAGAGTCCGGTAGACGGTTGCGCGAGAGACAGACGAGGTGATGACGAGTTCGCCGACAGTCTGAGCTGGGCGTGAGTGCAGGGCCCCAATGATCATCAGTGCGGAGCTTTCCAGCGCGCGGTGAGCGAAGGCATCGTGGGCCCTCAAGCGGCTGATGACGGTGGAGTCGAGCGCAGTTCGATGTCGTGTACGAGGAGATCGAGGCCGCTGTGCCCGACCTGGCCGCCCGGCCCGTCCTCGCGGCGAAGGCGATGCTGTCCTTGGCGGTACCGCGGGGACCGTGGCCCGTGCGCTCCCACCTGCGGGACTTCGCGCGCCGTGCGACCGCGGCGCTCGGAGGCCGCGTGGACATCCTCGTCAACAATGCGGGCATCTTCCCCGTCGGTCCCACCGACAGCCTCGGAGACGAGGCGGTGGAGGCGCTCCTGGCGACCAACAT
>NZ_JBEOWF010000112.1:0-2247 GCF_040295925.1 Streptomyces sp. NPDC002588
CCAGCCGAACCCCCCGTACGGCTGCCGGACCCTCCCCGGGCCGCCGCCGCGTACGCGCCCCCTATCGCCGCGGCGGCGGCCCGCTCACCTTCTGCGACAGCGACCGTCTGCTCTGGAGCCCCCATGCTGAACATCGCGGACACACTGCACCGCTGGTGCCGCGAGGAACGCCCCTTCGCCCTGGCCACCGTCGTCGACGTCACCGGCAGCGCACCCCTGCCCATCGGTACGTCGGTGGTGGTGGACGAGGACGGCAAAGCCATCGGCAGCATCTCCGGTGGCTGTGTCGAGGGCGCGGTGTACGAGCTGTGCCGGCAGGTGCTGCGGGACCGAGGGCCTGCCCAGCGGGCCTGGTTCGGCTACTCCGACGACGACGCCTTCGCCGTGGGACTGACCTGCGGCGGCGAACTCGACGTCCTCATCCAGCGCATCGATCCCGTCGCCCAGCCGCATCTCGGCGCGGCGCTCGCCGAGGCGGCCGAGGGCCGGCCCGCCGCCGTCGCCCAGGTCGTGGACGGGTCTGAAGGACTGCTCGGCGCCACTTTGAGCGTGCTCGGCGACAGCTGGATCGGGGACCGCGCACTCGGCGACGGACCGACCGGCCGAGCGGTCGCGGACCGGGCCGCCGCACAACTGCGCACCGGACGCACCGGACTTCTCTCCCTGGGCGGAGACGCGGACACCTGCCCCGAGCAGCTCTCCGTCCTGGTCCATGCGGCCGCCACCCGCCCCCGCATGCTGATTTTCGGCGCCATCGACTTCGCCGCCGCCCTCGCCCAGGCCGGCCGGTTCCTGGGCTATCACGTCACCGTGTGCGACGCCCGCCCCGTCTTCGCCACCGAAGCCCGCTTCCCGTACGCCGACGAGGTGGTCGTCGACTGGCCGCACCACTACCTGGCACAGACGGCCGTGGACGGCCGGACCGCCGTCTGCGTGCTGACCCATGACGCCAAGTTCGACATCCCCCTGCTCCGGCTCGCCCTCGGCCTGCCCGTCGGCTACGTCGGCGCGATGGGCTCCCGCCGCACCCACGACGAGCGCCTGCGCCGCCTGCGTGAAGTGGGGGTAACCGATGGGCAGTTGGCCCGGCTGCACTCCCCGATCGGCCTCGACCTGGGTGCCCGCTCCCCCGAGGAGACAGCCATCTCCATCACCGCCGAGATCATCGCGCACGCCAACCGGAGCACCGGCCTGCCCCTGGCCCGGGTCACCGGCCCGATCCACCGAGTTTCCGGTGTCGCTGCTGCGGACGTTCCCTTGAAGGCGTGAGCGGAACAGGAACCACGTGCTCATCGACACCTACAACCGAGCGGCCACCGACCTGCGCGTCTCGCTGACAGACCGCTGCAACCTGCGGTGCACGTACTGCATGCCCGAGGAGGGCCTGCAGTGGCCGGCCAAGCCGGACCTGCTCACGGACGACGAGATCGTCCGCCTCATAGACATAGCCGTCCGCCTGCTGGGCATCGAAAAAGTCCGCTTCACGGGCGGCGAGCCCCTGCTGCGCCCGGGTCTGGTCGGCATCGTGGAGCAGGTCGCGGGCCTGGAAGCGGCTCGTGAGACGGGTCTGACCCCGGTGAAGGTGAACGCGGTCCTGATGCCGGGCCTGAATGCGGACGAGGCCCCGGACCTGCTGACCTGGGCGGTCGAGCACGACTACGAGCTGCGTTTCATCGAGCAGATGCCGCTGAACGCCCAGCACGACTGGAAGCGCGAGGGCATGGTGACGGCGGGCGACATCCTGCAGTCTCTGCGCACTCGCTTCGAGCTGACGGAGGAGGGCTCGGACAAGCGGGGTTCGGCCCCGGCGGAGCGCTGGCTGGTGGACGGCGGTCCACAGGTCGTGGGTGTCATTGCCTCGGTCCCCCGCCCGTTCTGCGCCGCCTGCGACCGCACCCGCCTGACGGCCGACGGCCAGATCCGCACCTGTCTCTTCGCCCGCGAGGAAACAGACCTCCGCGCAGCCCTCCGCTCGGACCCCCCGACGAGGAGATGGCCCGCATCTGGCGCGAGGCGATGTGGGGAAAGAAGGCAGGAGTAGGCCTGGACGCCCCGTCATTCGTCCAGCCGGACAGACCGATGTCAGCAATCGGAGGGTGACGCCTGTGTGCGGACACCCGTCATAGGGGTGCCCGCTGCCTGCCGCGGCACCAGGGCCCTTCTGATGGATCTCCGCGGGAGAAGGAGCGGCGTTCGGTGCGTGCTCTCGGCGTGCCGGGCGGAAGCCCTCGTAGCGGAGCTACTAGG
>NZ_JBEOWF010000113.1:0-2233 GCF_040295925.1 Streptomyces sp. NPDC002588
TCGGCAACTACCACCAACCCGCACCCGACGCCCTCCCCCAAGGCCACCTCCGCGAACGCCACCTCCACCTCCTCGCCACCCTCATCGGCGACACCGATCCCCCCACACAGACCGACGGAGACTGGGAGCAGGCCCGCGACGCCAGCGCCCCCTCGCCCCGCTCCCACGAGTGGGTCGATCCCGTCTCCGAACCCCTCGGCCCAGCCGACGACAACACCGACCGCCCGGAGACCGACACCGTCGCCGCCCGCATGCTGCCGATGCCGAACAGACTCCAGCGCTACAACTCTTCCGACGACTCCGACGCGGTCGACTCCGACGAATCCGACTGGGACGCACCCGCGCCCACCCCAGCCACCACATCCACCACCTCCCACTTCACCTGGACCGCACCACCGGTCGCCGCACCCTCACCCGCCCAGACGCCGCCCTCGCCCGAACCCACTCCAGACGACGAGGCAGAGCAGAGCGAGCCGTTCGCCCCCTCGTCCCTGGTGACCTACGTCCTGCCGGACAGCCTCCCGGAGGGAGCGTTCGACGCGGCCACACTGTGGTCGCAGGCGCCCGAGCTGGAACCCTTCGCCGTGGTCACCATCTCCTCCCACGGCATGACGATTCCGCTCAGGTACATGGACGACCGCCAGACCGCCAAGTGGAACAACCCGTGGGACGGCAACGACGCCTTCGACGCCGTGATGGAACCGGCCGACAAATACCTCGCCCTCGTCGTCGAGCGCGCCCAGCGCACACAAGCCGACCCCCAGGCCTCCGACGAGGACAAGGCAGCCGCGAAACACCTGCTGAAGACCAACACCCTGCTGGAGGACGACGGCTGGCGTCCCGAGTACCGCAGCGAGTTCCTCCGCATGCAGATGCTCCTCAGAGAGAGCGGACTGCTCGACGACCTGCCCCGCGAACTCGTCGCCAACCCGAACTGGTCGCGAGACCAGGGCGTCGTCGACCCCGAGGACACGCCATGGGCCTTGGTCGACCCAGCCGATCCGACCGGCCCGGTGGGCGGTTCACTGCGCGGCCCCGACGGAGTGTCCGCCAAGTTCCACACCTGGCTCAACGCCAACGGCGGGGACAGCAACTGGCTGGCCGACTGGGCGACTGATCAGGCCGGCGGTTCGATCAACACCGAGGCCCAACGGTTCAAGGTGATCGTCAGCCACTTCCGTCCACCGAAGTCCCCCGACGGCTATCACCTGGCCGGGCTCAACAGCGGTCTGAGGAACGACACCTGGCAGTCGGACGGCCGCGACTACCCCGTCACCCGATTCGACCCGCAGTACCTGGACCACGCGACATACATACGCAGCATGGTCGCCCAGCACGCCTTCACCTACGAGGTGCTCAACCGGGTCAAGATGCCCAACGTCGACGCCGAACAAGGAATCGTCCAACTCATCCGCCTGGAGAAGCGGAGCCTGCTGGAGGAGCAGAACGGCGGAGCCATGACCCCGGGCGACGAGGTGCAGATGCGACGGGGGCCTGCGGAGTCGTACAGCCTCCTCACGCCGTACAAGGACCCCACGGACGAGAGCAGCCACATACTCGGCCCCTTCTGGATGACGTCCCAGAAGGTGCCGCTGCACCGCGTGTTCGGCACCTATCTCCAGAGCCGGGCAGAGACATCCCCGGACCGCTCGCTCTTCCTCGGCGAGGGCGAGAACGAGTTCCTCGCGCTGGGCGAAGGCGCGCCCATCACCTACCACGGCACCGACACCCCACCCCAACTACCCGTCACCACACCCGGCGACGTCGCAGCCCAAGCGCCCCGACCCGGACGACGGACCACCCCGACGACGGTCACGCAGCCACACCCGCAGAACCCCGCCGAAGCGGCAAGCGAGGAGCCGGCACCTGGCCGAACTCGTCTACGCGCCGCAGAAGCAGCCCTGGAAGCCGCCGGCCTGCGCGCCGACGAACTCCAGCACAGGATCGACGCCACCCTCGACCCTCAGCAGAAGTCGGCACTACAAGCAGAACTGGACCAGCACGCCGACGTCCTCACCGACGCCCTGAACGAAGTCGACCTCGCCCTCGCCGAATCACGACCCGCGTCCGATCAGGACGACACGACCACCGAGGCCGGACCGCCCCCACGACCCCGGATGCGCCTGGACCGCACCCCACGCTTCACCGTCCCGTCAGGCTTCGACGTCCGCCGCTTCCGCCACGAAGGCGACACGATCACCGACCTCACCGTCACCATCGCCTACCGCGGCGA
>NZ_JBEOWF010000114.1:0-2040 GCF_040295925.1 Streptomyces sp. NPDC002588
CGCCGACGTCGTGCACTTCGACAAGAGCCGCAAGCTCGCCCCCGCCACCCAGGACAGCTGAACCACCCAACCCCAACCGACCCGCAGACCGGCCCCCGAGCGCCAGCGCTCCGGGGGCCGGTCTCCGTCCGCCCTCGTCGAGGCCGTCGGCACGGGCGTCCTCGAACGCCTCACCAAAGAGACTGCGGGACAGCTGTGACAGGCCTATGATCCAGTCGCCGTCGTCCTCTGTGCGCCGCCTGGGCGCATCCTGTCCCCGAAGAGCAGGTCTCCCACCATGACCATTTCCCCCGGCAAGGCGCCATGGGTCCTCGCCCGCCTCGCGCAGGGCACGATGGCCGCGGCGGCCGTCGCGGACGTGTTCGAGGCGCTTGCCCTCAGGGCTCACCGCCTGCACCCGGCGGACGCGTCGCCGAGCGACTCCGGCCGCACGTCCATGGTGTACGTCTACCTGATGACGGCCGCCGCCGTGTTCTTCCTGATGTGGTTCAGCCGCAGCCGGCGCGCCGCGCAGGCGCTCACCCCCGGGGCCGCCGAGGGATCCGGGGTATGGGCCGTCGTCGCCTGGCTGATTCCCGTCGTGAACCTGTGGGTGCCGCGCGGACTCCTCCTCGAGGTCCTGCGTGCGAGCGGCTCCGGGGCCGAGAGCGGTTCGGAGGGGAAGGTGCGCGACGACGTCCTGGTGAACTGCTGGTGTGCGGCGTGGGCCGCGCACGCGGTGATCACCGGGACGTATCAGACCGCAGGGGGGACCTCGATGGTCGTGCTGGTGGTGTCGGAGGTCTTCAACCTCGCCGCCGCGGTCCAAATGGTCTGGCTGGTGCAGCGCATCACCGCCAGGCAGAGCGCGGCGCTCCCCGCGCAGCCGCCGGCCGAGCCGCTCACCCATGCCTGACCGCGCCGCCCGCTGACACGTTGTCCGCGGAAGCCCCCAGCCCCCGTTCGGCGGTCTGCGTGCGCGGGATCTCGTTCGCCCCGCCATGACGTTCAGAACGTGGGCAGTTGGGGTCGCCGCTTCACGTATCCGGCGGCGTCCACCCGCATCTGCATGCCGGTGACGTAACGCGACTCGTCGGAGACCAGGAAAAGCACGGTGTCGGCGATGTCCTCCGGCTCGACGTACGGGATGCCGAAGCCGGTCGTCGCGGGGAAGGAGGGCAGTGCGTCCTCGCGGCCCGGGTTCTCCAGGTCGGGCCGGAACGACCGGTACATCAGGTCGCTGTTGAGCATGTCGGTGTTGACGTTCGTGGGATGCAGCGCGTTCACCCGGATCCGCCGGGACGCCAGCACGGTTGCCAAGTCGTGTACAAACGAGGCCACTTGGCGCTTGGCGAACGAATAGCCCAGCCCGCCCGGCCCGTTGGCCGGGTTGTCGGTGGTCGCCGGGATCAGCCCGGCGATGGACCCCGTGGCGACGATCGAGGCGCCGTCGGGCAGATGGGGCAGCGCCGCGTCGACCGCGTGGACCACCCCGTTGAAGTCGACGGTGATCGCGTCCAGGAAAGCCTGCGCGGTCTGCCCGGGCCCCAGCGGGCAGATCCCGGCCTGGGCGACGACCGCGTCGAGCCTTCCCAGCTCCGCCACCCCCTCGGCCACGGCTGCCTTGAGCGCCGCCGGATCGCGCACGTCGGCCTTGCGGGCGACGATGCGCCGGCCGAGTTTCTCGACCTGTCGCACCGTCTCGTCGAGGTCCTCCGCGGTGGCGAGCGGATAGCCGTTGGTGGCGATGTCCGCGCAGAGGTCGACGGCGATGATGTCGGCGCCCTCCGCCGCGAGCCGGACCGCCTGCGCCCGGCCCTGGCCGCGCGCGGCTCCGGTGATGAAGACGACCTTGTCCTGCACTCGACCCATGGGGTCTCCTTCCGTCCCGAAAAGAGTAGCCTTAATCTGGGGTTGTTGAGCCATGATCCCGCTCAAAGTCTGCGATCAGGGCACGCAATCCATCCGGTGTTGGTATGGCTGTGCCCCACGGTCCGGGGGGTCCGTGGGGCTGGGTGGTGTCTGTCCGTTCAGCCGGCGGGCTGGGGTGGCGGTGTGAAG
>NZ_JBEOWF010000115.1:0-1984 GCF_040295925.1 Streptomyces sp. NPDC002588
GGGCGGTCAGGACCGCGCGCGGCGCACGCCGACCCATTTACTGTGCCCCCGGCGCACGGCGAAGCCGCGCTGAGTTGCTGTCGGGGATCTTGGAGTTGTCGAGGTCAGGTGCCAAGGGTGCGCCAGGATTTTGGCCTGGAGATCCCGCACCGGTCGAGGTAGCTCTGGAAGGCGGTCGGTCGTCGGGAAGGGGGTGCCTTCTCGGCTGGTGGGAGACCGCTGAGGCGCTCG
Organism: Streptomyces sp. NPDC002588; assembly: GCF_040295925.1. Taxonomy (NCBI): domain Bacteria; kingdom Bacillati; phylum Actinomycetota; class Actinomycetes; order Kitasatosporales; family Streptomycetaceae; genus Streptomyces; species Streptomyces sp. NPDC002588. The sequence goes on from NZ_JBEOWF010000115.1 coordinate 232, forward strand.
ATGTTGATGGCGATGGCCGTCAGGACGTGCTGGACGTGGGCTTTACTCTGTCCTCGGTAGCGACAGCGGCGCATGCCGTGTCCGTGGGCGAACTCGTTGACCGTGCCCTCCACTCCGGAGCGGACCGCATAGCGGGCCTTCCACTCGGGCGTCTGCTGCTCGGCACGGACGCGGAGTTGCAGGTCGCGGAGCTCGCGCGGGGGAAAGCCCACGGTGCGGGCGCTGTCGGCGGTGCTGGTGCACTGGGTGCGCGCAGGGCAGGGACGGCACTGGCTCTTGGTGAACCTGGCCACCATCGGCGGGGCCGCGGTAGGCGAGGATGTCGGGTAGGGGCCGTGCCAGCCCGCGCTGACCTGCCCTTTCGGGCAGGTGACCTGCTGATGGTCGTAGTCGATGTGGAAGTCGTCCCGGGCGAAACCCTCGCCTCGGCGGTGCTGGTGCGTGGGGTTGCTCCTCAACGGCCCGGAGACGGTGACCTGGTGCTCACGGGCGGCCTGTTCCAGGTGGGGCAGGGAGGTGTAGCCGGCGTCGACCAGGTGCTCGGCGGGCAGCAGCCCGCGGCGGGCCAGGCGGGTGTGGATGCCGGGCAGGACCTGGCTGTCGTGGGTGGTGGCCGCGGTGGTAGCCACGTCCGTGATCACGTTGGGGCCGTCGGACGCACAGGTCTCGGTCAGATGAGCGGCGAACCCCTTCCAGCTGATGATGTGCCCGTGCCGTGCATAGCGGGCCGAGGTGTCGTAGAGCGAGACGATCGCCCGGGACGAGGGCGGTAGCCCGGGCCCGCCTTCCGTCTCGGCGGTGCGCCAGCGCAGGCGTCCTGCGGCGTCCCGGTGGTAGTTCTGCACCATGATCTGGCGCAGGGCCTGGACACGGGGACCGGACGTGCGGTGCGCTCCGTGCTGGTTGAGATGTTCCAGGAGCCGGACGCCGTCGTCTCCGGCGGCAAGAATCCTGGTCATGGGCTTGGTGGGGTTCTTGCCCAGGCGGACCGGCCGGCCGTAGCGGCGCCCCCAGTCCTCATCAACCAGCTCGTCCAGCAGATGCGGGGAGGAGCCGGCGACTTCTTCGAGTGCGGCGCGGACCGCCTCGGTGATCAGCTCCAGGCGGGTCAGGTCACGCACCGCGGTCAGGACGTGGGTGGAGTCGGTGCGCTGCGTGGTGCGCTCGCGCACCAGGCCGGCCTCCTTGAGACGGGCCAGCGCGAGGTCGAGGAGGCGGTCGGCACGGCCGTCCTCGGTGAGACGGTCGCGGAAGTCGGCCAGCACGCTGTGGTGGAAGCCGGGATCATTCAGTTCCATGGCCATGGCGTACTTGAAGTCGATGCGGCAGCGGACCGCCTCGGCGGCCTGCCGGTCCGACAGGCCGAGCAGGAACTGCAGCACACAGACGGTAGCCAGCTGAGCAGGCGAAAGCCCTGGACGCCCGTCCCTGGGGTACCAGTCGGCGAAGTCCTCGTCGCGCCACAGCCCGTCCAACCGGTCACGCACCCATATCGCCGTCGTGCCACCCGGGTTGCTCGCCCGCGCGATCTGCGCGGTCAGAGGCGGAACGTGCTCACCGGAACGGGGGCGCAGGGACAACGGGTACCTCGACAGCTCCATCGGACGATGGAACTACCCGAGCATGCCCGTCGACCATGCTGCCGCACCGGGAAACTTCAAGATCCCCGACAGCAACTCAGCGCGGCTTCGCCGTGCGCCGGGGGCACAGTAAATGGGTCGGCGTGCGCCGCGCGCGGTCCTGACCGCCCTGT
>NZ_JBEOWF010000116.1:0-1899 GCF_040295925.1 Streptomyces sp. NPDC002588
GACGCACTTCATCTACACCACGCGGACGGCACGCGTCGGCGTCAAGGTGTGCGTGAGCGGACAGACCACCTTCAACCACTGCGGCCACAAGATCAGCAACGACAGGTTCAGCGTCCAGTGGCCCAACTCGGGCGTCAGTGTCTCGAACGGCAACGGCTTCCTGTACGACCGCGGCGGAACGAACAACCCCTGCTACTGCAACGGGGCGATCACGAAGGGTGGTGACTCCGGCGCCCCCGTCTACGAACCGGACACGACCGACAGCGGAGCCATGCTCGTCGGTATGCACGAGGGCGTCGTCAACGGCCACATGGTCGGCGTGAAGGTGAACGCCATTCTGAACGAGTCGGGCACCGCGCTCACGACCTGACCGGCGGCGCCCGCGATGGACCGTGGCGGGCGGGGTGTCTGCGCCCGCCACGGTCTGCCCGAGCGCCCCCTCACCCAGCCCCCTCCCCCACCGTCACATCCGACCCACGCACGTCCCGCCCAGAGGGCGGCACCGTACTCGTCTGGAGTTCACCATGCCCTTCTCCGGCAAACGCAAGAGGGCCACCCCGATATCCGCGGTATCCGCGCGTCCGAGCAGCAAACCGGGCCAGGGCGGCGGCGTCCGACTCGGCAGCTGGATGCTCTCCGGGACCCCGCACCTCGGTGCCCTCGCGGTGACCGGCGGACTGCTGATCGCCCTCGGCCTGATCATCAGCGGTCCGGACGTCGCCTCCACCCCCATGAACGGCGGCGGTTGGACGCAGGCCGCCACCTGGAGCGTGTTGCTCTTCAAGACCGGCACCAGCGTCCTGTCGTTCCTGCCCCTGCTGATCGGCGCCTACCTCGCCTACGGTGTGGCCGGCGTGCCAGGAGCGATATCCGGCTTCGTCGGCGGCATGGCCGCCATGGCCGTCAGCACGGGATACCTCGGTGGTGTGGTGGCCGGTGTCATGGCGGGTGTACTCACCCTCGCACTCCAGCGGATCCCCCTCCCGTCGGTTCTGCGGGAGACCGCGACCACTGTCCTTGTCCCACTGGTGTCCGCGGCCTGCACCACGGTCGCCTTCTTCGCCTTCGTCGGACCCCAGCTCGGCGCGTTGGCCCAGTGGCTCGACCTCCACATGGGCCGACTGCAGTTCCACCATGTCGTCGTAGTGGGTCTCCTCCTGGGACTCATGACGGGCTTCGACCTCAACGGGGCCCTGGGAGGGGCCGCCCTGTCGTTCGGGATCACGGGTCTGAGCGGCGACAACCCCGCCAACGCGGCGCCGCAGAACCTCACCATCATGGCCGCGGTCGTGGCGGCGCGTATGGTTCCGCCCCTGGCGATGACCCTCACCACCGTCATACGCCCCGCACTGTTCAGCAAGGCCGAGCGCGACTGCGGAAGGTCCGGATGGCTGCTCGGCGCGATCGCCGTCCCCGAGGGCGCGCTTGCCTTCGCGTTCGCCGATCCCCTGCGGGTGATCCCGGCCTGCATGGCGGGCTGTGCCACCAGCGCCGCCATGGTCATGGGCCTGGGCGCCGGCACGTACGCCCCCTTCGGCGGGGTCCTGGCGATGGGGCGTTTCGGCGGCCTGTGGGTCTTCTCCGGCGCTGTCCTGGCCGGTGTCGTCGTCACGTCGCTGGTGACCATCGGCCTGAAGAACCTCGGCCGGGCGGCTGCCGTCGCCGAGCCCGCCGCAGGGGCCACGGCCCGCACTCGTCGACTCGCCAAGGTAGCGGCCTAGTCCCGTCCTCAGGGCGGGTGTGGCGGAACCAGGTCCGGGTTGCGCCACGACCCGCCACGACACGACCCGCCACGACACGACATGACACGAGGAGAACAAGTGAGACCTCTCTCGACATCAAGACGCCGTGCAGGACTGCTTGTCGGCGCTGTCCTCGCCGCCTCGATCCCCCTCGCGG
>NZ_JBEOWF010000117.1:0-1865 GCF_040295925.1 Streptomyces sp. NPDC002588
GTGATGGGTAGGGGAGCGTCGTGTGCCGGGTGAAGCAGCACCGGAAGGTAGTTGTGGACGGTTCACGAGTGAGAATGCAGGCATGAGTAGCGATACAAACGTGAGAAACGTTTGCGCCGATTGACTAAGGGTTCCTGGGTCAAGCTGATCTGCCCAGGGTAAGTCGGGACCTAAGGCGAGGCCGACAGGCGTAGTCGATGGATAACCGGTTGATATTCCGGTACCCGCTGTGAAGCGTCAAACATCGAACCAGGCGATGCTAAGTCCGTGAAGCCGCCCCGGAGCCTTCGGGCAAAGGGGAGTGGTGGAGCCGACGGACCAGACTTGTAGTAGGTGAGTGATGGGGTGACGCAGGAAGGTAGTCCAGCCCGGGCGGTGGTTGTCCCGGGGTAAGGGTGTAGGCCGTGCGGTAGGTAAATCCGTCGCACACGAGGCTGAGACCTGATGCCGAGCCGATTGTGGTGAAGTGGATGATCCTATGCTGTCGAGAAAAGCCTCTAGCGAGTTTCATGGCGGCCCGTACCCTAAACCGACTCAGGTGGTCAGGTAGAGAATACCGAGGCGTTCGGGTGAACTATGGTTAAGGAACTCGGCAAAATGCCCCCGTAACTTCGGGAGAAGGGGGGCCACGCTTGGTGAGAGGACTTGCTCCTCGAGCTGGGGGTGGCCGCAGAGACCAGCGAGAAGCGACTGTTTACTAAAAACACAGGTCCGTGCGAAGCCGTAAGGCGATGTATACGGACTGACGCCTGCCCGGTGCTGGAACGTTAAGGGGACCGGTTAGTCAGGATTCGTTCTGGCGAAGCTGAGAACTTAAGCGCCAGTAAACGGCGGTGGTAACTATAACCATCCTAAGGTAGCGAAATTCCTTGTCGGGTAAGTTCCGACCTGCACGAATGGCGTAACGACTTCTCGACTGTCTCAACCATAGGCCCGGTGAAATTGCACTACGAGTAAAGATGCTCGTTTCGCGCAGCAGGACGGAAAGACCCCGGGACCTTTACTACAGTTTGATATTGGTGTTCGGTTCGGCTTGTGTAGGATAGGTGGGAGACTGTGAAGCTTGGACGCCAGTTCAGGTGGAGTCGTCGTTGAAATACCACTCTGGTCGTGCTGGATGTCTAACCTGGGTCCGTGATCCGGATCAGGGACAGTGTCTGATGGGTAGTTTAACTGGGGCGGTTGCCTCCTAAAGGGTAACGGAGGCGCCCAAAGGTTCCCTCAGCCTGGTTGGCAATCAGGTGTTGAGTGTAAGTGCACAAGGGAGCTTGACTGTGAGACCGACGGGTCGAGCAGGGACGAAAGTCGGGACTAGTGATCCGGCGGTGGCTTGTGGAAGCGCCGTCGCTCAACGGATAAAAGGTACCCCGGGGATAACAGGCTGATCTTCCCCAAGAGTCCATATCGACGGGATGGTTTGGCACCTCGATGTCGGCTCGTCGCATCCTGGGGCTGGAGTCGGTCCCAAGGGTTGGGCTGTTCGCCCATTAAAGCGGTACGCGAGCTGGGTTTAGAACGTCGTGAGACAGTTCGGTCCCTATCCGCTGTGCGCGTAGGAGTCTTGAGAAGGGCTGTCCCTAGTACGAGAGGACCGGGACGGACGAACCTCTGGTGTGCCAGTTGTTCTGCCAAGGGCATGGCTGGTTGGCTACGTTCGGGAGGGATAACCGCTGAAAGCATCTAAGCGGGAAGCCTGCTTCGAGATGAGGACTCCCACCCACTTGATGGGGTAAGGCTCCCAGTAGACGACTGGGTTGATAGGCCGGATCTGGAAGCACGGTAACGTGTGGAGGTGACCGGTACTAATAGGCCGAGGGCTTGTCCTCAGTTGCTCGCGTCCACTGTGTTAGTTCTGAGGCAACGAC
>NZ_JBEOWF010000118.1:0-1675 GCF_040295925.1 Streptomyces sp. NPDC002588
CGCCCGGCGACCACACCGTCGACGGCGTGGCGCAGATGTTCCTGACTCGCGGTGACGTCGACGAGCGCGGGGAGTTCGGTCTTGATCCGTTCTCCGAGGGCCAGGCGGTCGAGGAGGGCGCTGCGGGTGTCCTGGCCGGTCAGGCGGATGACGTCGGCGCCCTGGCGTACGAACTGCCGTGCCTGCTCGACGAGTGCGTCGGCTGCCGGTCCCCAGGCGTCGCTGCAGTCGACCTCGATGGTCGCCGGGGTCGGCGCGGACCCGTTGTGGAGGCGGCCGGGACGCTGCTGGTGCTGTGTCTGCAGCGGCTGCCCCAGTACCCAGTCCGTGAGTCCTGCGTCGGGTACGTCGCCCGGCTCGACCTCGGCGAAGTCCGCCAGGGCCCGGGCCGCGAGCTGCGGGTCGGAGGCGGCCAGGTCGTCGAGGGAGACGGCGCCGGCCCGGCTGAAGTAGGCCACGGTCATGCGGGCGGGGCTGAGGTCCTGGCGGATGTCGAACGACTCCCACCACAGCTGGCTGCGCACGGCGCGTTCCTGCAGCCGTTCGACCTCCGGGCGCCGGGCCTCCTCGTAACGTGCCAGCGCGTCGGTCACCGGCCCGTCCGTCCAGGGCGTCAACGCGTCGGCCAGGGCGATCGCACTCTCCATCGCGATCTTCGTGCCGGAACCCAGGGACGGGTGGGCGGTGGCCGCGGCGTCTCCCAGGAGCACGGTCGTGCCGTGGTGCCAGCGGGCGCACCGGACGGTGTTGAACCAGCCCCATCGCGACCGGTTGCCGGTGAAGGACCCGCCGTCCAGCAGTCCGGAGAACGCCTTGGACAGGTACTCCAGGGCCTCGTCGTCGGAGTCGCCTTCGTCGGCCCACTGCCGGTTGCCGAACCCGGCCCGGCTCACGGTCTCGGCGGACGCCTCGATCACGAACGTCGAGCGGGCCTCCCCGTAGGGGTAGGCGTGCGCGACGAACAGTCCTTCCGGTGTCGTCACCGGCATGAAGATCCCGCCGTCCAGCGGCGCTTCGGCCCCGCACCAGATGAACCGGCCGCGGCCGGGGGTGACTTCGGCGCCGAACTCCTCCCGGAAGCGGTTGCGGGTGGCACTGGAGACACCATCGGCGGCGATCACCAGGTCGGCGTCTTCGAGTACCTCTCCGGCGTCGCACGATCGGCCGATGTCCACCTGTACGCCCGCGTCGACTGCGCCTTTCAGCAACAGCCGCAGCAGCTGCGCGCGCCCGATCGCGCCGCTGTGGAACTGGCCGAACAGAACCTCGCCCTGCGGCAGTCGGAAGCCGCTCGACGAGAACGCGTACGCGGCGTCGGTGATCTCCCGGTACATCTCCGGGTCGGCGTGCTTCAGCGCTTTGAGGAGACCGCCGGTGAGGCCGACCGCGAAGCCGAACGTCTCCTCGGGAGGGTTTCTCTCGTGCACTTGGACGTGCCAGTCGGGGCGTCGAAGGGCCAGTAGCCGGGCGGCGAAGAGGCCTGCGGGTCCGCCGCCGAGTACGTGAACACGTCGAGCTGTCATACTCCAGGAATACCTTGTTTTGACGAGTAAGTCAATAATTTTTCATGTGCGTCACAGGGGTTCGAAGTTGCCCGGACATGGAACCGCCGGCCGTCTGTCGGGCAGGACAGGGCTCGGCCGGCGGTTGTTCTGATGTTGTTGATTCAGCCGTC
>NZ_JBEOWF010000119.1:0-1647 GCF_040295925.1 Streptomyces sp. NPDC002588
TCATCCGCACGCCCCTTGAACTGGTCGAACATCTGACGGCCCGTACCGTTGAACTTGCCCTCCAACGGCGTCGCCGCCTGCACCAACTGCTTGATCAACGAACCCAGATCGTCACTGGACCCACGCGAGTCACGCTGCAACGTCGACAGCGTCTGCGCACCCATGTCGAACTTCATCAAGGCCCCCGTTCAGCTCACTTGGCTCACATCGCGCGCACTGCGCGCAGACTCATCCCTATCAACTGACTGATTGCCAGTGCAATCGACGGCCGCCGTTCTTACAGAGGCACCACAAATCCGTGACCAAGCCATGGGGACACAGGGGGCTGTTCGCCACAAACCACCCAAGATCGCTTGGCGCCGATCAGAGCAGATCGGTGAGGTCCGGGCCCCGCCCGTCCACCACGTCCGGCTCCATCACCCCGTACCCTGCCGCTCTCCCGAAGTACGTCGGCTCTCCGGGCTCCGCCTCGATCCCCAGGAGCGAGTCCAGTTCCATCAGCGCCGCAGCCAGTCGCGGGGCGTTTCGGCGTTGCGTTTCCGGGTGAGGGGCACCACGGAAGTCGAACGGGCCCCAAATGTCGTGGAAGACGGAAACATCAGCCGAGAGACCGAGCGGTTCCGAGGAGACAGTCAGTTCGACCAGACGATCCTCGCGGTGCCGTGCCCCGTCCTCGTCGAACCACACACCGGCCCCCGCCACGAGGAAGCCGCTGAACTCGGCTTCCGGAAAGGCGACAGGACGCAACCCCTCGACCCTCCGAACAGTCCACTCATCGTCCAACGGCCGCATGAGCCCCAGGCTCGCCTTGCCCACCGCTCCGCCCATCTCGGGCACAAGCCAGAACCATTCCAGCATGGTCGGCTGCAGGAGTTCATGCTTCTGCAGAATCGCGGACATCCGCGCAGCGGTGTCGAGCGCAGATCGCAGACCAGGTGGCGCATGGTCTTCCAGGTCCCAGAACCAGGAGGCGCATTCACGCGGCGCACGCATGAGGATGGACACTGGATTTCCCTTACGGATATGTGGGACCGTCGGCCGGAATGGCGATCGAACCTTCCTTGAACCGTCCACACTGCCGAAATCTCAGCCGTCCTCCTTGCCCCACACCTCTGTGGGCCGGCCCTGTTCATCCCACTCCCGGCTGGACAGGAATGTCCCCTTCAGAGCCACTCGAGAATCGCCGAAAACTCCTCGACCTCGCCCGTGAAGGGTTCGCCGCAGTACAGCAATCGCCGCCCCATATCCATATCGACCTCGGGGTCGTCGATATTGATCCGATGCACCTCAGCCATCACGGAATCCATTTTTTTCAACGGGCAGCCCGGACGGTGCCCGCGTCCTTCTTCAACGCGGCGTGGTCCAGCTCCAGTTGGAACAGATTCCCGGTGAACTGGGGGATCTCCTCCGGCTTGATCACGTCTTGCCCGCCCCCGGCATGTCCAGCTTCGGCGCCTTCAGCGTGTTGCGCTGCGCCTCCATCGCCATCTGTTCATCGCCGTTCAAGTACGCCGTCGTCGCGTCCACCACGCCCTGCAACGACTTCCCCGCGCGGGCGGCGACGTACGACAGGTCCTTCGACGCCCGCTCCGCGTACTGCGACAACGCCAGCGCCACCAGCCCGCCCTGCGCCTGCTCGCCTCCCGC
>NZ_JBEOWF010000120.1:0-1642 GCF_040295925.1 Streptomyces sp. NPDC002588
CTCTGACGCGTAAATATCACCAGGTCAGGGTGGGTGTGGACATGACTGTGTGCCCGGTGGCCGCGGAGGACCGCCGGGTGTTCGGGCTGCCGGTTAGGCTGTGTCTTCCCTCGGGTTGAGGGTGACGGTGAAGCCGAGCTGGTTGAGCTGGTTGATCGCCCGGCGGGTGGCGCGTTCGGGGTCGCGGCGGGTGAAGTAGTCGCCGCCGAGCTCGTGGTAGGGCACGTTGTCGTTGAGCATGTGCCAGATCGCGGTGATGATCGAGTGCTCGACGGCGACCAGTGCCTTGATCGGGCCGCGGCGGGCGGTCAGCCGCTTGTAGCGTGCCTGCAAAAACGAGTCCTTGGTCCGTGCCGCTCCGAACGCGGCCATCCCCAGTGCTCCTTTCAGGTAGGGGTTGCCGGGCCGGACCCGGGTACTGCGGATCCGGCCGGCCGATTCGTGGTGTCCCGGACACAGCCCGGCCCAGGAGGCCAGGTGCTTGTCCGAGGGGAACCGGTCCATGTCACCCCCGGTCTCGGCCACGATCACTTCCGCCACCGCCCGGTTCACTCCCGGGATCGTGTCCAGCAGGTCCAGCGCCGGACGGAAAGGGGTCATCGCCTCCTCGATGCGGGCCGTCAGCTGCCGGACGGCACCGGACAGGTGGTCGTACTGGTCGAGATAGACGCGGGTCAGGAAGGCGTGGTGTTCGCGGAAACGGCCGGTCAGCGCCTGGCTCAGCTCGGGAATCTTGCTGCGCATGCGGCGCTTGGCCAGGTCGGCGAGGACGCGCGGATCGCGCTGGCCGTCGATCAGGGCCTGGAGCATGGCGCGGCCGGAGACTCCCATGAGGTCGGAGACGACGGCGGAGAGTTTGATGCCGGCGTCCTCCAGCAGTTTCTCCAGGCGCTGTACGACCTGGGCGCGTTCGCGGGTGAGCTGGCTTCGGGTCCGGGTGAGGTCTCTCAGCTCGCGTACGGGCTGTGGCGGCACGAAGGAGGCCCGCACCAGGCCGTGGGAGCCGAGTTGGGCCAGCCAGGCGGCGTCGGAGACGTCGGTCTTGCGGCCGGGCAGGTTCTTCACCTGACGGGCGTTGACCAGGATGACGTTCAGTTCCTCGGTCAGCAGGTAGTAGAAGGGCTTCCAGTAGTCGCCGGTCGCCTCCATCACCACCAGGGTGACGTCCGCGTCGAGGAGGTGTTCACGCAGGTCGACAATGGCGTTGGTGGTGGCGCCGAAGGTCGTGGTCTGCTGGGTGAACGTCCCTTTGCGTTTGGGGTTGGGGGTGCGTACGCACACCTTGGCGTCCCGCTTGCTGATGTCGATCCCGGCGCAGCGTTCGTGAAGGACATCCATGGCCAGGGCTCCGCTTCTGTTCGGTCCTCGCTTCGCGGTGCCGTTCCGGGAGGGCCAAGGCAGTTCGCAGAATCTGACGCGCGTGCTCATGGCAACACTCCACGGTTCCCGTGGACGGCCCTCAGTACCATGCTGTCGTGCGAGCTCGGAGGCATCACAGAGTCATCGGTCTCGTCCGGAACGGACAGTTCCACTGTTACGACGCAACTGGCCCTGGAACAGGGCGGTCAGGACCGCGCGCGGCGCACGCCGACCCATTTACTGTGCCCCCGGCGCACGGCGAAGCCGCGCTGAGTTGCTGTCG
>NZ_JBEOWF010000122.1:0-1557 GCF_040295925.1 Streptomyces sp. NPDC002588
CCGCTTCCTCCTCACCGCACCCCCACTCAACCTGCCCGGCACACAAGGCAGCCCCCTCACCCCGGTCGCAACCGTCTGACACCACCGCGACCGGATCCGCCACCGGCCCCCAGGCCCGTCCTGCCGACTCGGCCGGGCCGGAGGCGGAAACGCAGAAGGAATGCCCCGGGGTGTGGTCCCGGGGCATTCCGTTGTCCGCTCGGCCACGGCCGTTCCAGTGAGGGTGCGTACGGGGCCGGCGCCGGCCGCTCCGGAGACCGCGCGGTGTCCGGCGGGGTGTGGCCGCCGTCAGCCGACTGCGTGCGGCACGTCCCGGCGGTGGGACCACGGTGTGCCGAAGAGTTCCTCTGACACGGTCCGCACGACCTTGACCACCAGGGGGGCGACGAGTTCCAGCGGGGAACCGCCGTCACCGACGACCGATATCGCCCCGACGGGCCCATCGGGGCCGCGCAGCGCGAGACCGACGCATCCGAGGTCGGGAAAACACTCACCCCGGTCGATCGCCAGGCCGCCCCGGTGGCGCACGGTCCGCAGTTCCCGGTGGAGGTGGTCGACACGGCCGATGCTGTGGTGTGTGCGCCGCTCGATCACCTGCGCGTACCGGGCGTCGATCTCCTCGGGGCTGAGCCAGGCGAGCATGGCCTTGCCGAGCCCGGTGCAGTGCGCGACCGCCCTGCCGCCGACCCGCGACGGGATGTCCACGGCGGCCCGGCCACCCACCTTGTCCAGGTAGTAGATCTCCGGCCCGTCGAGCACGGCGAGATGGACGACCATCTTGGTGCGTACGGCCAGGTCCAGCAGGTGTGGTGCGGCGGCGGCCCGCAGTGCGCTGTGTCCGATCTCGCGCCCGCCCAGGCCGAGCGCCCGCGGTCCCAGCCGGTACCCGGCCACCGTGTGCTGGAGCCAGTCCAGCCGGACCAGTTGGTCGAGTATGCGATGGGTGGTCGACCGCGGCAGGTGTGTCCGGCGCGAGACCGATTCGAGCGTCAGACGGGTCTGTGGCCTCTCGAAGAGGTCCATGATCAGGGTGACGCGCTCCATCATCGACGGCGGCAGCGCGGGGTGGTCCGTCTCGGATCGGGGTTCCAGGCGAAGGGCAGACGTCATCGTCGGTGCCTCTCTGCTCACACTGAAATCAATTCTAGTTCGGCGCCGACGACAAGGTATCAATGCCCCAGTCCGCGGAGAAAGGGTCGTGCACGCATTCTTTGGGGTGACCGGTCCATTCTTTGGGCACCCAAACCGTACCGCTTCCCGGAAGAGTTCTTCCGGAGAGCGGTATACGTCGGGCGAGTGTCAGCCGCAGGTGGTGAGGCCGAGTTCAGATCGCGCGTCGGACGGACTGCGACGCCTCGTCACCTTTACCTCGCCGTCCTGGACATGGCCGGGACCACGGACTGACATGACATGACAGTGCCCGGGACACCACGTGCCCCGGGCACTGTCGTGCGGTCTGCCGCTCAGCCGGTCTCCGGGCGGGTGAGGAACGCCAGGACGGCGCTTTCCCAGGCCTCCTTCTGTTCGATCATGGCCCAGTGCCCGCAGTCGGGCAGG
>NZ_JBEOWF010000123.1:0-1433 GCF_040295925.1 Streptomyces sp. NPDC002588
AGAGTGCGGAACGTGAGCTCTTGTCCGTTTCGTAATTGCGGTTGGGGAAGGACTGCTGGTCGCGGGCGGGGGATGCTCCTCAGGCGTCCGGGCGGGCGAACAAGCCGGGTTCGGTTTCGGCGAGGATGCCCCGGCTGACCAGGCGTTTCAGTTTGGAGCGGATGCCCTCGGTGTTCTTGGGGAGGATCGGCAGGTCGAGGGCCTGGCAGAGGTCGCGGGCGCGCATCGGCCGGCCCGCGTCGGCCAGGGCGGTGAGTATCTGCTGGTAGGCGGGGTGGACCGGGATGTCGGGCGCCTCCGGCTCGGCGGCGGGTGAGGGCATGGGGAGAGCGAGGAGGGTCTTGCGGGTGATGCGCAGGTTCTCGGTCTCAGCGTCCATCTCGCCGAGCTGCTGGGCGAGTTCTTCGATGCGGGCCCTCAACTGCTCCGCCTGGGCGGCCAGTTCGTGCTCGCGGGTATCGATGCGGTCCAGGACGGGTTGGACCTGTGGGTTCTCGCTCATGCGGTCCTCCAGGGCGTGAGGGTGGCTCCGGTGAGGCGGCGGCTCATGACGGAGGTCATCGCCCACAGGACGCGGGAGCGGGAGGAGGCGGGCCGGTGTTCGTAGTCGCGGACGAGACGGCGGTAGAACATCAGGATCCCGTTCGTCTGCTCCACGATCCATCGCTTGGCCTGCGGAACGAAGCCGCTCTGGTCCGGGTTGCGTTCGACGATCTCCACTTCGATGCCGTGGGTCATGCCGTGCTCGACGACCTTCTTCTTGAAGCCCTGGTCGACCAGGGCCTTGGTCACCGTGCCGCCGCACTGTCCGGCGACGCCGTCCAGCAGGGCGATGCCGGCGGTGTTCTCGTGCGCGGAGGCGGGCAGGACGACGCAGTCGATGACGAGGCCCAAGACGTCCACGGCCAGGCATCTCTTCCTGCCCGGCACCCTTTTCGCGGCATCCTTGCCGGTCGTCGTGGCGGGGACGCCGACGGCGGCGTGGATGCTCTGTGTGTCCAGGACCACCAGGCTCGGGTCGGCTAATCGCTTCCGCTTCTCCCGCAGCTGCCAGCGCAGCAGATCGTGAATGTCCTGGTCAGTACCCTCGTCGCGCCAGAGGTAGAAGTAGTACTTCACCGCTCCGGGCGGGGGCATGTCGTGCGGCAGGAACTCCCACTGACAACCCGTGCGGTTCTGGTAGAGGATCGCGTTCACGATCTCCCGCATCGCGTACTTGCCCTGGTGCCCGCTGACCGACGGATGCCGTGCCTTCCACGCCGCGATCACAGGTTCCACGAGCTCCCACTGCTCGCCGGTGAGATCACTCGGATACGGCTTGCGCATGCTCATGCCACAACCCAGCGAACGCCGAACGCCTGACCGGCCGCAATACCCCAACGTCACACCATCGAGCGATCACAAGCCGGACAGAAGGTCACGTTCCGCACTCT
>NZ_JBEOWF010000124.1:0-1422 GCF_040295925.1 Streptomyces sp. NPDC002588
GGTGGGGTGTCGGTGCCGTGGTAGGTGATGGGCGCGCCTTCGCCCAGCGCGAGGAACTCGTTCTCGCCCTCGCCGAGGAAGAGCGAGCGGTCCGGATCTGAGTCGGGTCGGCTCTGGAGGAACGTGCCGAACACATGGTGCAGCGGCACTTCTTGGGACGTCACCCAGAAGGGGCCGAGCGTGTGGCTGCTCTCGTCCGTGGGGTCCTTGTACGGCGTGAGGAGGCTGTACGACTCCGCAGGCCCCCGTGACATCTCCACCGACTGCCCCAGGGTCAGCGTGCCGCCGCCGTTCTGGTCCTCCAGCAGGTCCCGCTTCTCCAGGCGGATCAGCTGGACGACCCCGCGCTGCGCGTCGACGTTCGGCATCCTCACCCGGTTCAGCACCTCGTAGGTGAAGGCGTGCTGGGCGGCGGCGTTCCGCACCATCCAGGGCGCGAACACGGAGACCGGGTAACTGTCGTTGCCGTCAGGGGACCATGAGCGGTCGGGGTCGGGCCCACCGAGCAGGAAATAGCCGTTCTCGGCCGTCGACGGTCGGAAGTGGCTGACCAGCACCTTGAAGCGTCGGGACTCTTGGTTGACGGACCCGCCGGCCTGGTCGAACGCCCAGTTGCCCAGGGCGATACTGCTACCGCCCTCCTGGTCGAGCCACTGGTGGAACCGGTGGGACACTCCGTCGGTGCCGCGCAGCGAACCGCCCACCGGGCCGGTCGGGTCGGCGGGGTCGACCAGGGCCCACAGCGTGTCCTCGGGGCCCGGTACCTTGCGATCTCTCTCCCAGTTCGGGTTGACCACGAGTTCGCGGGGCAGGTCGTCGAGCAGTCCGCTCTCTCCGAGCCGCATCTGCATCCGCAGGAACTCGCTGCGGTACTCGGGACGCCAGCTGTCCCCCGTCAGCGCGGAGTTCGTCTCCAGCCACCGGACGGCGGCCGCCTTCTCCTCGGTGGACGCCGTGGCTGACAGCCGGGTCTCCTCGGCGCGCTGCGCGATCTTGCCCAGGTACCGCTCCGTGCGCTCCGACATGTCGTTGTAGTCGCGGTGGCCCTGCTCGGGGTCGCTCCACGTGTCCTCGGGGCTGGATTCCGGATAGGCCAGCGGGAAGGCGCGCCCGCCGCCCATGCTGATCAGCCCGAAGTCAGGCAGCTCGGGTGCGTTAGACCAGAGGGTTCCCACGGTGAAGGGTCCCGCTGGGACGTCGTCGTCACTTGGGTGAACGCGAGCGGCCACCGTGTCGGTGTGCGGTGGGGCCTGAGGCCGGGAGACGGGGTCGACCCATTTGTGGGAGCGGGGGGTGGGGGTGGTGGCGTCGTGGGCCTGTCGCCAGTTTCCGTCGGCGGTTTGTAGGGGGGTGTCGCCGATGAGGGTGGCGAGGAGGTGGAGGTGGCGTTCGCGGAGGTGGCCTTGGGGGAGGGCGTCGGGT
>NZ_JBEOWF010000125.1:0-1294 GCF_040295925.1 Streptomyces sp. NPDC002588
TCGACGCCTGATGGCCACCCACCTTCAGCCCCGTGGGATTGGGCCGCACCCGGTTCGCGTGATCGACGATCGCGGTCGCCAGCCACAGCACCCGCCTCTCGACATCGCCGAGCGTGCGCAGCAACCCCTCCCGGGAAGCGTCACGCATTTCCGCAACCGCCGAATCGACACTGGTGACCATGAATTGCCTTTCTTTCTCCCCGGACCGTTGGGGACGCGTGGCCGGTCACTGGTTGTGGCCTGTGGCCTCCGGCCAGGGGGTGCCCGCGGTGACCAGCCGCCGGGCCTTGGTGAACTGCCGCGGATGGCCGCCGAACCCGGCGGCACCGATGACCTTCACGCCGTCACCGAGCAGAGCCACATACGTCTCTTCCTCAGGGCCTCCGCTGAGGAAGTGCAGGTGTTCGCCGTGTGCCGTGCCGGCGCTCTGGAAGCGCTGCCCGAACTGGTCGGACCACACGTACGGCACCCCGTTGTAGGGTTCCGCGGCCTGCGGGTCGAGCAGGTTCAGCGCCGCCCGCCGTCCCTGCTCACGGGCGTTGGTCCAGTGTTCGACCCGGACGGAGTCGCCGCCGGGGTGGGGCCAGCGGGCCGCGTCTCCGACCGCGTAGACCCCGGGAGCCGTGGTCCGCAGCGTCGCATCGGTGATGACCCCGTCGTCGAGAGCGAGCCCGGAGCCGGCCAGCCACCCGGTGGCGGGCCTGGCTCCGACACCGACGACGACGAGACCGGCGTCCAGGACGGTGCCGTCCGTGAGCTCGACCTTGTCGACCCGGTCCGAGCCCAGCATCCGTGCCACCCCGACCCCGCACAGCACCCGCACCGCATGGTCACGGTGCAGACGCACCACCGGCTGCGCCAGCTCCGCGCGCACCGCCCGCTGCAACGGGACCGCCGCGGCCTCGACCACCGTGACCTCGAGACCGTGATGGCGCGCGGCCGCGGCGACCTCCAGGCCGATGAAACCCGCCCCCACCACCACCACGGAAGGCCTGCCACTGCTCATGGCCTGCTTGATGCGCCGGGCCTCCTCGAGCGTGCGCAGCGTATGCACACCCTCCAGACCGAACCAGCCGCGAGGACGGACCGCCGCGGAGCCGGTGGCGATGATCAGCCCGTCGTAGGGGAGGCGTGACCCGCCGACGTGGACCTTGCGCCCGACGAGATCCAGCGCCTGGGCCGGCGTTCCCAGCTGCAGGTCCACCCCGAGGTCGTCGAAGTCCTCCTCGGGAAGCAGACGGACCTCGTCCTCGTCCATCTCACCGGTGAGGAGTTCCTTCGACAGCGGAGTGGG
>NZ_JBEOWF010000126.1:0-1097 GCF_040295925.1 Streptomyces sp. NPDC002588
GCCCTTCGAGTTCCGGCGCAAGGAGTCCGGGCTGAACCTGGCCGTGTGGTTCACCCTGCCCGCCGGCGGCCTGGAAGGCCGGATCACGCAGTTCGACCGCAACGTCCTGAGGGTGGAAGCATGAGTACGGAAGGTACGGTCGGCTCGACACCGGGCCGGGTCCCCTCCGGCCGCGGCAGGGCGACGCTGGCGACGGACTGGCGCCCGGCGCGTCTGCCCGACAGGACCGCCCTCAGTCTGCACACGCTGATCTCGTATGACGGTGAGGTGTCCCGGGGCACTCTCTACGAGCCGGCCGCGGCGAGCCGGACGGTGTTCTGCCTCATGCACCCGCGTCAGGATCTGCAGCGTCACCCCCTGATCCCCGGCCTGCTCGCAGCCGGACACTCCGTCTGGGCGCAGGCCGGCCGCGAAGTGGGCAACGACCTGCGGCTGGTGCACGAGACCGCGCTGCTGGACGTCGCCGCCGGTATGGAGTTCCTGCGTGAGCGCGGGTTCGAGCACATCGTGCTGATCGGCCACTCCGGGGGCGCCGGCCTCTACTCGTTCTACACCGAGCAGGCACTCACGGCCCCCGCGGAGCGTATCGCCCGGACACCGGGCGGGGCGCCGGTGAAGCTGCGTGAGGCGCCGATGCCGGCGCCGGACGGGCTGGTGCTGGTCGCGCCGCACCCCGGCCAGGGACGGCTGCTCCTGTCCATGATCGACGCCTCGGTCACCGACGAGAACGACCCCTTCTCGGTGGACGCCGACCTCGATCCGTACAACCCGGCGAACGGTTTCGGCGAGGCGCCCGAGGGCTCGCACTACCCGGCCGGGTTCCTCGACCGCTACCGGGCGGCCCAGTGGACCCGGGTCGCACGGATCGACGAGCGGGCGCGGGAACTCGTCGCCGGCCAGCTCGCGGCCCGCAAGCGGTCCAAGGACGGCTCGGGCGATGCCTCGGACCGGCGGCGCAGTGTGCTGACGCCGGTCATCACCACCTACCGGACGGACGCCGACCCCCGCTGCACCGACCTGCGCCTGGACCCCTCCGACCGGCCCTACGGTTCGGTGATCAGCGGGCGGCCGTCGGTGTCGAACTACGGCGTCACCGG
>NZ_JBEOWF010000127.1:0-1051 GCF_040295925.1 Streptomyces sp. NPDC002588
GACGATGACGCCCCAGCCGGCCTCCTTCCACACGGCCTGGGAGGTGACCAGCAGAGCGAAGGTGTCCGGGTTGGTCATGATGTTCCAGGGGCCCACGTCGTGCTGGGCGAGGAAGTGGTTGAGCACTCCGGCGCCGCCGAGCATCTCCTGGAAGATGGTGATGGCCAGCACCCAGGAGAAGAAGTGGGGCAGGTAGACCACGGACTGGATGAAGTTCCGCAGCCGTTCGCTGAGGACCGTGTTGAGCAGCAGCGCCAGCCCGATCGGCACGGGGAAGAAGAGGATCAGCTGGACGAAGCTGAGCCAGAGGGTGTTGCGCAATGCCTCCCAGAACAGCGGGTCGTTGAAGAGCTGCCGGAACTGGTCGAGGCCGGCCCAGTCGCTGTGCACCACCCCGACCAGCGGGTCGTAGTACTCGAAGGCGGTGATGAGGCCGAAGAGCGGGGCGTAGTTGAAGACCAGCAGCAGCGCGACCGCCGGCAGGGTCATGATGATCAGTGACTTGTCCCGGCGCAGCTGCAACCGCAGACTCATGCGGTTCGCCCGGGAAACGGACTCCTCGCCGCCCTCGACCGCTGCCGACGTGGATTCCTTCTTGTCCTTGGTGGTGATCGTTGCGGCCACTGCTCCTCCTCGCTGTGCGGCGGCCGCTGCCACGCGGCCGTTCCGCACGCCGTCGTCTGCTACTGGCCGCTGCCGCTCTTCTCCAGCACGGCGGTCTGGTACCAGTCGGTGAGCTGGTCACCGCCGCTGGACTTCCAGGACGCGATGGCGGCCTGGACATCGGAGACCTTCTTGATGCCGTGGTAGCAGTCCTTGATCGCGTCCTCGACGGCCTGCGCGGTGTCGGCGGTGGCGAAGCGCTTGGGCACGGTGATGTTCATGTTCCAGAACACCGGTTTGTAGACGTACTTCACCGTCCGCGTCGACCAGGCCGTGTAGTCCTCGGTCACCACGTTGGCGCCCGGGTTGCTGACGACCTGCGGGGCGGAGGCCAGGAAGTTGAACGTCTGCTGCTGTGCGGTCTTCTTGCCCTCGTCGGTGTAGGAGG
>NZ_JBEOWF010000128.1:0-1010 GCF_040295925.1 Streptomyces sp. NPDC002588
GCGAGCAGATCGTCCTTGCTCTTCACGTAGTAGTACAGAGCGGGGCGTGTGATGCCCATGGCCTCGGCGATGTCTCCCAGGTTGGTCCC
Organism: Streptomyces sp. NPDC002588; assembly: GCF_040295925.1. Classification (NCBI taxonomy): domain Bacteria; kingdom Bacillati; phylum Actinomycetota; class Actinomycetes; order Kitasatosporales; family Streptomycetaceae; genus Streptomyces; species Streptomyces sp. NPDC002588. The sequence goes on from NZ_JBEOWF010000128.1 coordinate 90, forward strand.
GGCGAACCCTCGCTCGGCGAACAGCCGGGAAGCCTGTTCGAACATCTCGTTCTCGACGAGCTCGCGCCGACTCGTGGACCGGCCGCCCGGGGCCTCCTTCGCCTTGCTGCCGGGTGCGGAGTCCCCTGCGGTCGTTCGCGCGCTTTTCGTCATGCTGATGATGGTAGCCAGGTCGGAGGCGTTGCCACGCCTCCCCTTCTTCGATAGTGGTTAAAATTCGACATCAAAGTCACCCCGGTGCGGACGCCACTGACGGCCGGGGCACCAGAAGGCTCCCGTCGAGTCGCACGCGACGTCGGCCGGGCGTGTGCCGACCTTTCCGACTCCGAGATGGCGGCCGCAGGGACTTCGGCCTGCTGGTTGGGATACGGGGATGGCTCGCCGTCAGGAGATGACGGCGGGGCCTGTGCACGTGAGAGGCGGAAACGTGGGTGACCCGCAGGGCGGCCAGGGGATCGTCAGGCCTGCCGCCCTGCGGGAGTTCGGGGTTGGTGGGGCTGTCAGGTGGGGTCGAGTGCGGCGAGGCCGGCTTCTGTGAGGGTGATGTCGTTCCTGGGGGTGCTGCCGGCGACGGCGATGGCGCCGAGTGTCTGGCCGTTCTTGAGTACGGGGAGTCCGCCGGGGATGTCGGTGAAGTCGGCTGCGGCGAGGCTCAGGGCGGCCCGTTCGCCGAGGTGCTCGGTGGTCACGGTGTCGGACATGTGGGTTCCTTCCCGTGGGTGCGGTGTGGTGTGGGGGTCACCGTGGGTCTTCGGCGGCGAGTACGGCTGTGATCCTGGCGCGCAGGGCGCGTTTGTCGACTTTGGAGATGTTGGTCAGGGGGAATTCGTCGATGGGTTCGATGCGTTCGGGCCATTTGAACTTGGCGACGCCGATGCCGTCGAGGTATTGCTGGACCTCGGTGAGGTCGGGGGCCTGGGT
>NZ_JBEOWF010000129.1:0-1005 GCF_040295925.1 Streptomyces sp. NPDC002588
CCGAACACCCGGCGGTCCTCCGCGGCCACCGGGCACACAGTCATGTCCACACCCACCCTGACCTGGTGATATTTACGCGTCAGAGTCAAGCTAAGTGGTTCCTGCCCCGACTGCGATCCGCCCTGGGCCTTGTGGGTGGGGTGGTCTGTGCCGTCGAGGGCGAAGTAGCGCAGGGGGCGTGGTGTGAGGTCTCAGGACTCAGTTGACACTTCTGACTCATTAGATCCTTGACTGGCTCAAGACTTACTGGACATGGCCGGGCAGCCGAGGCCCTAAGCTTGGAGCGAGCCGCCCGCGAACACCAGATCGCCGTCAGCGGCCCACTGCCGGGCAACCTCACCCGCCAGCACCGCAAAGGCTTCGACCGGGACGACTTCCACATCGACTTCGACCGCCGACAGGTCACCTGCCCCCAGGGCCAGGCCAGCGCGGGCTGGCACGGCCCCGACCCGACCTCCTCGCCCACCGCCGCCCCGCTGATCGTGGCCCGGTTCACCAAGAGCCAGTGCCGCCCATGCCCGGCACGCACCCGCTGCACCACCACCGCCGACAGCGCCCGGACCGTGGGCTTCCCCCACGAGAACTCCGCGACCTGCAACTCCGCGTCCGCGCCGAGCAGTAGACACCCGACTGGAAGACCCGCTACGCGGTCCGCTCCCGAGTCGAGGGCACCATCAACGAGTTCGCCCACGGACACGGCATGCGCCACCGCCGCTACCGAGGACAGCCGAAAGCCCACCTGCAACACGTGCTCACAGCCATCGCCGTGAACATAGAACGCCTCAGCGGCCGGTCAGCGACCGAGGGAGCCTCTTCACCGAGACCGCCGACCGCCTTCCAGACCTTCCTGGACCAGCAGGGGATCCCCCGGTCGAAATCCTGGCGAACCCTCGGCAGCTGACCTCGCCCATCAAGATCCCCGACAGCAACTCAGCGCGGCTTCGCCGTGCGCCGGGGGCACAGTAAATGGGTCGGCGTGCGCCGCGCGCGGTCCTGACCGCCCTG